>CAZRLM010000001.1:0-55715 GCA_964600835.1 uncultured Oscillospiraceae bacterium
GAGGACGACAAGACGCACCCCATTCCCGACCTGACCGGCTACATCACCGAGGGGCAGATTATCCTGTCCCGCGAGCTGTACCGCAAGGGCATCGAGCCGCCGATCGACGTGCTGCCCTCCCTGAGCCGACTCAAAGACAAGGGCATCGGCGACGGCAAGACCCGCAAGGATCACGCCGCGACGATGAACCAGCTCTTTGCCGCCTATTCCCGCGGCAAGGAAGCCAAGGAGCTGGCGGTCATTCTGGGCGAGGCCGCGCTGTCGGACATCGACAAGCTCTACGCCGCCTTTGCCGACGCTTTCGAGAAGGAATACGTCAACCAGGGCTACAACGCCAACCGCTCCGTGCAGGAGACGCTTGACCTGGGCTGGAAGCTGCTCTCGATGCTGCCGAGGACGGAATTGAAGCGTATCCGTGACGATATGCTTGACGAATTCCTGCCCAAGCAGGGTGCGAAGGAGGATGCCTGATGCCCGCCGCTCTTCGCGTGAACCCCACGCGGATGGAGATGACCCGCATCAAGAAGCGCCTCGCCACCGCCACCCGCGGGCACAAGCTGCTCAAGGATAAGCGGGACGAGATGGTGCGGCAGTTCATCGGCATTATCCGCGAAAACGACCGCCTCCGCCGCGAGGTTGAGGAGGAACTGTCCGTCGCGCTCAAGAACTTTGCCCTTGCTCGTGCTGTCATGGAACCGCAGGCTCTGGAGGAAGCGGTGCTCTATCCCGCGCGGCAGGCAGAGCTGGTGCTGGGCAGCAAGAACATTCTTTCCGTGCACGTTCCGACCATCGCCGTCAAGGAGGAATCGCTCCAGGAGACGGTGCAGTCCTACGGCTTTGCGGAAACCTCCTCCCAGCTGGACGGGGCCATCGCCACGCTGGCAGAGCTGCTGCCTAAGCTGGTTCGGCTGGCGGAGATCGAAAAGTCCTGCGATATGCTGGCTGACGAGATCGAAAAGACCCGTCGCCGCGTAAACGCATTGGAGTATGTCATGATCCCGCAGTTCCAGCAGACCATCCGGGAAATCTCCATGAAACTGGAGGAAAACGAACGCGGCGCGACCACTCGCCTGATGAAGGTGAAGGATATGATGGCGCAGCGCGACGCATCCTGATTGCTGCCTACGGCGGCCAGTGTGGCAAACACGTTGCCCGCTGGCCGCGCTTTTGCTGAGAGAAAAACAGGGAGGATGGGGGAGGACGGTCAATGGACGTCGTGGCGATGCTTTTGAGCGCCGACTTTGACGAGGTGATCGTGCTCTCCGGCGAAGAATGCGGCATCAAGGAGCCTACGCTGCTCATCGCGATCCGCGGTTATGAGGCGGAGGAGGCGCCGGAGGACGGGGCATGGATTCATCCGTACTATTACGCCTCCCAGCAGGCGTATCTGGCGGCGCGGAAAGCGGTGGAGCTGGCCCAACAGGCGGGCGTTCCGCTTTCCTCGCGGGACGAGATCCGCGTGAAGCCGATTTTTGCCCGTTTGCCGCGCTTTCGGCAGGGGCGCAACACGCTGTCCTACTTGCCGGACTGGGGAAGCCGGTTCCATGTGCAGATTTTCACGCTGGACGCGCCGCTTTCGCCGACGGAACACTTGTTGCCTGAGGCCAAGCCGCTGCAATGCGGCGAGTGCCGCCGCTGCCTGGACGCCTGTCCGACCGGCGCGCTGGATGAGACGGGCTTTCATCGGGAAAAATGTCTGCGAAACTGGCAGCTGTCCGGAAAAGCGATGCCGGAAGCTCTGCGAGCGCAAACAGGCAATCGGCTGATCGGCTGCGATGTGTGCCAACGGTGCTGTCCGCATAATCCGCCGCCCAAAAAGCACGGCGAATCAGTGCCGCTTCAGCCGCTGCTTGCGGACAGTCGCGCGAGCGCCGCGTCGCTGGCGAAGCGAATCGGTACGAATCTGGCAATTCCGAACCGGGTGTTGGCGCAGGCGTGTCTGATAGCGGGATGCTCGGAGGACGGACAGTGGTTTGATGCGCTGGCGGCGCTGCGGACGCATCCGTCTCCCGTGGTGGCCAGGCACGCCAACTGGGCCTTTGAACGACTCAAACAGAGAAAGGAAATGATCCGTATGGGAAAGGCCAAGGTATATTTCACCAAGGAGATCACCAGCGAGTCGCTGCTGAAAATTTACCACGCCCTCGGTCAGCCGCTGAACGGCCGCGTGGCCGTCAAGCTGTCCACCGGCGAGCCGGGCGGGCATAACTTCCTGAATCCGAAGCTGATTGCGCCGCTGGTGAACGAGGTCAAGGGAACGATCGTCGAGTGCAACACTGCCTATGAGGGCCGTCGCAATACGACAGCGGAGCATTGGAAGGCAATTCGTGAGCACGGCTTTATGGACATCGCGCCCTGTGACATCATGGACGAGGATGGGGAGATGGCGCTGCCTGTGCACGGGGAGAATACCCATCTGTCCGAGAATATGGTTGGCGCGCACCTGAAGAATTACGATTCGATGATGATGCTTTCCCACTTCAAGGGCCATGCGATGGGCGGCTTTGGCGGCGCGCTGAAGAATATGTCCATTGGCGTTGCGTCGTCTCACGGCAAGGCGCTGATTCACGGCGTGGGCGATCCGGCGAAGATCTGGTCAGCTGACCATGACTCCTTCCTGGAGTGTATGGCGGAAGCGGATCTTTCCGTAGTGGAGTACATGAAGCCGGAAAATATGTGCTACATCAACGTGGCGAACCGCCTGTCGGTGGACTGCGACTGCGACAGCAATCCGAAGGAGCCGGAGATGGGCGACATCGGCATTTTCGCCTCGCTGGATCCGGTCGCCATTGATCAGGCCTGCTACGATGCGGTGATGAACTCCGAGGATCCGGGCAAGGCCGCGCTGATTGAGCGGATGACCTCCCGCCACGCGATTCACACCGTGGAACGCGCCGCGGAGCTTGGCGTGGGTGTTCGCGAATACGAGCTGATTTCGCTGGACTGATTGGATGCAATCCCATAAACCCGGGGGCAAAACGCCTCCGGGCTTACTTTTTTCTTGCGTTTGGGCGGAAAAAAGGCTATAATAAATACTGGTTTTGTGTGGATAATTGGTTTGGAGGAGATAGGTTTGCCGCTGAAGCCGATTTATGAAAAGTCGCCGATGATGCCTCTGTCCGCGCTGCCACTGCGCGCGGGTACCTTCCGTGTATCGCGGAGGGAGGCGTTCATGCTTTATGAGATGACAAAGCACGCGTCCGCCCGTCCTGAGTTGTGGGAGAGCGCGTTTCGCATGGCTTGCGCGATGACGAAAAAGCCGATGGAAGAACCGGTTGCAGGCTGGATCGTTGGCGCGCTGGCAGCGCAGAGAGAGGATGGCGCGCTGGCCGAGGACGAGGCGCAGGGTCTTGCGATTGCCCGTGCCGTCTTTGCGATGTACGAGCAGGACGCGCGCCGTCCATTGCTGGAAAAGTTGCTGCGCTACTGCGCGCATTTGGCCGCCGATTGGGAGCGGGCGATGGCGTGCGGGGCGATTCGCACCAGCCCGGCGGATCTGCTGGCGCTGCTGGAAGGGCTGTATCGCGTGACAGGCAAAAAGTCCGTTTCGGCGCTCTGTGCGCGGCTGCGGGAGCAAAGCATGGACTGGAGCGGCGTGCTGCGTACCTTCGCGGTGCAGAGGCCGATGAGCCGCGTGACGTCCTGGCGCGATATGGAAGCCGGATTGGAAGCCGAGGAAGGCAGCGAGGCGGGCTTCTATACCCGGCAATACCTGACCTGCCATGGCGAGGCGCTGGCGGACGGCGCGAGAAGCGCGACGCTGAGCGGCCTGCTGAGCGGCAAGGGGCAGGAGCTGAGTGCGGCGAAAATCGGCTGGGAGAAGCTTCGGCGCTATCACGGCTCGGTGTGCGGCGGCATAACGGCGGATGAAACGCTGGCGGGCGCGTCGCCCTCCGTAGGCGTGGACGCGGCTGCACTGGGCGCATGGGCCGAGGCGCTGGCGTCTCAGGACGCATCCGGCGATGATCCCTGGGCTTTTGAGGCGCTGGAAACGCTGCTGGAAAACGGGCTGTCCGCCGCTGTCGGTGCGGAGGGCCTGGTGCCGTTCCAGCGGGTAAACGGCCTTTCTGCCAACTGCGGGACGAAGGACTGCTATCATGTTTCCGACGGTGACGAACAGGGCTGGCGAGTTCTGAACCGCCTGTGCCGCGGCTGGGCGGCGGCGCTTGCTGCCGCGGTTATGACGCGGACGGACGGCGCGCAGATCAACCTGCTGCTGCCGGGGCGGTATGCGCTGCCGATCGACGGTCAAACCGTCGTCGCTTCCGTCAGCGACGGCGAAGACGAATATCGCCTCGTATGGGCGCTCAAGCAGTCGGTGAAGTTCACGCTGCGGATGCTGATTCCCGCTTGGGCGGAAAACGCCGCGCTCCTGGTCAACGACGAGCAGGCGGACGTGGCGACCCCCGGCGTTTACGCGACGCTGACGCGGGAGTGGCAGGACGGCGACACGGTGACGTTACGCTTCCATCGGGCGCTTCGCGTGCATGAGGGCCATCACCAGGGCTGCTGGGTGACGCTGGGCGCGCAGGTGCTGGCGTATCCCGCGTCGGCGGAGGATTGGGCGGTCGCGCTTTGCGGCGAACCGGAGCTTGACGCGTCGGGCACGGTGGTCGCGCCGGTGCGAAACGTGCCGGAATGGCGCAAGAAGGGCAGCGTTCCGGCGGATATCCCGGTGTTGCCATTGACGGTTGGAGAAACGCGAAAGGTTCGCTTGACGCCCTATGCGCAGACGCCCTGCCGCATCGCCATGTTCCCGCGGGGGCGCAGCGATGGCTGAGGTTCGTCTGGCCCCGATGGCCGGTATCACCGACTGGCCGATGCGGGTGCTTTGCTTTGAACAGGGCTGTGACTGCGCGTATACGGAAATGGTGAGCGCCATGGGCTATGTGTACGCGCCGAAGGATCACACGGCGACGGTTTCCCTGCTCAAGCGCGATCCCCGAGAGCCGAAGCTGATTTTGCAGCTCTTCGGTAAGGATGCGACGCTGATGGCGCGCGCCGCGGCGGAGCTGTCCGCAACCGAACGTTACGATGGCATTGACATCAACATGGGCTGTCCGGCGCGAAAGGTAGCCTGCTCCGGCGAGGGCAGCGGCCTGATGCGCGACCCGGACAACGCGCGGCGAATCCTGACGGCGGTCGTCGGGGCCACAACGCTGCCGGTGTCCGTCAAAATGCGGCTGGGCTGGGATGCGCAGTCGATCAATGTGGTGGACATGGCGCGCATGGCCGAGGATTGCGGTGTGCAGGAAATCGCCGTGCATGGTCGGACGCGGCAGCAGCAGTACAGCGGCGAGGCAGACTGGGAGGCAATCGCCCGGGTCAAGCAGGCGGTCAGCGTGCCGGTCCTGGGCAACGGCGACGTGTTCACCGCAGAAGACGCGGAGCGACGATTGAAGGAGTCCGACGTGGACGGCCTGTTGATTGGCCGGGGCGCGATGGGCAATCCATGGCTGTTCCATCAGATCAAGGCTCGGTTGAACGGACAGGAAGCGGCGATGCCGACCGTCGAGGAGCGCGTCGCAATGGCGCTTCGTCACTACGATATGCTGCTTGGTTGGAAGCCGGAGCGCATTGCCGTTGCGGAGATGCGCAAGCATATTGCCTGGTATCTGCGCGGGCTGCGCGGCGCGGCACAGGCCCGGGTTGCCATCAACGCCATCGACAGCGCGGAAGAAGCAAAGAAGGCGCTCAGGGCCTTTGCACAGGCGCTGTCATCAATGTAAATTCCCCTCTTGCCGGGATGAAAGGCCGCAGGCCGTCCGTTGCGTAGAGGGAAGGAAGTGGTTATCCGATGCATCATAGAAGGCATTGGATTCGGCGGGCGACGGCATGGATCGTTGCGCTGCTGCTGACAGGCACGGTTGCGATGGCCGATGCAATCGAGATGATTCCTGGTGTTGATTTACGTGCGCTGGAGGAGAAGCCGCTGTCCGTTACGCTTACGGTGGATGTGGCGGCGCATATGCCCTTTGACGAAACGCGCTGCGGACAATTAAACGCGCTGCTGCGTCATCTGTCGATGTCGCTGAACTATCAGCAGATAGAGCAGGAAGATTGGAGCCGCATGGCGATCCTGGTCGATGGCCAGGAGGCAGTGTCGATCGCGCAGCGCAGCAGCGACGCGCGGACGGAAACGCAGTTTTCCAGCCTGCCGGGCAGGACGTTTATCACATCCAGCGCGGCCATCGCGCTGGGCGGTGAAGCAGACCTTTCCATCTTTGGCCTGGACGGAAGCGAGCGCGAGTGGCTGGACGCGGGCTACGCGCTGATTGGTGCGGTTTCCGAGCCGTTGAGCGGCTGGGAGAAGCAGACCACGATCAAGACAAAGATTGCCGACATGGGTACCGCGGTTGTCAAGCAGGTATACACCGTGCCCAAGGAGGATGCGTCCGGGCTGTCGGATACCCTGGCGGCGCTTTGCCCGGAAGGCCGCTTGCGCACGCTGCTGAGCGGGTTGCTGTTTTCGGGCAAGCAGTCCCTGACGCTGTGGCGGGACGCGGAGAACGCGGTGCTGCGGCTGGAATACAAGGGCAGATGCGGACGCAGTGAGGACGAGCTGCGGAACGTGACGCTTGTCTGGCGGATGTGCCGCACGGGCGAGGCGGAACGGGACGACCTGACGCTCAAAAGCCCAGCCGTCAAGGGCACGGACAGCAACACGCTGTCCTTTGAGCGCTCGCTGACGACGGACGGGACAAAGTCCGATCTGAAGGCAAAGTTCAGCTACACGACGGTTTCAGCAAAGAAAAAAACTACGCTGTCCGGAGAAGCGTCGCTGACGGGCGAGGCGGCGGAGGACGGCGGCACGCTGACGGGCAAGGTGTCAATCAAGCGGATGCTGCCGGGGGCGGAACACGCTGAACAGGTTGTGCTGTCGCCGCAGGTGCTTTTTTCCGGCGACAAGCTCTCGCCCCGCGCGGAAGGAACGGTTCGGGTACAGACCTATCGGGGATCGGATCCGCAGGAGGACGCTACCATCGGCGCAACCGTTTCGGTCGGCGAGTTTTTCTCCTGGGAGATGGAACAGAATCAGATCGTTGTGGACGATCAAAAGGGGGAAGCGCTGATGGCGGAAGCCGCTTCCGCCGCGGTGGCGGCGCTGATCCGCCCGCTGGTGCTGCTGCCGGAGGAGGATACGCTGTATCTTTCCGCCGGGTTGTCAGGCTGGCAGACCATTGTAGAGGCCGCCCGGGAAGGGCGCGAATAGGAGGGGTATCATGAAACGACTTGCGTGCCTTGCGCTGTGCGTACTGCTGCTTGTGACGGCAGTGTGCGCCTCGGCTGCGGAGTATACGCTGCCGGAGAAGCTGCGCCGCCAGCTGGACTTTGGCAACGGCTTCCGGGGAACGGTGACCTTCTCTCTGGAAGGCGACGCGCCCTGGACGCAGAGCCTTCGCGCTATGGATGGGGCAGAGCTGCAGCTGCGGGCGATTCACTCCGACGGGCAGTTCCAGTACCAGCTGTACGGGCTGGAGGGGGAGACGCAGGTCGGTCTGACGCAGCTGTACGGAGATGCGGAGAACGCGTATTTCCGTAGCGAGCTGCTGCCGGGAAAGCTGCTGACCATGCCCATCGGCGAGTCGCTGACTTCGCTGGCGCTGGACAAGGCAGGCGCGAATCCCGCCTGGTATGACGCGGCGCTGCGCCTGATGTCCATATCCGACGCGGACTGGGCGGAAAGCTGGGAACCCGCGCTGCTGCCCTATCAGCAGCAGCTTGAAATGTGGCTGGACGCCTATGCCTCCGCGCCGGAAATGGTGCGCGACAACGAGGGCAACTCCGTCATGGTGGTTCGCTATGTCCTCCCGGCACAGGCGATCAAGGACGAGCTGGTCAGCCTGATTCGCCTGCTGATGGCGGACGAAACGCTGCTGACGCTCCTGCGCGGACAGATGCGGGAAAACGCGCAGGCGGTCTATTTGAACCCTGACCTGATGTATTTTTATGAGGCCGCCATTGCCGCCCTGCCCTTTGAGGAGGATGTGATGGTGGAGCGCGAGCTGTCCACCATGGGCGAGCTGGTGTCTACGGAGCTTCGCCTGCCAGTCCTGACTGCGGACGGAAGCGCGCGAATGCTGAGCGTCGAGCAGGGCGACGGCGGGCTCACCGCGACGCTGGAGGGCGACGAGCAGGACATGACGCTGATCGTGCGAGAATCCTCGCATATGGCGGAAAACATGACTGTGCGCGGCGTGCTGCGGGTGATCCCGGCGGATATGAGCGAGGATCATCCGGGGCAGTCGATCGGCTTTGTCGTCAAACGGCTTCATGCCACCAGCACGGACAGCAGCAGCATCAATCACGACAGCACGAGCTTTACCCTCAGCCTTGCCCCTGATCTGACCGATTTGGCGGACAGCGAAGGTCTGTATGCGGATTTCCTGCCGGTGGAGATGAAAGCGCTGGTGCATTTGTCCTCCGGCAGCGCGAACCGGAACCCGACGAACGTCGAGGTAGACGCGTCCTTTGCCTGCGGCGGCGCGACGCTGACCATGAACGCTGCCTGCAAGACGACGACGCCCTGGCTGTTGTTCGACCTGCCGACGGAGGGCGCGGAAAGCGTCCTGACCGGCGACATGACCTCAAATCTGCTGACGCTGCTGGGCAACCTGCGCGCTGCGCTGGCGAAGCAGACGGCGGATGATCTCCCGTTGCCGGTCGGCACGTCGACCGACCTGACGGAGTAAAGGAGCAGCCGAATGAAAAAAGCGATTGCGCTTTTGCTGGCGTTGCTGCTTGTGCCGGTGTCCGGACTGGCGGAGGCCCTGCAGTGGACAATCACGCTGGAAATTGCGCCGATGAACGAATTCCTTTCGACGATTCCGGTCGAATCGACGGACGAATCGGAAAAGCAGTTCCAAGCGATCCTCGACGCTGCCAACGCGCTGCTCAGCAGCATTTCCGTGCGCGTAACGTGCCAGCAGAACGCGGCGCGTCTGGAGCTTTTGATGCGCGACGGTACGCTGCTGGACGCCACGGCTGTGCTGGACGATACGGGCTTTGCATTGTCCTCCAGCCTGATTCCCGGCGTAAAGCTGGCGTGGAAGCCGGATCAGGCGCAGGTTTGGCAAACGGCGGATGCGGTTGCCCGCGTGGACTGGCCGGCAATCAGCCAGCGGTTGGCCGATTGCTTTGACGAATGGCTTGCTGGCTGCGCGCCCGCGGTGACGGAAACCGGCAGCTTTGCGGGCGACGCCTACGAGGGCGGCGTGAAGCGGACGCTCTACCGGTTCGACGACCGGGATCTCGCCATGCTGCTGTCCGCGGCGGGCGCGGCGCTGAACGCGGACGCGGCCGTGCAGAATATCATCCGTCTGCTGGGTGATTCGCTGACGACGGCGCTTGATGAGGCGCGGGAGTTTAACCGAACGGTCGGACTGAGAAACGAGTATCACTATCAGCTTTCGCTTGTCGAGCGGGAGGACGGCGCGCTATGCGGCGTATCCCTGACAGTGCTTCGCGCTGGTGAGGAGCAGGTGTCGACCCTCTCAGTCGGGTTCACGGAAAACGATACGCGCCTGGTGTGGGGTTATGGCCTGGAGGACGTGAATTACTACGCCGATCTGACCGTTTCCGTTTTGGAAAATACGCAATTGATCCGAAGAACCGAAATCAACAGCGCCGTTTATGAGGATCCGGCGTTTGCAGGCTATCAGGCGGCGAAGCAGGGCGAACCGGTTTGGTCGCTGCTGGCCCAGGAGGTTATCGAGACGGTTGCCGACCATGAAACCGTATCGGACATGACGATGACGGTCGAAGGACGCGATCTTCCACAATATCGCTATGAAATCCATGAGGAAGTGGGTCAGTCGCCCTTCCAGGGTCAGTCGACGTCCACGATGTATATCGACAACGCGCGGTACCTGACGGAAACGATCACGGGCGAAATGGTTGAGGCCTTTGATCCCGCGCAGGACGGTTTGCGGGAAATCAGCCTGCTGCCGGAACTTAGCGCGCAGGATCAGGCCGATCTGGCGGAAATCCTGCAAGAGGGCCTGTCGACGCTGACGGTACAGCTGTTCAAGCTTGCTCCGCCGGAGGTGCTGACGGTGTTCATGATGCAGGGAATCGGTTTACCGACGCAGTCGGAATAAACCCGAACGGGCGGAGTAAAAAGAAAAAAGGAGTATTCGCGACGATGAATCAGCGAGACTTGGCTGAATTGAAACGGCGGCTGAATCCTCAGCATCGCAATCCGACGGTAATCCGCGGCTGTTATGTGACCGGCGACGGGCAGGTCATTTCGACGTTTGTCCAGTCGCTGCATGGAATGCCGGACGCGGAAAACGAGAAATACATGGCAATCTTCCGCAAGACGCTCTCCGGTACGCAGGGGCAGAACCTGCTGCCGGTGGAGTTCACAGGCGCGCAGGAGACGGAGGCGCATCGTTTGCTGATGACCCTGCGGGACAGCGCGCTCAAGGACGACGCGGCAGTGGACGCGTTCTTCGAGAAGGTCGTCGCCTACATTCGCGAAAGCGGCGTGGCACGTTTGCAGTCGGTGGACGCGCAGCAGGCGGCCGATCATTATCTGGTGCTGCTGATGCACGACGGCTATGACGTGCCCTATCGCGACAAGAACGACGAGGCCGACATGGATCGGTCGACGGATGTATTCCACTATATCCTGTGCGGCGTGTGCTCGGTCAAGCAGACAAAGTCGACGCTGAGCTACTTTGCCACGGAGAGCGAGTTCCACAGCCGCGAGGCGGACTGGGTGGTCGGCGCGCCGGAGCTGGGCTTCCTGTTCCCGGCCTTCGAGGAGCGCAGCGCCAACATCTATGGCGCGATGTACTATACGCGCGATATTGCCGATCTGCATGACGACTTTGTCCGCGGCGTGCTGGGGCAGGAGCCGGTCATGCCCGCGCAGGAGCAGAAGGAAACCTTTCAAACGCTGCTGCAAGAGACGCTGGGCGAGGAATGCAGCCTGGATGTGATGCAGGCCGTGCACGAGACGGTCAGCACCATGATCGAGGAGCGCAAGGCGGACAGGCACGCCGATCCGCTGACACTGACCGGTCAGGACGTGCGGAACGTGCTCAAGGACTGCGGCGTGTCCGAGGAGAAGGCGGCGGCTTTCCAGGAGCAGTATGGGCAGGCGTTCGGCCAGTTCGCGGAGATTCCCGCGGTGAACGTTGTAACGCCCAAGCAGTTTGTGGTCAACACGCCCAGCGTGTCGATTCATGTTGATCCGGAGCACAGCGATCTGATTGAAACCCGCGTGATCGACGGCAAGCGCTACATTCTCGTGCTGGCCGACGGGAACGTCGAAGTCAATGGCGTGAGCGTGGCCATTCCGGAATAAGCAGGCGGATAAGCGAAAGCCCTTCGCCCCTCAAATGGGGGGACGAAGGGCTTTTTGATACATGAAACGTCGCGTTACGCGTCTGCCGCGGACAAGGACAGCACGTCCGACAGCGGAATGCGCGTTTCGTCAACCACCAGGATGCGCCGCTGGCTGTCGATGCGCGTCAAACGCCCGGTCAATTGGACGCGCTCGCCCAAAGGCGGGCCGGAATCCGGCGCGGGCTGGCTGTCAAGCAGCGCGCGCTCCCGATAGGCGGCGACGGGATGGTAGTACTCGACGGTGACGCGGCTGCCGACGGCAAGCTGCGCCATGGCCTGATCAAGGGCGGTCAGCGCGTCCTCGGACAGCTCCGGGCGGGGGATCAGCCGCTGCTCCTTGCGGGCCATGGCGTCGTCCACACCGGCAACCGCGGCGAAGGGCGCAAATTGCTTGGCGCGGTTGGTGACGCTCATGCGCGGAAATTGTAGCCGGTCGCCCCAGTATTCCCGGTGGCGGCGGTATACGGCGGATTTGGTGCGACCTGACGGACGGCGTTGCGTGTCATTCACCGCTCTTGTGACCTCCGATTTGATGGTTTCTTTCCCGCATGGTGCCGCAGGCTTGCAGGTTCATGCCGCGCAGCAGGGTGTTGCCGCCAAAGCGGCTGTTGAGCGAAACAGCGGTCTGCTGGACGCGGCGTTCCTTTTCTCGGCAGGCCGGGCGGTCAAAAAAGCTGAACTGGGCATACTGCTCCGGATGAACGCCGCCGCAGCCGATGGTGACGCGGCGGATGGCGGCGTCACGGCGGACGACGCGGCGGTAGACCCGCTCAATTTCCGGACGCCAGGTGGCGGCGACGTTGGTCGCTGGCCGCAAACTGGCGGAACTGCCTGCTCCGGCGGGCTGTTCGCCGTAATCAGCGGAAGGAGCGGCGCTGTAACTGACGAAAAGCGTCATACATTCGGCCACCACGCCTTGGGCGGACAGCTGCATACACAGCGCCTCCGTCATCTCCTTGACGATCACCAGCCCCTCGTCAAAGGCGTAGTCCCGCATGAGCACCTGACCGGAGGAAAGGCTCCGGCTGCTGGTCTTGTAGCCCTTGATGTCGGCCATGGTGGTTGTTTCCACGCCCCAGGCGTGATCCAGCAGCAACTCCGCGTCCACGCCGAAAGCCTTGTGGAGCAGATCCTGGCTGACGCGGGTGACGCCCTCCATGGTGGACACGCCCATCCGGGCCAGGCGGCGTACCGTTCCCGGGCCGATGCGCCAGAAGTCGGTCAGCGGCGTATGACGCCAGAGCGTGCGGCGATACGTTTCCTCGTCCAAAAATCCGATAAAATCCGGCGCGTGCTTGGCGGTGATGTCCAGCGCGACCTTTGCCAGGTACAGGTTGGTGCCGATGCCGCAGGTGGCGCACAGACCCAGCTGACGAGTCACGTCGTCGATGATGGCCACGGCCAGCTCCTTGGCGGTCTTGCCGTAAAGCGCCAGGTAAGGCGTCACGTCCAGAAAGCATTCGTCGATGCTGTACACATGAATGTCCTCGGCGCTGACATATTGCAGGTAGACCGCGTAGACGTTGGCGGACATATCCACATAACGCTGCATCCGCGGCGGCGCGACGATGTAGCGCAGCGGAACCTGGTGGCCGGATGCGCTGTCGCGATAGGTGGGGGGAATTTCAAAAACGCGGCACCGGTTGCGCACGCCTTTCGCCTTCATGGCGGGGGACACGGCCAGACAGAGGGTGCTGTTGGAGCGCTCCGGGTCGGCGACGACCAGATCGGTGGTCATGGGATCCAAGCCGCGGTCGACGCATTCCACCGACGCATAGAAGGACTTCAGGTCGATGCAAAGGTACACGGGGCTTCCGGGCGCGAGACGCGCGGTCGGATCGTCGTGTGTCATCTGTCATCCCTCCTTGCAGAACTTATGTTCTCCTTCTGCGCTGATGATAACACGTCGGACGCTATTTGTAAAGCGAACAGGCAAACTTTTGTTCGTTAATTTCTTCCGGTGCAAATAAAAAAGCCGCCCCCACTTGGTTGAGGGCGAAATGGAAATCGTTTATTGCAAGGTCAACAGCCCGGAACAGGCCGAGAAGCGCTCAAACGTTAAATTGGGGATGCGCCTGGCAAGCTCGTCAAAGACGAAGTAACATTCCTCGTCATCCCATTCGTCGCCGCTGAGCACTTTTTGACGCTCCAGCTCCTGACGCGTTTTGAAGGCCACGTCGCCGATATAGATGCAGCCGCCTGGGTTCAGCAGCGAGGGAAGCGTTGAAAGCAGCTTGATCTTCTGCTCGTCGGTGAGGTGGTGCAGCGAGTAGGTGGCGATAATGGCGTCGTATTTGACGCGGCGGAGCGGCTCGGCCAGCCCGGCGGTCAAATCGCCCGCGCAGAGCGTCGCGCGGGGCATTTTTTCCTGCGCCAGCGCAATCATCCGCGGCGAGAAGTCCTGGCCGTAGATCGTACAGCCCTGCTCGTAGAGTCGTGCTGTCAGCGTCGCCGTGCCAAACCCCAGATCAAGCACCGTCCGTTCGGCGCGGGACAGCACGCCGTTATAGATGACATTCAGGATCGCCTTGTAACCGGCGAAGGGATAGGCGTCGCTTTCGTCGGACAGGCCGACGCTCTTGTCGTAGCTGTCCGCCCACAGATCAAAGCCTTTGCTGCTCAGCATGGTATTCACTCCTTTTGCGCGTACGTCCCGCTGATGAACCGCGCGAGCTTGCCGGGTTCATTCAGGCAGAAGCCCTGCCAGCCGGCGTGCAGCGCGCCCTCGATGTTGCTCGGCGTATCGTCGATGAACAGCGTGCGGGCGGGTTCCAGGCCGAACTCGTCGATCACGCGGTTATAAATGGCGGGGTCCGGCTTGAGCAGCTTGACTGACGCGGAAACGACGAAGCCGTCGAACAGATCAAAAAAGTCATACTTCTTCCGCACATGGTCGAAGGACGCGCCGTGATAGTTGGAAAGCACATACAGCTTTTTGCCGTGGGCCTTGCAGGCGCGCAGCGCGTCGACGCCCTCCGGAATGACCTCCTTGAGGTCGGGCCAGCGCGCCATCAGCGTGCGGATCAGCGGCAGCAGCTCCTGATCGCGGCCCGCCATCGCGTTCACCGCCTCCTCGGTGGTGACCAGGCCGTGGTCGAGCATCAGCCAGTAGGGCGTGCGGAAGATTTTGTTCATCAGCTTGGCGTGAAGCGCTGTTTCCCCAGGAAGGTACTCCTTCAGCAGCTTTTCCGGCGCGAAGGACAGCAGCACGTTGCCAACGTCAAAGACGACCGCGTCCAGCTTGTCCCAGGGCATGGTGTCATAGAGATCGTCAATCATCAGGCGAATCATGAGCGGTTCTCCTTTCTTTCAGGCATCTGTACGCTGTCTATCATAGACGAAAGACCGCCGAAAATCAAGCTCTTTTCAATTTCGCGAAAGTGTTGTACAATAGCATTAAGGAGGAGAACAGCATGAAGCGTATATTTTTGACGGTTCTTGACGCGTGCGGCGTCGGCTGGCTGCCTGACGCGGCCCAGTATGGCGACGAGGGCGCGTGCACCATTGGTCATGTGGTAGACAAGTGCAGCCCTTCGCTGCCGAACATGGCGCGGATGGGATTGGGTCAGATTGAAGGGACGCATTATCCGGCCGATCCCGCGGCGGTTTGCGCGTTCGGGCGTTCCAGAGAGGCCAGCGCGGGCAAGGATACGACGACCGGCCACTGGGAGTTGAGCGGCCTGCGGCTGGAAAAGCCGTTCCCGACGTTCCCGGGCGGCTTCCCGCAGGCATTCCTGGATCGGTACGAGGCGGCGATCGGCCATCGGACGATCGGCAACAAGCCCGCTTCCGGCACTGCCATTCTGGACGAGCTGGGCGCGCAGCATATGCGGGATCATACGCCCATCGTGTACACCTCCGCAGACAGCGTGTTCCAAATCGCCTGTCATGAGGACGTGTTCAGTCGAGAAGAGCTGTACGAATTCTGCCGCGTCGCGCGGGAAATGCTTCAAGGCGAGCTGGGCGTGGGCCGTGTGATCGCCCGACCCTTTGTGGGCAAGCCGGGCAGCTTTACCCGCACCGCGGGACGGCGGGACTTCTCGCTGCCGCCCATTGGCCGCACGCTGCTGGACGCGGTCAGCGAGGCGGGAATGCAGTGCTACGGCGTGGGCAAGATCGAGGACATCTTCGACCACAAGGGCCTGACCGGCTCCAACCATGCGGCGGGCAATCCGGCCTGCATTGAGGCCTGGATGGACTATATGCGCCAATCCTTCGACGGCCTGTGCTTCACCAATCTGGTGGATACCGATATGCTCTACGGCCATCGCAACGACGCGCAGGGCTTTGCGGAGGCGCTCGAATATTTTGACGGCAAGCTGCCAGAGATCAAGGCGCTGATGGGCGAAAACGATCTGCTGATCGTCACCGCCGATCATGGCTGCGACCCGACCTATCCCGGCACGGATCACACGCGGGAGCATATTCCGCTGATGGTGTGGCATCCGGGCATGACGGGCTGCGTCGATCTGGGAACCCGCGAGACGTATGCGGATGTGGCGGCCACCTGCGCGGAATGGCTGGGGCTGCCGGAACGCTTCGGCGCAACGTCCTTTGCGGATATGCTGAAGTAAGGGAAAGGGGAAATAGTCAATGGCGGTCACGATGGAAACAATCAGGCAGGCGGCGGAGGCAATCCGCGCAAAGGTCGGCGAGGCGGAAATCGGCGTGGTGCTGGGCAGCGGTCTGGGCGATTATGCGGAGGCGCTGACGGACGCGCGCTTTGTGGATTATCGGGACATCCCGGGCTTTCCGACGTCCACCGCGCCCGGACATGCGGGACGGTGGTGGACGGGCATGCTTCACGGTAAGCAGGTATGTATGATGCAGGGGCGCTTCCACGGCTATGAGGGCTACGATCTGTCCGAGGTCACGATGCCGGTGCGGGTGATGGCGCTGCTCGGCGTGAAAACGCTGATTCTCACCAATGCCGCGGGCGGCGTGAACCTGTCCTTCAAGCCGGGCGATTTGATGGTGCTGAACGACTGCATCAACCTCTCCGGCAAAAACCCGCTGACTGGCCCCAACCTGGACGAGTTCGGCCCGCGCTTCCCGGACATGAGCCGCGCCTATGATCCGGCATTGATTGCGCTCTGCCATGCGCAGGCCGCGCGGCTGGGTCTCGCCGATTCGGTGAAGGAGGGCGTGTACGTCTGGTTCAACGGCCCGTGCTATGAGACGCCGGCGGAGATTCGCATGGCCCGCGTGATGGGCGCGGATGCGGTGGGAATGTCCACCGTGCCGGAGACGATCGTGGCGCGTCACTGTGGCATGAGGGTGCTGGGCGTGAGCTGCATCACCAACATGGCCGCCGGCATTCTGGATCAGCCGCTGAACCATCAGGAGGTCATGGAGGTCGCGAACCGGGTCAAGAACGACTTCCGCGCGCTGCTGGACGCGACCATCGAGGCGATGTGACCATGCGGCGGACAGTGCTGATCACCGGCGGTTCCCGCGGCATCGGCCGGGCGTGCGTGACGCTGTTCGCGCGCCGGGGCTGGTCGGTATCATTCTTTTGTCGGGAGCGCGAGGACTGCGCGCGGGAGCTGACCGAATCCTTGCGCGGCGAGGGCTGCGACGTGCGCTGGCTGCGCTGCGACGTGTCCGACCGGGCGCAGGTGACGGAGGCAGTCGAAGCGTTGCTCAAAACGGAGCATCACTTCGACGCGCTGGTCAACAACGCGGGCGTGAGCCAAATCGGGCTGATGACGGACATGACAGACGACGAGTGGAACCGCCTGTTTGACGTGAACGTGAAGGGCGCCTTTCACTGCGTTCAGGCGGTGCTGCCAGGCATGATTTCCCGGCGGCAGGGCGCGATTGTCAATCTGTCGTCCATGTGGGGCGAGGTGGGCGCGTCCTGCGAGGTGGCCTATTCCGCGTCGAAGGCGGCGGTAATCGGCCTCACCAAGGCGCTGGCCAAGGAGGTTGGCCCGAGCGGCGTGCGGGTGAACTGCGTTTCGCCCGGCGTGATTGACACGGAGATGAACGCCGCGCTGACAAAGGCCGATCGGGACGCGCTGGCGGAGGAAACCCCGCTTGAGCGCATCGGTACGGCGGAGGAGGCGGCGCGGGCGGTGCTGTTCCTTGCCGGGGACGACGCGTCCTTCATCACCGGGCAGGTGCTGGGCGTGAACGGCGGGCTGGTTATTTGACCATGTGATTCTTGAAAGCGGCGTGAGGCGCGTGCGAGATTGCCTTTCTGCCGCTTTTTTTCGTGCAACAAAAGCGCTGCTTTCGGGTATGATAGGGGCAAAACCATGAAGGAGGAAGCAGCATGAGCAAATACCGGAGAATCCTGGCGGCGGCGCTGGCGCTGTGCCTGTGGGTTCCCTTTGCGTCGGCGTCCGCTGCCCCAGGAAACACGCCCCTGGAGGAAGGTCAGCCGCTTGCGCTTACATCGCCGTCGGTCATTCTGGCGGAAACGTCCACAGGGACAGTTATTTTTGAAAAGAATGCGGACGAGCAGCGGGAGGCCGCGTCGATCACCAAGCTGATGACTGCGCTGCTGGTCATGGAGGATCTCGACGCGGGAGCCGTCACGCTGACGCAGCAGGTGACCGTCAGCCCGAATGCCGCGGCGATGAAGGGCAGTCAGGCGCTGCTGGACGCGAACGCCCAGTATTCCCTGGAGGACTTATTGCGCACCACCATCATGGCCAGTGCCAACGATAGCGCCGTCGCGCTGGCGGAGGCGATCGGCGGCACGGAGGAAGCGTTCGTCCGCCGGATGAACGAGCGCGCCGCAGCGCTGGGCATGACGGGCACGGTGTACGTCAACTGTACCGGCTACCCGCAGGACGGCCAGCACACCACCGCACGGGACGTGATGCGCCTGTGCTGTGAGGTGGCGCGCCACCCGGCGTATCACAAGTACGCGAGCGTGTGGATCGACACGCTGACGCATCCGGGCGGACGGGTGACGGATCTGACGAATACCAACCGGCTTGTCCGGTTCTACGACGGTTGTGACGGCTTCAAAACCGGCTCAACGGATGCGGCAAAGTTCTGTCTGGCGGCCACGGCGGAGAAGAACGGGATGCGGCTGGTGGCGGTGGTGCTGGGCGCGCCCAACAGTCAAACGCGTTTCAACGAGGCGCGCGCCATGCTGGATTATGGCTTCGCGACCTATCAGCGCACGGTGATCGCGCGCAAGGGCGATCGGCTGGGCGCGGCGGTTCCGGTCAAGGGCGGCAGCGCCGAGTCGGTCGAACTGACGCTCGGCAGCGGGCTTTCCATGCTACTGCGCTCCGGGCAGCAGAAGGGGCTGACGATGGAACTGGCCGTACCCGAGTTTGTCAACGCGCCGATCGCGGAGGGCGACGTGGTGGGCATGGCTCGCGTGCTGCTGGATGGGCGGATCATCGCCAAGCTGAACTGCCTGGCGGCGTCCGACGTGCCGCGGCCAGGCTTTATTGAGGGGCTGTACAGAATCCTGAACAACTGGCGCTGAACGCGCTGCATCAGGCGGCGGGAGGGAAACCTCGCGCCGCTTTTTTGCGTGTTGCGATTGATTTTCGGCGGAGCGAGTGCTATGCTGGTGAAGGGCGGCGTATCTCTTTTGCCGCCGGAAAGAAGGAAAACCTATGAACGATGGCTTTTGTGATCTTTGTCAGGCCATTCCAGGGCTTCGCGCGGAGATTCGGTATGCGAGCGATCACAATTTGACGGGGAAACCGCTGGATGGCTATTTAGCGCCTCGGGCTTTGGCGACGGTGGAGGCGGCGCGGGCGTTGGCCACCGCCTGCGGGGAAGCTCGGCGGCTCGGATACGGGATGCTCGTCTTCGACGCATACCGGCCTCAAAAGGCGGTCGATGCCTTTGTGCGCTGGAGCCTCAAACCGGAGGACGGCAGCACGAAGGCGGAGTTCTATCCGGAGCTGGACAAGTCGGCGCTGTTCCCGCAGGGCTATATTGCGCGTCGTTCCGGACACAGTCGGGGATCGACCATTGATCTGACGCTGACGGATGCGTCCGGCGCGCCGGTTGATATGGGAACGGCGTTCGACTTCATGAGCGCGCGAAGCCATCACAACGCGGCAGATGTGACCGGCTATCAGGCGCGGAATCGGGCGACGCTCTGTGCGCTGATGGCCTATGCGGGCTTTGAAGCCTATGAGAACGAGTGGTGGCATTACCGCCTGATGGGCGAGCCGTACCCGGAGACGTACTTTGACTTTGACGTGGTGTGATCGGCATTCCTTGACAGATGGAAAAAATGGCATTATAATCGACAAGGGAACGACCACACAGAAAGGATGAAGGCAATGCTGGATCAAAATGTGGCCCGCGAGGTACTGGCCTGCGCAATACGCACCGGTGGCGACTTTGCGGAAATTTATGTGGAGGATCGCGTCGATAATGATTTGGCGATGCGCTCCGGCCGGATCGAAACGGTGAACAGCGGACGGCTGCATGGCGCGGGCGTACGCGTGTTCAGCGGGACGAACGCGGTGTATGTGTATACGAACGATACGAGCCGCGCGGGACTGCTGGACTGTGCCGCGAAGGCAGCGGCTGCGGTGAAAGGCGGCAAGGGGACGACGATCGCGCCTTTCCGGCCGGTGGATTATACTCGGCCCGAGGAAATTCTCTACCTGCCTACGTCGGTCAAGGCGGCTCGCAAGATCGAGAAGATGCGCGCGGCTGACGCGGCGGCGCGCGCCGTTTCCGATGAGATTGTCCAGGTGACGGTCGGCTATGCCGACTCCGTGCAGGACGTGTGCGTGTGCAACACCGAGGGCGTGTTTGCGACGGACC
Source organism: uncultured Oscillospiraceae bacterium (assembly GCA_964600835.1). Lineage (GTDB taxonomy): Bacteria > Bacillota > Clostridia > Christensenellales > Aristaeellaceae > UBA11524. The sequence continues at coordinate 20,116 of CAZRLM010000001.1, forward strand.
GCCGCGTGTGGTCGCGCCTGCGCTGCACCGCGGTTGCCAGCAATGGCAAGGAGAACCAGATTGGTACGGACTTCCCCGGCGCGGGCATGGGCTTTGAGCTTTTCGACAACCGGGTTGATCCAGCAAAGAGTGGCGTTCTGGCCGCGACGCAGGCTGTAACCATGCTGCACGCGCCGCTGTGCCCTGCGGGCATGATGCCTGTCGTGATCGACAACGCCTTTGGCGGTGTGATTTTCCACGAGGCCTGCGGACACAGCCTTGAGGCGACCAGTGTCGGCGTGGGGCTGAGCGAGTTCTGCGGCAAGCTGGGCCAGCGGGTGGCCGCGCCCTGCGTGACCGCGGTGGACGACGGCACCATCCTCAACGAGTGGGGCAGTCTCCATATGGATGACGAGGGTCTGCCGACCACCAAGCTGATCCTGATTGACAAGGGCATTCTAACCAATTACATGGTGGATAAGCTGGGCAGTCGGCGGATGAATATGCCCACGACCGGTTCCAGCCGTCGCCAGAGCTACGCCTATGCGCCCACCTCCCGGATGCGCAATACCTACATCGCCGCCGGTGAGGACGACGAGGCGGAGATGATCGCGACGATGGGCGACGGCCTGTACGCCAAGAAAATGGGAGGCGGCTCCGTCAATCCCGCGACGGGCGAGTTCAACTTTGCGGTCAGCGAGGGCTATCTGGTGAAGGACGGCAAGATTGTCCACCCGGTGCGCGGCGCGTCGCTGATCGGTCGGGGCAGCGAGGTGCTGGCAAAGATCGACCGCGTCGGTCGGGATATGCAGATGGGGCAGGGAATGTGCGGCTCCGTCAGCGGCAGCATCCCCACCAACGTGGGCCAGCCGATGATCCGTGTCAGCAGCCTGACCGTCGGCGGCCAGGGCTGAGCAGGCGCAAGAGAGAAAGGAGAACAAAGCCATGATGGAAATGAACGGCTTTATGAATCGCCTGCTGGACGCGGCGAAGGCCGCCGGGATTGAAACGGCGGAAATCTTTTATCAGATGGAGGACAGCTTCAACGCGGGCGCGATGAACGGGGAAATTCAGTCCTACAACGTATCCACCACCGGCGGGCTGAGCCTGCGCGGCACGGTGAACGGCAGGATGGGCTACGCGTCTACCGAGGCCTTCGATGACGCGGCCATTGAGCAGCTGATTGAGGGCGTAAAGGAATCGGCGGCGTTGGTGGAAGCGCCCGAGCAGGACGAAATCTTCGCCGGCGAGGCGGTTTATCCCACCTATGAGAGCGCGGAGAGCGACGTACTGTCCGTCCCGGCGGCGGAAAAGCTGAACGCCTGCCTGGATATGGAAAAGGCGGCGGAGGCGGTTGATTCCCGTGTGGGCAAGGTGCGCGCCAACCTGACGACCGCTTGCGAAACGATGCGGATTAAGAACAGCTACGGGCTGGACTTGCAGCATACGGCCAATGTCTGCGCAGCCTATGTGTCCGCCATCGCCACCGAGGACGGCTCGACGGCGTCCGGCTCAAAGATGGTTGGCAAGACCGGCTTTGCCAAGGTGTGCGCGGAAAACATCGGACAGGTTGCCGCGGAGGAAGCGTTATCGAAGCTGCACGCGGAGCCGGTCGACTCCGGTCGCTATCGGGTGGTATTCAGCGGTTCCGCCATGCGCGGCCTGCTGGCGACCTTCTCGGGCATCTTCTCGGCGGAAAACGCCCAGCAGAGCCTGTCGCTGTTGGCCGGTAAGGAGGGCACGGTGATTGCCTCCGACGTGGTGACGTTGATGGACGATCCGTTGCTGCCGGACAGCTTTGCGTCCTGCCCCTTCGACTGCGAGGGTTCGGCGACGCGCACCAAGGCCGTGATCGAGGCCGGTACGCTGACGACCCTGCTGCACAGCCGCAAGACCGCGAAAAAGGCCGGTACGCAGACCACCGGCAACGCCAGCCGCTCGGGCTATGCGTCCGGGATCCATGTTGCGCCGACGAATTTCTTCTTCAAGGCCGGAGAAAAGACGCTGGACGAGCTGCTGGCGGAAATGGGCGACGGCCTGCTGATTATGGATATGAGCGGCCATCATGCGGGCGCGAACCAGGCCAGCGGCGACTTCTCGCTGCTCTCCAACGGCTTCCTGATCAAGGATGGCAAGCGCGTCCAGCCGGTGGAGCGCGTGACCGTCGCGGGCAACTTCTACGATCTGCTCAAGCAGATTCGGGCCTTCGGCAACGATCTGGAATTCGGCCTGAACGGCATGGGCAGCCCCTGCGCAGACGCGGGTGAGCTGCAGGTTTCCGGCAAGTAAATCAGCTTCAAGATCGGACGGGACGCAAACGTCCCGTCCGTTTTTTCTTTTTTCCCAACCGTCGCGGATTGTCGCGCGTCTAATCAGTGTCATGACAAATATTCCATGGGATAGGCGTGTGAAGCAATGGATGAGCAGAGTTACCTGACGTACCTGATGCAGGCGGAGCGAACGCTGTATCATGTGGCGGCGACGCTTCTTCGGGATGAGCATGATCGCCAGGACGCGATGCAGGAAACCGCGCTGCGGGCTTGGCAGCATCGAGGCAAGCTGCGGGAGGAGCGGTATTTCACCACCTGGGCGGTGCGCATCATGATCAACGTGTGCCGCACCATGCAACGCAGAAGCAGGCGAATGACGCCGACGGCGTGCGTGCCGGAACAGCCTGCGTTCCCTGAGGGGGACGTGGAGCTGCGCGTGCTGCTGGACGAGCTGCCGGAGCGTCTCCGTTTGCCGCTGGTGCTGTACTATCTGGAGGGGCTTTCGGTGGATGAGATCGCCCGGGCCACCGGCGCGCCGTCCGGCACGATCAAGTACCGGCTGCATCAGGCGCGGAAGGCGCTGCGCATCGAACTGGACGACGGAAAGGAGGGCTGATCGATGAAAGAAAGCGAACTGCGTCAACGATTGTGTGCAATGTATGGAACGGAGATTCCGCCCGCGGCGCATCAGGCATTCCTCACGGCAGCCTCCGCTGGAAAGGAGAAAAAGGTGAAGAAAAAGCTGCGTTTTGCGCCTGTGCTGGCGATTTTCCTGCTGCTGGCGCTGTGCTCGGCGGCTTACGCGCTGGTGAGCGGATACAGCGTGAAGGATTACGAGGCCGGCGGCAATCCGACGGAGGAATTTCTAACGCACAGGATTGACATCCACGAGCGATACGAGAACGACGTGATCGCGCTGACGGTGAACGACGCGGTGTTCGACGGCGAACGCATCGCGCTGGCGATGGACATTGCGCACAAGAACGTTCCGGTATACATCAGGCCGAAGCTGACGGCTGAGGCGGACGGCGTGAGCTATGCCGTCGACGTGGAGGGGTTCCGCGGCGGTGATTTCATGACAGGCTTCCTGTACCCCAATCCCTTTGACGCGCAGACGGAGGAAGACGGCTTCGGCTTTGACGGCGTGCTGTGGAATGAGGACGACGCGCCGCTGCCTGTCGGCGATGTGACCTGGACGCTGACAGTCAAGCTGTATCGTCCTCTGTTCGAGCTTGTGCAGGATGACACGGTGTTTGTCGGCGATGAAAACGAGTGGGAGGAATACGCTGAAAAAGCCTGCGCGGCCTATCGGGAAAAGAAGCTGCTGGTGCGGGCGGACGATAATCTGGTTGAGTATCAGTCCGCCATTCAACCGGCGACGGGGATTGACGAGGAAACCTACTGGAGCCTGGACTTCGCCGACGCGCTGGTGGAAGCGGGCGTGATGGAAAAGACGGACGAGCTTGTCTGCCGCTTTACCACCAGCGGCGATGGCAGCGCGCATAAGGAAAGCCTGACCGGTAAACGATTTGAATTTGACGAGGTCGCGGTGGTTATCGACAGCGTGAACGCAACCTTCCTGAATCAAGAGATTGTTATGCACTACGATTTCGGTCGGGAAATGACCATGGATGAGCTGACCGAAATTCGTGAAACGCTGCCGGATGCGTGGAACGTCTACGATCAGGACGGGCAGAGGATACAGCCGAACGCCTTTTCCAGCGGGGTTGACTGGGACGTTGATGAAAAGACGGATTTAATGTCGAACCTTCGCTTGCAGTTTACCTTTAGCTTTTCGGGCGAGCGGGAAACGGAAACGCTGACCTTCGTCGGCTGCTATCGAAGCGAGGAAAATCAGCTTTGGGAAGCGCCGGAATACACCTTTACCCTGCCGCTGACATAAATGTCCGCCCCCAGAGGAGGAACAAACGTGTTCCTCCTTTTTTGTCGGGGTCAAGCATGAAAAAAAGTGAAAAAAAGTGAATTTATTTGGAGGAGGGCGACAACGAACAGCGAATATATTCCATGGGATTATGAAGCGCCCTGCAGGCGCTCACGCAAGGAGACAGTGGACATGAAAAAGGTATTGCATATGATCGGCAATTCGCACATTGATCCCGTGTGGCTCTGGCGTTTGCCGGACGGACTCAGCGAGGTGCGCGCCACCTTCCGCTCTGCGCTGGATCGCATGAACGAGTACCCGGACTTCGTCTTTACCAGCGCGGCGGCATCCTACTATGCCTGGATTGAACAGACAGAGCCGGAAATGTTCGCTGAAATTCAGCAGCGGGTCAAGGAAGGTCGGTGGAAGCTGGTTGGTGGCTGGTGGATCCAGGCGGACTGCAACATTCCCAGCGGGGAGAGCTTTGCCCGGCAGGCGCTGGCGGGACAGCGCTACTTCAAGGAAAAGTTCGGCGTGACGGCACACACGGGCTACAATGTGGATTCCTTCGGGCACAACGGCTCGCTGCCGAAGATTCTGCGTCAGTGCGGCATGGAAAATTATGTGTATATGCGTCCCGGTCAGCATGAGAAGGGCTATCCGGCGTGGACGTTCCGCTGGCAAAGCCCGGAAGGAGTGTCGGTGCGCGCCTTCCGCATTCCCTTTGAGTACTGCACCTGGGGCAAGGAGCTGTCCACCGCGGTGGAGCGCGTGTCCCATGAAGTGACCGACGAAAACGGCATGATGTGCTTCTATGGCGTAGGCAACCACGGCGGCGGCCCGACGAAGGAGAACCTGAACAGCATTGCGGCGCTGAACGGCAAGGACGGCGTGGAGCTGCGCCTGTCCGATCCAGACACGTTCTTTGCCGGTGTGGATGACAGCCGTTTGCCCGTCGTCTGCGGCGATCTGCTGCACCACGCCAGCGGCTGCTACGCGGGACATTCCGGCGTGAAGCGGAAGAATCGCGAGGCGGAAAACAGGCTACTGACCGCCGAAAAGTGGGCTTCCGCGGCGCGGGTACTGCTGGGCCGGGCGTATCCTCATGATGCGTATGACAAGGCGTGGAAGAAGGTTCTGTTAAATCAGTTCCATGACATCCTGACGGGCTGCTGCCTGCAGGAGGGCTACGAGGACACGATGGAGGACTATTGCTACGCGCTGTCCGTTGCTGCCGAAGAGACGGACGTGGCGCTGCAGTCGATCATGCGGGCCATCGAGGTGCCGTTTGAGGAAGGCGCGTTCCACTATGTGGTGTTCAATCCGCATGGCTTTGACGCGAAAGCCCCCGTCATGATGGAAATTGCGGATTACAGTCAGCCGATGGCGCTCTTTGATGCCGACAACCAGCCGGTGGCCTATCAGCTGACGCACGGCTCTGCCGCGGCGAAGGGGCGGAAGCGCCTCCACTTTGTGGCGGATGTGCCCGCCATGGGCTGGCAGGTCTACACCATGCGCCCTGTCGAGAGCCAGGAGGAACAGCAGAGCAGCGACGGGAGCCTGATGCTGGAAAACGACGCGTTGCAGGTTCGCTTTGACGAGGCGCACGGTTTGTGTGGCGTCACGCTCAAGGCGACGGAAACGGAAATGCTGGCGGCTCCGATGCAGGCGTTGGTGATGGACGATCCCAGCGATACCTGGTCGCATAGCGTGCTGCGCTTCGATCGCCTGGAGGGCGAGCTGCCCGTCCGTTCCGTGCGCGTGCTGGAGGATGGCCCGGTGATGAAAACCATCCGCGTGATCATGGCGGACGGCAGCGCGGAGCTTCAAATGGACTTCACCCTGTACCATGCGCTTCCGCAGGTGTATGTTGCGTGCAGGCTGGACTGGTACAAGCGGCAAAAGCTGCTGAAGCTGCATCTGCCGATGCGTCAGAACTACGCGCACGTTTGCCCGCAGACGCCCTTCGGCTTCAGCGATCACCCGATGGATGGCGTCGAATACCCGATGCACGCCTTTGTCGACCTGACCGGCGTTGTTGCCGGGGAAGGTCAGCCGCTGACCGGCATGGCGGTGCTCAACGACGGCAAGTACGCCTATTCCGCCGAAAAGAAGGCGCTGGACATCACGCTGGTTCGCAGCCCCTACTATGCCAATCACGAACCCTTTGTCGTGGAGGACGGGATGGATTATCCGACCGTTGATTGGGGACGGCAGACATTCCATCTGGCGCTGCTGCCGCACGCGGGCGCTTTCTTCGACGGTCAGGTGGAACAGGCGGCGCTGCTGCTGAACGCGCCGATGACCATCCTGCCTGAGGGCGCGCATAATGGCACGCTGCCGGGACGCGGCGGCGTGATGCGTCTTGAGGCGGAGCACGCGGTCGTTGATGCGGTGAAGCTGGCGGAGGAGGACAACGACGCACTGATTGTGCATCTGCACGAGACGGCGCGCAAGGAAGAAACCTGCCGCTTCCTGCTGCCCGCGCTGGGCTGTGAGGCCGCGATCCGGCTGGTTCCCGGCGAAATCAAGGTACTGCGCGTGTCGCTGACGGACGGCAGCGTGCGGGAAACGAACCTGATTGAGATGGACGAAGGAGGGGACGGCTGTGGAGCGCGTTGAGCATATCGCGATTCTTCATACGACGCCCGCCACCATTGGCAGCCTTCGGGAAATCAGCGCGCGGCAGCTTCCGGGCGTGTGTGTGTACAACTACCTGGACGAGAGCCTGCTGCCGCAGATCAACGCCGAAGGGAAGATCACCGATGCGGTGCGCGAGCGATTCTCGGCGCTGGTTGCGCTGGCGGCGGCAGCGGGGCCGAAGTTGATTCTGTCTGCCTGCTCCACGGTGGGCGGCCTAATGGAATCGCTGCGTCCCGCCTATGCGCCGCTGCACCTTTTGCGCATTGACGAGCCGATGGCAGAGCAGGCGGCGGCCTGCCCGGGTAGTGTGGTGGTCTGCGCCACGCTGGCTTCAACGCTTGGCCCGACGCTGACGCTGCTCCGGCGCAAGCTGCCTGAGGGCAGGGAAGCGGACAGTCTGCTGATCGAAGAGGCCGGCCCGCTGCTGGCAGCCGGCAAGCAGGAGGAATACCTTGACGCGATCGCGTCCCGACTGACGGAAGCCGCCAGGTCGCACGATGTGGTTGTGCTGGCGCAGGCATCCATGGCGAAAGCGCTGGATCGACTGCCGGAGGCGACGCGCGCAAAATTCCTCACCAGCCCGGAAAGCAGCATTGCTGCGCTGAAACAATATCTTTGAAGAAAGAAGTGTACGCCATGAATCGCATGGAATTGCTTGAACAGTTTGATCTGGCCCGCAAGGGCGGCTATGCCATCGGCTCCTTCTCGCCCCGCAACACGGTGCTCATCGACAGCGTGCTGGCGGCGGGTCAGGCGCGGCGCGCGCCGGTGCTGGTGCAGATGTCGGCCAACGAAATGAACTGGTTTGACTGCACGCCGGAAACGTTCGCGAACGCCTATTTTGCGGCGAAGAAGCGCTATCACACGGTTGCCGCGCTGCACCTGGATCACACCAAGGACGTGGATACGGTGTTTCGCGCCATCGAGGCAGGCTTTGAGTCCGTGATGTTTGACGGTTCCCGTCTGCCTTTTGAGGAGAATATGCGCCTGACTCGCCAGGTGGTGGAATATGCGCATCCGCGGGGGGTGTGCGTGGAGGCGGAGCTGGGCGCGATCGGCGGCGCGGACAAGCTCGAAACGGGCGACGACGAAACGCTGTATACCGATCCCGAGCAGGCCGAGCGCTTTGCGCGGGAGACCGGTTGCGACCTGCTGGCCGTCAGCGTGGGCACGGCCCACGGCGTGTATCCAGTGAAGAATCCCAAGATTGATTTTGAGCGGCTGGCGCAGATTCGGGAACGTGTGGACGCGGTGCTGGTGCTTCACGGCGGTTCCGGTCTGCCGGAGGAAACCATCCAGCGCGCCATCCGCGAGGGCGTGGGCAAGGTGAATATCGCGACTGATCTGGAAGTGGTGTTCCAGCAGGTAACCGGCAAGGGCCGGATGCCCAATGCCGAGACGGAGAAGCTGGACGCCGCGGTGCTGGCGGAAGCGGTCAAGCAGGTGCAGGCGCTGGTTGAGGATCGCCTGGCGCACTACCTCATGGCAGAAGGAAAGGCGCTGTAAACGATGGAACGGAAGGTTCGCGTCGGTGTGGTGGCTGACGACATCACCGGCGCCAACGATATTGGCGCGATGCTGGCGAAAAACGGCTATGTCAGCGTGGTGATTTCCCTGATCGATCAACCGGTTGAAGCGGATTTTGTCGGCGCGGACGCGCTGATCATCAATACCGGCAGCCGTCTGGATACGCCAAAGGACGCGGTCCGGAAGTCCGCCGAGGCGGCCAGGCTGCTCGACGCGCTGGGCTGCGAAAAAATCCATACGAAAACGTGCAGCGTGTTTCGCGGCAATATCGGCGCTTCCTTTGACGCGGTGCAGGACGCAATTGGTGAGCGCTGCTCCATGGTGGTGCTGGGCTTTCCGGCAAACGGGCGAACGACGCTCCATGGCCGTCACTATGTGCGCGGCGTACCGCTGGAACAGACCAGCTTCGCGCAGGATCCGGTGAATCCCATGCGCCTGTCGCAGCTGAAGGACATTATCGCGCAGCAGTCCAGCCGCCCCTGCGCCGAGTTCACCTACGAGTGGCTTGACCGTCCGCTTGAGGAGCAGCAGGCGCGTTTGGCGGCGCTGAAAGCGGAGGCACGCTATGTGATTTTCGACGTGCGGGACGACAAGGATTTGCGCATCATCGCCCGTCTGATTCGCGATGAGCGGAGCATTGCCGGGGCGAGCGCCATCTGCGCCGCGCTGCCGGAAGCATGGGGATGCCGCAGCGAAGCGCTGCCATGCCGTTTCCGGACGGACGTGGAATCAGGCGTGCTTGTTGTTTCCGGGAGCCTCACGCCGCAAACCCGCGCGCAAACGGCCTATCTGTGCCAGCAGGGCGTTTCCTGTGTGACGCTTGACCCCGCGCGCCTGCTTTCCGGCGGAACGGAGGCGCTTCTGGACGAGCTGGCCGACGCGCTGACGATGCGCCTGAGCCGCGGGGAGAATGTGCTGCTGTGCGCCGATCAGGACGACGAGCGTATTCACGCTGCCTGCAAGCGGGAAAATGTCGGAAGTCGGGAAATCGGTCGGCAAATCACCGAAGCGCTGGGCAGCGTGGCGCGCAGGACGTACCAGCGCAGCGGCGTTCGGCGAATCCTGGTGGCGGGCGGTGAAACCAGCGACGGTGTAAGCGCCGCGCTGCGTGTGCGCACGATGCGCATCTGGCAGGAGCTGGAACCGGGTATCCCGCTGATGACCGGCAAGACCGCGGACGGCGAGGAGCTGCTGCTGGTGTTCAAGTCCGGGAGCTTTGGTTCGCCTCATTTTCTTTATGATACCATGCTGCAAATGCAAGCGCAATGACGGAGGTGTTTTGAATGAAGTGCACTCAACAGCCCACCCTTCGGGTAACGGCGAACGCGTACACGTTCGAGCTGCTGCCGGATCGTCCCGCGGCCGCCTTGACGGATGCCAAAGGGCAGCGCCTCGGCGAAGTCTTCCTGCTGTCCTCCTGCCATACCATGGCAGGCCGGGATGTTTCCTCCCGCCTGTCGGACTGGATGGTTGAGGAAAAGCCGGGCGAGGTGGTGCTGACTGCAAAGGCTGATTCCCTGATCTGGCAGGAGAAAACCGTTCGGATTCGACTGCTGGAAGACCGGATTCTGTATCAAATGACGGTGGAAGGCACGGGTGCGCTGGCGGATACTGAGCTGCTCTCGGGCTATTATACGGGCTGCAACAAGCGGCACAGCAACGCGCGTTTCTACTCCGGCTTCGAGGGTGACTCGCTCTTTAACCCGGAGCCTGACCGCAACGAGGTGTATGCTCGCCCTGTTTACGAGCGCTCGCTGATCGACATGACCGGCGTGCCGATTCCCGGCCGTGACGGCTGGTTTTTCACGCCGACGCCCTTCTGCTTTGTGCTGCGCCATGGCGAAACCTGCATGACGCTGGGCGTGACGACAGCGCCCGGAGCGCATACCTTTACGGAGCTGGAGTATACCGGCGGCGGCGGACAGGGGCTGATCCTGCGATACGAAGGATATACGCAGGTGAACGGCGCATACGCCCTGCCCGAGGTCAACATGATCTTTGGCGAGGAGGAGTACGCGCTGCTGGGTGAGTTCTCCAAAACGGAGCGTCTTCCTGAACCGGAACACGACGTTCATGCGTGGTGGAAGCAGCCCATCTTCTGCGGCTGGGGCGCTCAGAGCGCGCTGTCTCAGGATTATCATGTTCCCGCGCCAACGCTGGCGAATCAGAAGTTCTATGAGGAGTTCACCGATTCTCTGGACGAGAAGGGCATCAATCCCGGTATCATCGTCATTGATGACAAATGGCAGCAGGCATACGGCCTGAACAATGTGGATCAGGAAAAGTGGCCGGACATGAAGGGCTTCATTGAGCGGATGCACCAAAAGGGGCGCAAGGTGCTGCTGTGGCTGAAGGCGTGGGATTGCGAGGGCGTGGATCCGGCGCAGTGCGTTTGCGATTTCGTGGGCGCGCCGCAGTCGATCGACCCGGAAAACCCGGCCTATCTGGCCACCTTTGCGGAAGCCTGCCGCGTGATGCTTTCGCCTGACGAGTTGAATGCCGATGGCTTCAAGATTGATTTTACCGCGCGGATTCCTTCCTGCCCGGGCTGTCGGCAGTACGGCAACCACTGGGGATTGGAACTGATGCGCGACTACCTTGCGATGGTATACGACAGCGCCAAGGCGGTCAAGTCCGACGCGCTGGTGATGTGCCATTGCCCGCATCCTTATCTGGCGGACAAGCTGGACATGATCCGTCTGAACGACGTGAACACGGGCCGCCCCGTTTGCGCGCAGATGCAGCATCGGGCCAAGGTAGTCAAGGCGGTGCTGCCGGATCGGCTGATCGATACGGACAACTGGCCAATGCCGGACAAGCGCTCCTGGCTTGATTATGTTCGGATTCAGCCGGATCTGGGCGTGCCTTCGCTGTATTACCTCTGGCATATGGACAACAGCCCCGAGGCGATCGACGACGCGGATCTTGACGTGGTGCGCCAGGCCTGGAAGCGCTGGCGGGAGAAACAATAACGCTTGACGCACTGGGAGGGATGACCATGCTGCACCTGCCCCTGCTGGATTCCTGCGATCATCTGGTGGTCGGCGGTGGAGTGCGCGCGATGATGTGTGCGCTCCGCCTGTCGGGCCAGGGTGATGTGCTTTTGATGACGGAGGGCACGAGCCTGTATGCTGAAATCAGCCGTAGCGGAGATTATCGCCTCCCGCGCGGACTGTCGGAAAAGTGGCGCGAACTGCTTTTTCCGGACTCCGTGATGGAGAGCGACGGACGACTGCATCCGGATCGACTGAAGCAATACGGCGAACGCCTGATGGCGGAGCATGGCGTGCGTTTGCTGTATGCCTGTCAGGCGCTTGGGCGCATGGAAGACTGCGTGCTGGCGGCGCACAAATCGGGCCTTTACGCCATTCGCTGCGGCCATGCGTGGGATGCGCGTGTTGGAAACGTTGCGCTTGAGGAACCCTGCTTCTGTCTGCACACCATGCTGGACAGGGAACACCGGGTAACCTACATTCCGATGACGCATGACGACGGGACGCCCCAATCCGTGTTCGCGCGCTATGAAAGCGCGCTTGCCAAGCTGCCAGAGGGACATACGCTGGCGCGCAGCGCGACGGGCCTGACGGATCGCGCGGGAATGACGGCGGACTGCTCCGATGCGCAGCCTTTGGCGGACGTGCCCGCAGGGGAGTTTTCCCCGCGGCAGCGCAACCCGCTCTTTGCGGCGTTACCCTCCGTGGCGCTTCCGCATGGCTTGGCGGTACGGATAGAGGTATACGACGTTGTAGTGATCGGTGGCGGCACGGCGGGCGCGTCGGCGGCGATTTTCAGCGCCCGTCAGGGGCTGAAAACGTTGCTGCTGGAAATGAACGATCAGCTGGGCGGCACGGGAACGGTCGGCGGCGTGAGCACGTACTGGTTTGGTCATCGCGATGGCGCGACCAAACAGATTGACGAGGCGGTAGACGCGTATTACCGTCGGCTGCATCTGCCGCGCCGTGCGTGCCTGTGGTGCGAGGATGATGTTTTCGCCCCTGCGCTCAAGGCACACGCGCTGCTTGGAATGTGCTTGAAGGCAGGCGTTGAAGTTCGCTTCGGCAGCGTTGTATGCGGCGTGGAACAGGAGGAAAACCGGGTCACGGGCGTTTATGAGGCACACGGCGGCGAGCTTCGCCTGAACCGGGCATCCATGCTGCTGGACTGCACCGGAGACGGCGACGTCTGCATGATGGCCGGTGCGGCGCACACCTATGGCAGCGAGCGTGACGGTATGACCTACTGGGGCTCGCTGGCGCAGTACACGTCGCCCGACCAATACCGGAACAATTTCTCAACCATGGTTCATGTGGGCGACCCGAAGGACTACACCCGCTTTATCCGGGCCGGCAGACTGCGGGGCGAAGAGATGTACGACCACGGGCAGTATGTGGCGGTGCGCGAATCGCGGCATATTGAGGGCATGGAGAAGCTAACGCTGCCGGACATCATGGCGATGCGCCCGGTGAAGGATCCGCTGTATGTGTGTTTCAGCAACTATGATCCCAAAGGACGACTGACCGCTGATCTGGCCTACTTCGGGCTACTGTGCCCGAATCAGCAGATTCCCGTGCCGCGGGGCGCGGTGATTCCGGTGGACGAGCAGCGCAAGCCGATTGAGGGCCTGTTGATTGGCGGCAAGGCGATCAGCTGCACCCACGACGCGTTTCCCGGCATCCGAATGCAGCCTGACCTTCAGCGGCAGGGCCTTGCGCTGGCTGCGCTGGCAGGCTGCGCTATTTGCCAGGAAACAACCGCGTGGCAGGCGGAGAGCGTAACCGAGGCGATTCAATCGCTGGGCGGCGATTTGGAGCTGCCGGAGATCGAACCGATGCGCCCGCTGCTGGAAGTCATCGCCGAGTTGCGTGGGGACGAGCCATGGGAATGGCTGGACGACCCGCCCACAGCGTGCACCTCGCGCGTGGAGCCGATTGTCCAGATCATGACCACGTCCAGCGAGGAGGCGCTGCCGCCGCTTCGGCATGCCTGGGAAAACGCCCGGACGGAAGCACTGCGCCTGACGCTTGCCCGGTTGCTATTGTGGCACGGCGACGAAATCGGCGCGGAAACGGTGATTGCCCGGGCGAATGAAATGCTCGACCAGTGCGACGGTCTGCCGCGCCGGGCCGCGTCTGTCAACTATGGACAGCTGTTGCCGGATCACGGACTGATGCCGGAGGTTGTTTACCTGCTCAACAGCCTGAGTCGGAGCCGTCATGCGGACATTTTGCCGGTACTGACGCGGATGGTGGAGCGGCTGGAAGCCGGGCCGCGCGACTGGAAGGATCTCCGCGCGGGGATCTACTGCTACTGCGAATGCCCCGCGTATATCGCGGCGCGTCGGAAAGACCTGGCGCTGACACCCTTGCTGCATCGTGTTTTGGCACTGCCGGAGCTGAACCGACCCGCGGAGGATGAGCTGCTGCGCGAGCGCTTTGATATGCTGCGGATTACGGTGCTGCACGCGCTGTATCTCCTGGGGGACGAGGCAGGCCGCAGCGGACTAACGGCCTATATGCAGGACGAGCGCCGCCCGATGGCGCTGGCTGCGTCGATGCTGTTGTCCCAATAAAAAAAGGAGGCCATGGGCGGCCTCTTGCAAAGAAAGACGGTTGAGCCGGGAGCGCGTCAGAAAACGCGTTCCCGGCCATTTTCCGAATAGGTGATGGTGAAGTCATGCGTTTGCAGGTTGGCTTGTAAACGTGCGAAATGTTCGCCCTGCCGACGCTCAAGATTGAGCAGATGATCCGGCGTTTCGAGGATTTCCAACGAGCCGTCAAAGGCTGGATGCGTGTTTCGGAGACGCATCATGTCCACCAGACGCTTGACAACAGGCCGATTAAGGGCTTCGACGATTTCCTCATGCGTGTAGTTGTGACGGTTGATATCGCGATGCTCCGACGGATTGAAGGCCAGGTCGTTGCGACCGGCCAGCATACCGACATAATACACCTGCGGGATGCCCGGCGCGAAGAACTGGATGGCGCGGGCGAGCAGGTAAGCGCTGTCGTTCTCCTCCAAAATGGAATAGTAAGTGCCGTAGAGCTGGTAGCTCTTGCGGTATTTTTTCTTGGACATATCCATGGGTTTGTAGCTGTAAGACAGATGCGGTTCTGCGCGCGCAATCACCGCGTCCGCTTCTTCAGGGCTGACGATACCATCCGCGTCGTATACGCCGATGCCGTCATGGGTGTCCAGAACGGAGAACTGCGTGGACGGGGCAATGGACAACCAGCGCTTCAGCGCGCGTCCGGAGCCGGTGAACAGCGTATGCAGCACCGTCAGCGGGAGCACAAAGTCATAGGTGTAATAGCCGTGTCGGCTGATCTTTTGCGCCACGTCGTAGCGATCGTGCACCTCCGGAAGCAGCGTCATATCGTGCTGGGCGAGTAGCGTCTCCATGTCGTGGATCAGCTCCCAAATCTGCGGCTCCACAAAGAAGCAGTTGGTGCCCCGCACCTTGGTGATATAGCCGTAAGCATCCATTCGGATGACGGAAATGCCGTGCTGACCCAGCGCGCGAAGGTTCTGCATGATGTAGTCGCGCGTGACGGGGCTGTTGACGTCCAGATCAATCTGCTCGGCGGAAAAGGAACACCAAAGTTTTTTGCGCGTGCCGTCCGGCAGCGTGATTTCCTGGAAAAGCGGCTTGTCGCTGCGGCGGTAGAGCGATGCAAGCTCCTGCTCGCTGGGTTCGCCGCCGAAGAACGCCGTGTAGTCAAAGAACATCGGCGCGTAGGCGCTTTTTTTACCCAGACGAAGATAGTCCTGGAACTCATGGCTGCGGCGGGAGATGTGATTGACCATCATGTCGCACATCAGCATATAATTGCGGGACAGCGCCTCAATGTCTGACCAGGAACCGAAGGTCGGCTCGACCTCATCGTAGGTGGTCGGGGCGAAGCCGCGGTCGCCGCTGGAAGGGAAAAAAGGGAGGATATGCACGCTGCCCACCGCGCCGGGAACCAGATTGTCCAGCGTGTCCTTTAAGCCGGACAGACTGCCGCCAAGACTGTCGGGATAGGTGATGAGCATCACTTTGTTGCTGACCTTTTTCACAGCGGACGCCTCCTCAGCATTCAAAGAATTTGGCTTCCAGCATGGCGCAGAGCGTGTGGTAGATGGGCAAATGATACTCCTGCACGTCTGCCGGGGTGTTCGCGGGCGCGACAATTGCGCAGTCACACAGCGCCTTCAACCGCCCGCCGGTGCCGCCGGTCAGGGCGATGGTATGCAGCCCAAGCGCTTTCGCCGCGCTGGCAGCCAGCGCCACGTTGCGCGCATTGCCGCTGGTGCTGATGCCAATCATCACGTCGCCAGGTCGGCCGTAGCCGATCACCTGCTGCGCCATGGCAAGCTGGGGATCCATGTCATTCTGCACGGCGGTGGACAACGGCTGATGGCCGGTCAGCGCAATGGCGGGCATACCCTGCTGCATCAGCGCCGCCGCCCCGGGCAGAATCGCGTCCATGGTTTGACGCAGACGAGTTTGTTTTTCCTCGGAAAGCGGGCGCTTGAGATAGAAACCTTTCATCAATTCGCCGACGATATGCTCACTGTCCGCGCAGCTGCCGCCATTTCCGCCGACCAGCAGCTTGCCGCCGGCCTGATAGCAGTCCCGCAGGAGCAGATAAGCCTGCATCACGCTCTCCCGGCAGCAGGACAGCGCCGGGTAACGCTCGAAAAGGCGCTCGTAGTGGCGGAGCACGCGCTCCTCCGTCTCGTCTCCCATTTGCAGGGGGTCAAGATCAAGCGCGTACAGCGCCGCCATGATGCTGGCGAGGTCGCCGATGGCTTCTCCGGTCTGGGCAGGCACGACGCGAAGCCCCTGATAGGAGTAGGGGATTGCCTCCTTGCGAAGCTCCTCGTCCATGCTTGGACGCAGCAGCTCCTCACAGCGGGTAAAGATGCTGCCGATCACAATGCACTCCGGATTGAAGGCGTCCGTCAGCTGGCCCAGTAGACGACCCAGCATCCGACCGACCAGATCAAAAAGCTCAAGCGCGTCCTGGTCGCCGCGGCGGGCATAGTCGGCCATCAGGCGCGCGTCTATCTCGCTTGAGGTGTGACCGTCGGCAATCCAGGCAGGGATGCGGCCATCGCGTTGCAGCCGCTCGGTCAGATCAACCGCCAGGTGCGCAATGGCCTCGCCACTGGTGTAGCCTTCCACCGAGCCAGCCTTGCCAAAGCCGACGGGGCCGTCCTCCGTCAGCCGCAGATGGCCGATTTCGCCGCCCATGTCCGTGTGTCCGGACAGCAGCCGCCCTTCCGCAATCACGCCGCCGCCCATCCCCGTACCCATGGTCAGGAAGATCATGTTGCTGGTTCCGCGCCCTGCGCCCAGCCGCCACTCTACCAGCGCGCAGGCGTTCGCATCGTTTTGCAGATGGGTTTCTATGCCGTAGCGTTCCTCCAGCATGGCCTTGAGCGGAATGTTGACCCAGCCGGGCAGATGCGGCGGGCAGAGTACAACGCCGCGCTTGGAATCCAGCGGCCCGCCACAGCTCACGCCGATCGAGCGCACGTCCTGCGTGGTGATCTGGTGACGGGCAAGCAGCGTATCAATGCCCTCGCAAAGGCGGCGATAGGCGTCCTCAAAACCGTTCTCCGGGCAGGTGGCAAAGCGAATCTTATCCTCGATATGAATGCCGTGATTGACGGTTGCCAGCAGCACGGCGCATTTGGTACCGCCAATATCCAGACCAATCCAATAACTGCTCATTTGCTTTCCATCTCCTTTTAATAGGGATAGTGACGATAGAAATCCTTGAACCAGGGATTGAAATAGTTGGCGAAGGACTGCACCAGGGAACGGATGCGCGCGTCCGCGTCGCAGAGCAGCTGCGGGTTGCAGTGCCCGAAGGTATAGTAGTCGATATGGCGGTCGGTCAGCTTTTTCAGGCTGACACGCCAACGCTCGATGTCGGAGCCGATCAGCGGGCTGGAGCCGCCGTGGAGCGTATCTCCGGCGATAAGGAGCGCGGCACCACCGGGCTGCTGGACGACGAAGCAGCAGCTGCCGGCGCTGTGTCCCGGCGTATGCAGAACGGTCACGTCGCCCGCGTCCACATGGAAGGTATCGCCCTCGGCAATGACGCCGTCCACCGGAATCGGCTCCGCTTCTACGCCATAGAGCAGCGAGGCAGTGGTGCGCACGCTGTCGCCTGTCTCCACCTGCGCCTTGTCCTCCTCGTGGAGATACAGCTTGGTTCCGAACGCGTCGCGGAAGCGCTTGGCGCCGCCGATGTGATCATAGTGGCCGTGGGTGCCATAGATGCGGGTGATCCGCGCAGGGTCAAAGCCCAGCTCGCGGATGTTGCGGATCAGCGCGTCGTATCCCTCACGGGTGCCACAGTCAATCAGGATGAGATTCTCATCCTGAGGGAGAAGATAAGCGGTTGCGTCAAAGTGATGGGTTTTGCTCGGGCCAGCAACCTGATAAACGCCAGGAAGCAGCATCATAGGAATAATCAGTCCTTTCTATGAATAATCTTTTTTGGCAGAAAGAGCCTGCCGCAGTCAATCGCTCCCGCAGGCTTTTTCTACCATCGCACTTGCGAAGGAAAAAACAGGAAAAGCGGGATGCGGGCTTAGTGTCCGCATCCCGCAGTGGTGATGACCGGGAAAAGGATTACTTCACCTTGCTGAAGTCCAGCTCGGGATAGGTATCCTGAATATCGGCCAGGAAGTCGGCAATGATCTGCTCGTTGGTCTTGCCTTCCTTGATGCCAGAATTCGCGTAGTTGGTGAACTTGTTCTGCAGGCCGCGCGTATACTGGTCAGGCACGATATCAGCGATGTTGTTGCAGATAGCGTCGTAGGTCTTCATGATGTTCTGGCCGCCGAAGTTGTCGTTGGTGTAGTCCGGGCCCAGAACGTTGACGATGTTCTTGTTAGCGGGCATCTGGTTATTGGCCTTGAGGTTCTCCAGCTGATACGTTTCCGTGGTGAGGAACTCGATGAACTTCACGCACAGATCCTTCTTCTCGGAGTTAGCGTAGATGGCGCGATAGGTGCCGCCCTCATAGGAGGCCAGGAACGGAGCAGCCACGCCCACGTTGCCGGTGTTGATGCTCCAATCGGTGAAGAAGTCCCAGCTGGGCATGACGCGGATCAGCAGGGTGCCGTTGTTCCAGGCGCTCGCCCAGTCGCCGCCCCAGGACCCCAGGTCAGCCACGATGCCGGCATTCCAGAAGTCGCGCATGGTGTCCAGCAGGATGTACCAGCCGTCCTCGATCTCCACAACGCCGTTGCGGGCCAGGGGGGTCAGGCTGTAGCCGGCAACCTTGACCATCTCGCCCAGGTTGGGCCAGAGGTACACTTCGCCATTGGACTTTTCCTTGATCTCAAGCGCCTTTTCCTTGATGGCGTCCCAGGAGGACAGCATCGCGGAAATTTCGGCGTCGTCGCTGGTGCCCAGCCACTTCTCCATCGCGTCGCGCAGATACCAGAAGGCGACGGGGGACACGTTGTCGCACACGCCCTTCAGCGCGCCGGTGGAGTCAGTGCCCATGGCCACGGCCCAGTCATAGTAGGCGTTGCAAACCTCACCCAGACCCAGATCGTCCAGGTTGGCCAGCAGGGGGCTGTCGATGAACTTGTAAACGTAGCCTTCCTCCAGGTCGAACAGGTCCGGCACGCCCTGCTGCGTGGGCAGCGTGTTCATCAGCTTGGTCTGGTAGTCATCGCCGCCAAAGACCTGCAGGTCGATGGTCACGTTGGGGTACTTCTTCTCAAACTGTTCCTTCAGGAAGGGCGCCTGATCGAAGTAGGTCCACCAGGTGAAGGTGCCGCTCAGGCTCTCGTCCACCTCGTAGGGATTGGTCTCCTCGGCCACCGCGGACACTGCGATGCAGCTCAGCAGCATGGCCAGGCACAGAACCACAGACAGGATACGCTTCATATTTGGGTTCCTCCTCCTTATTTATTACAGGCAAATGCCTGCTGGGAGCAAATGTTGGATGTCAGCCCTTGACGGCCGCACCGATGGCGATCTTCTCCATAATCACCTTGTTGGCGAAAGCGAAGATGACCAGCAGGGGAGCGACGGAAATCAGGATGCCGACGTACTGCGCGCCGTAATCGGACGAACCGTTACCGCTGCGGATGGAGGCGAGCAGTACAGGCAGGGTCATCATGTCGGTCTTGTTCAGGATCAGCAACGGATTCAGGTAGCTGTTCCAGTTGCCGATGAAGCTCATGACGCCCTGGGTGACAAGCGCGGCGCCCATGCAGGGCAGCACGATCTTGTGGTAGATGCCAATCTCGCCGCAGCCGTCGATCAGGGCAGCCTCAATCATCTCATTGGGCAGGCCGGAATCGAGGTACTGCTTGAAGAAGAACACGGCGAAGCAGTTTGATATGGCAGGGATGATCAGCGGCCAATAGGTGTTGAGCAGCTTCATATCGCTGACCTCGCGGAAGAAGCCGATCACACCGAGCTGCCCGGGGAGCATCATCACAACCATGATGAAGCCAAACAGCGCGCCACGGCCGCGGAAGTTGAACTTGGCGAAAGCATAGCCCGTCAGCGCCGAAAAATACAGGCACAGGCAGGTGTTGACAACGGACAGCCACATGGAGTTGAAGAAGCCGAGCCAGATGTTCTTGTTCTGCATCATGCGGTTGTAGTTGTCCATGAACTTATCGCCAGGAATCAGGGAAAACTTGGTCGTAATGGTCAGGTTGTCCTGCGTGGAGCCAACCAGCATCGCCATGAAAGGGAAGAAGCAGATCGCCGCCATCACAAGCAGCACAAGGTAGAGCAGTGCATGGCACGCATGGCGCTTGAAGCGGGCCTGCGTATTGATCGCATTGGACGTAGCCAGGCTTGTCATGATCAGGCAACCTCCTTCTTATTGCGACCCTGGAAAGCGTTAAAGAGGATGGAGAGCAGCGAGAACGCGCCAATGATGAGAGCGATGGTGTACGCAGCTGCCGCGCCATAGCCGAACTGCCAGTTTTCAAAGGCCGATTCGTACATATACAGCACCATGGTGCGGGTGGCGTAGGCGTCCGTACCGCCGCCGAAGAGCATCTTCGGAATGTCGAAAATCTGCAAGCCGCCAATGACGGAGGTAATCATGATGTACAGCATGATGGGTCGCAGCAGCGGCAGGGTGATCTTGGTGGTTCGATGCCATGCGTTTGCGCCGTCCACTTCAGCGGCCTCGTATACATCCGTGGAGATGGAATGCAGTCCGGCGGTGATGAAGATGATGTTGTAGCCGAAGTTCTGCCAGCAGATCGCCAGACCGCCGACAAGCTTTGCCAGGACGGGCGTCTCCTTGAAGTTGACCGCCTGGTCAAACAGCCCGATGGAGGTGAACAGGTTGTTGATCGCGCCGCCCGGATAGCCGAAAAGCAGGGTGAACAGCATACCGATGGTAATCGGGGTGATCAGATTCGGGAAGTAATACACGCTGCGCAGCGCATTCTTTCCCTTGACCCAGCGCTCGTTGAGGATCAGTGAAAGGATGATCGCGATGGTCAGCTGCGGGATAATGGAGATCAGCCAAATCTCGATGGTGTTCAGCACGCTGCTCCAGAAGTAGTTCGATTGGAACAGGCGGATGTAGTTATCCCAGCCCACCGGCGTAAGCTTCAGCGTCAGCGGATTATAGCTGTGAAAAGAAATATACAGCGAGTAGAAGATCGGGTAAATACTAAAGGTCAAAAACGAGGCGAAGAACGGGAAAATGAACAGGTAAGCCCATTTTTGACGCTTTCGCGTATTCATACGTTCACTCCTTCTTTCAGGTTGTCTCGCGGACAATCAACTCTGGCGTGATCAGTGTCGGCGTTTTCTTGGCGAGCGGCTCGCCGGCGATGAGGGCGAGGAGCGTTTCCAGCGCTTTCTCACCGATGCAATGGAACGGCTGCTTCAACGTGGTGATGCCGGGTCTGGTATGCGCACAGATTGGATCATCGTCGAAACCCGCGACGGCAATGTCCTCCGGCACGCGGCGACCGCTGTCCGTGACGGCCAGCAGTCCGCCATAGGTGGAATAGGCGTTGGAACCAATCAGCGCCGTGAAATTTGTCTCTTTCAGCATTTCGCTTACCTGCTTGTAAGCGTCTTTGATGGTCCAGCTGACCTGCCGGATCAGGGCTTGATCGGGTGCAATCCCGGCTGATTCCAGCGCGTGCAGGTAGCCTTGCAGCCGCGTTTCCGAAGCGGGCATGGAGGACGGGCCTTGCAGATAAGCGATTCGGCGATGACCGCGCTCAATGAGATAGGCAACCTCTTCCTCCGTGACGCGGCTGTTGTACACATCCACGACCGGCAATGCGTCGGTTCCACAGGCATCGCCCACCAGAACAATCGGGCTGCCGCTTTGCTCCAGCAGCTGAACGTTTTCCGGAAGCCGTCTGCCCATAGAAACGAAGATCAGGCCGTCCACCATGCTGGAGGAAACAAGCGGTAGAAAATCGGCTTCGATACGGCTGCCTGTGGCGCGGGAGAGAAAGAGACAGTTGAAGCCATGCACCCGCGCGGCATCCTGAAAGCCGGCCATCATATCGCCATACACATAGTTGGAAATATCGTCAAATACGATGCCCACCATGCTGCTTTGGCTTTTGACCAACCGTCTCGCGTTCACATTCGGGCTGTAACCGCTGCGTTCAATGGCGGCTTCAATCTGCTCGGCCTTTTGCGGGCTGATGCTTCCGCCGTTCAGGTAGCGCGAAACGGTGCTCTTCGAGGTGCCGGCTTGCACCGCAATATCGAAGATCGTAACGGCCACTCCATGAACCACCTCCGCCTCAAACGTTGTACCGTGCGGGAATCCATCAGATTGATTGTTTGGGAACGTTCCCAACTGACAAAAATATATTATCATGAACGATCGCGTGTGTCAATAGATATTTTCACATTTTGGTTGATTTTTTTCAGAAAAAATCATCACCGAAGAGAAAAAACAGCCGAGCTTGTCAAAAACAGGAGGATAGGGGACTGATAGGCCATGCGCTTTATGGGTTTTAGCTGCGTCTGTGCGAAAATTCGACCGATATGAAAAAATATGACGGAATCAAAAAAGTGGCCGCAGCCACTTTTTGAAACGGTGCATATATTGTTACGCCTGCCAGGGACGGGGCGGTCGATAGCCGCTCTCGGTGAGGAAGGAGCGGCGCTCCTCCTCGCTGACGGGGTGAAGCGGAAGGCCGCACTGCCGGGCTTCCAGCGCCATATGGCAGGTGTTTTCCAGCACCTCCAGCGCGGCGCGGGCTTCGGTGAGGGACTTGTCGTAGAGGATCACGCCGTGATTCTTCATCAGGATAACGTTTGCGTCCTTCGCAGCCTGCTCAATCATGTCAGACAGCGCTACGCTGCCGGGATGGGCGTAACCGATGCGCACAAGCCGCTGAAGGTAGTACATATTCTCCACAAACAGGTTGTTGGGAATTTCCAGCTCGCTCGAAGCCGCCAGCGTGGTATAGAAGGGCGAGACATGAATCGCCGCCTTGGCCCAGGGCGCCTGCCGATAAATGCCCAGATGGCATTGAAGCTCCTTGGAAGGCTTACGACCGGTGAAGGTACCGTCCGGAATGGAGCACAGGGCAAAGTCCTGCTCAGTCAGCTGATCAAACCGTGTGCCGCTGGCGGTGACGACGGCGTGCGTCTCGTCGATGCGCACGCTCATGTTGCCAGCGCTGCCCCAGGTCATCCGCATCTCCATGATCCACTTGCCAGCGTCTATCATGGCGCGAACGGCTTCCTGATAGATTTCGTTATTCATAGGGATACCGCCTTTCTGTTTGAAATGGTCAGCCGCATCAGCGGCAAGTATTGACCGTTGTAAAGCTGCTCGTATGCCGCCTGACGCTCGGCGTTTGGGGAAAAGGTTTCGCTCAGGCGCATTGCGGGGAGCCGTGCTGTTCCGGTTTGCGGGCCGGACGCCATGCGCGCCGCGCCGTACAGGGTGCCTTCGTCCAGCGCGGGGAGACACACCTGCGCGCCGGTTACATCCGACAGCGTCTGCATCAACCGACGATGCCGGGTCAGCCCGCCCGTGCATACAAGGCGATCATGCTTGCCCATGGCGGCGAGTACGAAGCGGCTCTCCATCGCCAGTCCCTCGTATACAGCTGCCAGAATCGTACCCCGCGCGGTGTCTGACCGCAGACCTGTCAGCGCGCCGACAGCGTGCGGTTCCAGGTGCGGCGCGCCGCTGCCGGCCAGATAGGGGAGATACGTCAGCCCGGTTGGCCAGGGAGCCGCGCTGGCTTCCGCCATCATCACGTCATAATCGCAGCCGGGGAACAGCAGCGACTTCCAGTAATTGATGGAAGCGCCGGCGGACTGGATGGAACCAAGACAGGTGTATGCGTTTTCCACGGGTGACGGGCCGAAGGACAGCCCGGTTTGCGCGTCATCCGGGGAAAAGTGATGACGTCCACATAGCATCACCTGCGCCGTGCCCATTGAGAGCAGCACGCCACCGCCCTGCAGCAGATCAGCGCCGTAGGCCGCGCAGATGTGATCATGGCCGCCGATGCAAACCGGGATGCCTGCGCGCAATCCCAGCACGCCGCCGCGAGTCATACCGACAGGCGTTCCAGAAGGAATGACCTGCGGGAAAACGGAAAGCGGCAGATGCAGGGCCTGGAGAAACGACGCATCCCAGCGGCGCGCGGCAATGTCATAGGCCAGCGTGCGGGCCGCGAGGGTTTCGTCGGTTGCCATTGCGCCGGTGAGCAGAAGCGCCGCCTGCTCCACAACGCCCAGAAAACAAACCTGATCGAGCGGCACCGTTAGCTGCTCTTTCATGGCAAGAAGCTTGAAAATGCCATATTTGAAGCTCAGCGGCAGGCCGGTAATGGCGGGGCGGGCGGCAAAGAGCGGCGTGTCCTTCAATCGGTCGAAGATCGGAATGGAACGCTGGTCGTACCAGGGGCGAATGGCTGTTAGCGGTCGGCCCGTCTGCAGTTCCACGAACCCGCCGGATTCTGCCATACCCGTCAATGCAATTGCCTGCACGGTATCAAGGCCGGGCAACTCGCTTAGCAGCGCGGCAAGCGTGTCGGGCAGCGCGTGCGGATCAAAGCAGGGGGATCCGTCCTCCGGCACGGTGGGCGTCGGTCGATGGGAGAGCGCCGCCAAGCGACCATCCTGATGGAACAGCGCGGCCTTCCAATTGGTAGAGCCAAGATCAAGGGCGAGAATCAATTCCGTCATCCTCCGTCAAAATCTGTCATGATTATATCACCGGCACGAACGCTTTGCAAGACGCGTTCATTTTTTCATTGCAAAAATCACACTTTTGTAATAAAATATATATTGAATCAGATCTTGATACAGTTGGAGGATGAGGGCATGATCCCTACGCTGAGACAACAGGAGCTGCTTGATTTGCTGCGCCAAAACAAAAAAATCTTTTTTCTGACGGAGCTGGTAGAGCTGCTTAATGTGTCCGAATCAACGCTGCGCCGTGATTTAAAAACGTTGGCGGCGGACGGGAGCATTCAGATGCTTCGCGGCGGCGGCGTATGTTTGCCCCCGGGCGACGTGGAGCTGGACATGGAGTCCAAGCTGAACGTTTGCCCGGCGGAGAAGAAACGCATCGCCAAATATGCGGCGACGATGGTTCAGCCGGGCGACATTGTGTTTATGGATCCGTCGAGCATCTGCTATATGATGATTGATTATCTGACGGCGGAGAATATCACGGTGGTGACGAATTCCTGCGCGAACGCGGTCAGCCTGCTCAAACAGAACATTCCCTGCATCATGATTGGCGGGCAGACGAAAAAGGGAACCTTTGCCTGCATTGGTAGCATGGCAAGCGATTTGATGGGCAAGTTGTGGTTCAATAAGTGCTTCCTGGGCGCAAACGGCATCACCGAGCAATTCGGGCTTACCAACCATGATCCGGATGAATGCTCCATCAAACGGTTGGCCATCAAGCGCTCAAACGACGTGTGCTTTCTGGTCAACTCCGCTAAAGCAGGCGTGATGACGATGTGCCAGGTAGCGCCGATCGACCGCTATCGCGTGCTGATGGAACGGCCGGTGGATGCGCTGCGCAAATACAGCAACATTATCACCGTGCCGGAGGACGACGCGGCGGAGGATACCGGCGCGACCATGTGAGCCGACACGGTTCAGCCGGAATGAAGAGAGGCGAGGAAAATGGCAGATCAGGAAGTGGAAGCGTGCGGGTATCTGTGCGTCCATGAGGAGCTGGTGGCGCAGGTACGCCGAACGCTGCCGGAGGACAGAATGCTGTCCCGGCTGGCGGAGCTGTTCAAAATCTTTGGCGACGAGACGCGCATCCGCATTCTGTATGTGCTCTTTGAAGCGGAAGTGTGTGTGTGCGACCTGGCGAAGCTGCTGGGAATGACCCAGTCTGCCGTATCCCATCAGCTGCGGATTCTCAAGCAGGCGCGGCTGATCAAAAGCCGACGGGATGGCAAAACCGTGTTTTATTCGCTGGCGGACGAACACGTCCGTACGCTGCTTAGCCAGGGCACAGAGCATTTGCAGGAGGACTGAGCAGGAGAAAGCCCCGAGGGGCGCTGCATGAAGCAGCGTTCTCTCGGGGCTTTTTGTGTGAATTTCCGCGGCTGTTATTGCAGGTCAGAGGGGCTGGCGGGATCAACAGGAGGTTCATCCGTCGGAGGGGTCGTGGGCGGATCCGTCGGAGCCGTGGTGGGCGCATCGGTGGGCGCGTCGGTGGGCGCAGTGGTCGGAGCTTCTGTCGGAGGGGTCGTCGGCGCGGTTGTGGGCGCGTCCGTCGGCGGAATCGGCGTGGCCGTGCCGGGATTGACCGGCGCATTCGGGTCAAACAGCGCGATCAGCGTATTTTGATCCGCTTCGCCGGTTACCACCAGCAACGCAACGGACTGGAACTGCGCCACAGCGGCGACGGTGTTCGGGCCGTACTTGCCATCCAGCTTGCCGGGATCATAGCCTAGGTCATGCAGCCGCGTCTGCATCAGCAGCACGTCGGTGCCCTTATCGCCATTTTTCAGGGGCGCATAGGGGTCGTAGACGGGCGCGTCCTTCGCGTAGAGCTTTTTAAGCATCGAAGCGGACGCATAGGAACGCTCGGTATAGTTGATTGCGCACTGGAACAGGTGCACGGCCAGCAGCGTATCGTTGCCGAATACGCCGTCCACCTTGCCCACCGGGTAGCCCAGCTCGGCAAGGCGCTTCTGCATCTTGCGCACAGAGGAACCGCGCGCGCCCTTGCTGATCCGCCCGTCGTCCGAGCTGGAAGAGCTCGAGGAGCTGGAGGAGGGCTTGGGCGTTCTGGTGGGCGCGGGCGTGTTAGTCGGCCGCTGCGTGGCGGTGGGAGCCGTTGTGACCGCGGGCGCGGGCGAGGTCGTTTCAGCCGTCTTGGCGGTCGCAAAGGTCATGTTATCCAGCGGGGAGACGCTTTCAATCAGGTAATGGCCGGAAAGATCCTGCGTGTAGCGGTAGACCTGTCCGTTATGGCACACGGCAGCCGCGGTGTTCACGGAGGCCGCGGCGAGCGTGTGGTACTCGTTGTCCGCCAGGGTCACGACGGTCACGGTGTGATCGCTGCCCAGCATCGTCACCGCGTCCTGCGCAGCAGCCATGAAGATCGGGCTGTCAATGCCATTGCCAAGGCTGATGGGCGCGGCGGTCAAGCCGGTTTCACTGGTCAGCGCGACGCTCATGAGCGTCGTTTGCCCGTCCGTACCCTGTTCGATATAGAACAGCTGCGTGCCGTTGGTGCACGCCATCAGCGCGTTTGTGGAGAGCGGCGCAGTCGAGCCGTCCGCCCGCCGCAGAGAAAGAGCGGCGTCCTCCAGCGTATAGGGCAGTACGCCGGCAGCGCTTTCGAGATCGCTTTCGCTGGGCGCGTTGCTGACAATGCTTGTGCTGGTGCCGTCCAGGCGGATCGCGTAAAGCGCGCCGCCGCTGGCCAGGCAGTAGAGCTGACTGTCATCCATGCCTATCAGGTCGATGATGGGGGAGCGAAGCACCTTCGCGGCGCCCTCCGCGTCCTCCAAATAGAGGTAATTGCTGTCACCCAGATAGGCTGTGTAGCTGCCATTGGAAACGATTGGCGATGCCATTGCGGTAACCGCGAAGCACAGCGCGGCCAGCAGGCAAAGCAAAGGAATAACCCGTTTCATAAAGACCTCCCTTTCTGTCCGTGTCCGCAGGATCGGTGGACAATCAGCCGCCCGGCAGGCGTTGCCACACTCAAGCGGCTCTTCACTGTATTAGACGAAACAGAAAAGGAAATCGTTGCACGCAAATGAACTTTTTTTCTCTTTTTACGGGTCTTTCCCGTTTGCTTTTTCGGAAGAATGCCGAATAGAAATCATGAAAAGTTTTCATATCCGACCAATCGCGGGAAGAAAAGGAAGGAGCCGTCCGTTCAGTTATTAGAGAAGAAACGAAATTTTCCACCTGCAAGGAGGAACAGGCCATGAGGAACGGTTTGCGGCGCGCGCTTTGTCTGGCCATGCTGACGGTGGCGATGTTGCTCGTGGGCGCAGCCCATGCGGACGGCCCAATGGCCTATGGCGTGACGTACAGAAGCGACACCGTCAACCTGCGTCGGCAGCCGACTCAGTATTCCGATCGGTTGGGAAGCTACGCGCGGGGCAGCTGGATGACGATCAACGGCGAGAATGGCAACTGGTACTATGTCACCGCGCCGGATGGTAAGACGGGCTATATGAGCAAGAACTACGTCGAGGTGATACAGGACAACTATGCTACCGTCGGCTTGGTGGCAAACTCCAAGCCAACCGCATTCCTGAACCTGCGGGAGAGGCCGAGCTATTCGGCCAGGGTGCTGGGCATCTATTATAACGGCGTTCCTTTTACGCCGCTGAGCTATTCCGGCGGCTGGTACAAGGTGCGGTTGAACGGTACGGAGGGGTATTTTCGGGAGGAGTATGTTACGCAGCGCTATATGGCCTTTCGGAGGAGGTAGCGACGGTTGTTACGCCCAACAGGGGCGGGGTGAACCTGCGCACAGGTCCGGGCATGGGGTATCCGTCCATCAAGCAATATCCGGGTGGAACCTATGTGATGGTGCTCCAAAAGGGCGTGGATTGGTGGCGCATATCGGTGGACGGATGCATCGGCTACATGAGCACCCGTTTTTTGCGGGAGGGCGTGCTCGATCCCTCCCACAGCGTCGGCGACGGCGGACAGGACGCGACCGTAAACGGGTATGCCATTGTGACGAACCTGCGTCAAACGCAGCTGCTGAACCTGCGGGAGTCGCCCACGACCACCAGCCGTGTTCTGGGGCAATACGCAAACGGAACGCGGCTGACGGTTCTTTTCCAGGGATTGCAGTGGTGCAAGGTGATGAACGCCTCAAACGCGGTCGGCTATATGATGACCGATTACCTGACGCTCTATCAGCTGCCGGACGTGCCGCGCATGAAGGTCAATCACCCGCAAAAAACCTTTGTCAACCTTCGCTCGACTCCTTCCATGACAGCCAGCCGGGTGTTGGCGCGGGTGCCCCACGGCGCGAGCGTCATCGTTCTTTCGCCCGAGGAGGGCTGGATCAAGGTGCGGTATAACGGTCAGACGGGATACATGGTTTCCTACTTTCTGCAAGAGGAAAAATAAACAAAACGCGGCACGCTGGAAAACAAATCCGACGCGCCGCGTTTTTTGCAATCCCTTCTTACTGCCCGTAGGTGGTTCGCGTGGAGAAAGGAATCCCCCAGAGATAGTAGGTGACGTTCAGCTCACGGACGGCGTGCATTCCGATGCTGGTCAGAATGGTGGCGCTGATATCGCCGGTTGAGCGGGCGGGAAGCGCGCGGGCGGTTTCGTCGTCGATTTGAAGCACGTCGCCGTCCATGGGCGTGACTTGCACCTCCACCATGTCCGCCGTCAGAAAGCTGTTGTTTTTCAACCGAACGGTATAGGTATAGAACTGGTAGTTTTCCGCGCTGCTCAGGGGCGCGGCCGTATAGGCTGTGCCGATGACCCGCCCCTCCGCCACCTGCGCTTGCAAACTGGCGAACAAATCGGGCTGCGTGGAGGCTTCCACGGCGATTACGCCAACTCCGTCGACCGTTACATTGGCAGTCATGTACAGATAGCCCACGCCAACGACGGAGGCAAGAAGCAGAACGACCATCAAAATAGCAACATATTTCACGGCTTAAATCTCCTACTCAACGGATCAGTAAAGACTTGTTTATCTCTCAGCCTCCGGAGGAAAGAATACGGTTCAACTCGTCGATCATCTCGCTGTCCTTGAGATTGAACTTGAACTCAACGCGGCGGGATGCATCCAGATTGACGGTGCCATCCGCGTTGTATACGGGATTGGACCAGCTCTTACCGGTGGCGGTGAGGATGGAACGCAGCTTGGCCTGCTGCTCAGCGTTCAGAGAGGGCATCTCCAGGCAGTACTTCGCTACGGAGAGCGCCCGCGCCTGACTCAGCTCCAGGTTGTTCATATAGTTGCCAACCGTGTCAGTATGCCCTTCAATGATGATTTCTCCCAGGTAGTCCGCATATTGCGGCTGAAGGAGCACCTCCAGATAGACGGGAATGAACCGGTTCAGCAACGCCTGACCGTCCTCCTGAATGGCGGAGGAGTTGGTCTTGAAAAGCACCGCGCTGTCCAGCGTGATCGCGCCGGTGTTCTTGTCAACGTATGCTTTCAGGTTGGCGTTTGTCAGCGCGACGGAAAGATCCTGAATGATGCGCGTTCGTACGCCGACCATTGCGTCGATCTTTGCGGTCTGCGCCGTGAGCGCTTCCTGCTGGGCCAGCAGCGCCGCGGTGGCTGCATCCAGCTCGTCCTGCTTGGTGGCAAGCAGCGCGCTTTGGGCGTCCAGCTCAGCCTGCTTTGCGTCCAGCGCAGCCTGCAAGGAAGCCAGAAGCGACTCCCGATCGGCCAGCGTCAGTTTTGCCGCGTCCAGCTCGGCCTGCTGCTCATCCAGGTTCGTTTGCAGCAGCGCCAGCGCGGCGCTTTGCTCATCCAGGGTAGTTTGCTGCTGCGAAAGCTGCAACGCATACTCGTCTACCTTGGTCTGCTGCTGATTAAGTAGCGCGCTCTGCGCCTCTAACTCAGCGGTTTTTGTTTCCAGCATGGTAAAGTATTGATAGAGGCTGATGGAAAGAATCAGCACAAACACCAGCAGCAGCGCGGCCATCATATCCGAATAGCTGATCCAGCTTGCGCCGCTGTTGGTCGACTTGCCTGCGCGTTGATTGTGGATACGCTGTCTTGCCATGCGGGATTACTCCTCCTTCACAGCATCCAGCGTGTCTGCCGCGCGCTGCACGCTGTCGGAAATGGCGGTCAGCATCCGCTGAAGCTCGCTGACCTGCTTGGCGGTGACGGCCTCGCTGTCGTGGGCGTTGAGCGCATCAATCCGTTCGGAAAGCGTAGAAATCAGGCTGTGCATACTCTCGTCGAACAGGCCGAGGGAGCGGGACAGCCCTTCCACAACGTTCTGCACGAAGGTATCGTAGCTTTGGGACAACGCTTCGCCAGCGGTTTGTATGGCCTGGCTGGCGCTGCTCAGGCCGACGGCGCTCTCGCTGCCGACGCGCCCCAGCGCGGTCATTGTTTCCTGACTCTTCTCCTGGAATTGTTGCAGAGCGCGGGACAGGTCGTCCTGATAGGCCTTGAGGCCACGCAGGGCAGCATTTTGCTGATCGGCGGCATTGTGAAGTTTGGACAGCAGCTCGCTGGTGGCCTGCTCAAAGCGCTCATCCCGGCGGCGCGCGTCGCCCAGCTCCTTCACATACTGCTCGAAGCGGGCGATCACGTCGTTGCTCACGCCGCTCAGGCGGGCGGCGTCGTTCAAAACGGCGGAAGCGGTCTGCATGGACTTTTCCACCTGCGCCGCTTGAGCAGATTGATGCTGGTTCAGCTCGGTCATTGTCTGCCCAAGCGTCAAAAACTGGCCGGAGAGCGTCTCGTTCATGCGGGAAATGAAATTGTTCACAATCTGATTCACGCCGTCGATTTGCGCGCGGGTCGCGCCAATCAGGAAATTGTCCATCGCGCGGGCGACAGGCTGCATCGCGCGGGTGACGGACAGCTCGACGCTTCCGGCGATCTGTCCGGGCAGCGACTCGGTGACGGTGCTCAGCAGATGATTGCAGTCCTGATTCTGGCAAATGAGCTGCACGTCGTTATCCAGCGGGCGCTGCATGGCCAGCTGCGTGAAGGAGGAAACGAAGTCGTCAATGGCCCGATAACTCGAGCCTTGCGCAATGCGGTTCAACATATTAAAGCACAGCGAGCAGGAAATGCCTGCGATCGAAGTGCCAAAGGCGAACTGCATTCCGGTCAGCAGCTTCGGAATACCGGCGATGATGTTGGCGGCGTCAGAGAAATCCAGACCGCCCAGGCCGCGCATCATGCCCATGAAGGTGCCCAGAATGCCCAGCGAGGTGAGCAGGCCGGGGATCAGATCCGCCAGCGTGGCGTTTCCGGGGCCATGGGTCACGGTATCGTCATTGATATAATCTTCGACATTGCAGGGAAGCCCGCGCCGGTCAAGCTGCTCGGCGTTTTGCAGGAATCGGAGCCAGGAGCCGCGCAGACGCTTGCCCATAAAGCGGGATTCCTGCCAGACGGGCTTTTCGCCCTGCTGACGTCCCGCGTCCGCCTGCAAGCGGGAAACGGCGCGCCGCAGCGCATGGGTGGTGTTCCATAGCGGCAGCAAACACTTGATGACGCCGATCAGCGTCACTACGCCGATAGCGATATACACCAGCGCGTCCGCCAGATTGTCGGGCAACTGCGCGGTCATTGAGCTAAAATCAGGCATTGCAAAAACCTCCTTGGTGCATCCGGGAGCTTCAAAGCTGGCAGAGCGGATGAACAGATAACCTCTTCTATTGTACATGATTTTTATCCGCTTGTAAATGAACAGCTTGTAAACAAACGGATTTTGCCTTTCGTTCAGTGTTTCGGAGGACGCGGCGCGCATATGCTGTGATGGAAGCGAGGGATGAATATGCGCAACGGGTGGAAGCCTGGGCAGGTGCAGACGCGCTGCTATCGGCAGGGAAACGGCGCGCTGATTGCGTTGGGCGCGGCTTTGGTGGCGCTTGGGCTGCTGCTGCTCTTTCTGTGCATTCCCGGATGGGCATGGGCAGCGCTGGCGGGCAGCCTGCTGATCGGCGCCGGCTACCTGCTCATCCGCCTTGGGCGCAGTGCGGGGAAGCAAGGCGGCAAGAGCTGCCGCCGGCGGTGAGCGCGTCCTGAAAGGGGGTGAAGCGATGAGCGTCCGCATGGTATGCGTCAAAGCGCCAAGGTTTTTGCGCGGCCTCTTGAAGGCGTGGTCGGAAAGAAAACGGGGCGCATAGGAGCGCGCCAAAGCGGCTTCGGCCGCCTTTTTTATGAAAAAAAGCCGCTCGGTGGCGGCAAGGGTCAGGGAATCAGCAGGATCTGGCCGGGGAAAATCAACTGGTCGCGATAGAGGCCGTTTCGCTCAAGCAGCGCGTCCAGCGTAACGGAGAAACGCGCGGCGATCTTCGTTAGCGTATCGCCGCGATTGATCACATAACCGCCGCGAAAACGCTGCGATGTGCCCGCGCCCGAGGGCTTCAAGTGAAGCATCTGTCCGCGGTAAAGGGGTGCGTCTGCAGATAGACCGTTTGCCTGTGCCAGCACGGTCAGCGAAACGCCGTACTGGGCGGACAGGCTGTGCAGCGTTTGCCCGGCCTGAACGACGAGGGCGCTTTCCAGGAGCGCGCTGGGAACGCCACGGCCTGCGCCTTCGGGCAGTTTCACGATCTGACCGACCGGAACAGAGGTGGAAGAGAAGCCATTCAGCAGCGCCAGCGACTGAACCGATACACCGCAGCGGCGGGCAAGCGTGGACAGGCTTTCCCTTGTTTGCAGGATGTGCAGCGCGTATGCGCCTCCGCCTATTTGACGGTCGCCGGGATAACGAACGATCTGACCGGCCTGCGCCACGCCGCCGGGAAACTCGTTTTGATCCAGCAACGCGGTCTGCGTGGTTCCGAGCCGCTCGGCCAGGGCGACAACGGATTCCGAAGTTTGCACCTGATAGGCGAGCGTAGAACCCACAGGAGCGGGCGTTGGCGCAGGCGTCGGCGAGGGAGCGGTAGACTGGTAGATCTCCCGCGTAAACCGATCCAGATCGACATGGCCGCGAATCCCGTCAATTTCTCCCTGATCGGAGTACTGAAAGCCGACCCACGAGGTCCACTTGCCATTTGCTTCCGGAAGCGACACGCCGTAATTGGCTACCCAGATCGGATAGCGCGCCAGCGCCGCGCCGAAGCGCGCCCGCGCTGCCCAGGCGTCCGTGTACAGCATGGCACGCAGCCCGGTTCTGCTTTCGACGCGCTCCAGGAAGGCGAGCGCAACGGCGGTCAGTTCCTCTTCGGATAGGGAAACCGCGTCGCCAACGTCCAGCGCGAGCAGGCAGTCGGCTTCCTTGCCAGCGATGGTTTGGGCGAAAAAATCCGCCTGCCGTTGCGCGCCTGCGATGGTGTCGGCCGTCATGAAGTGGTAGAATCCAACCGCTACGCCGGATGATTTTGCGCCTGCATAGTTGCGCTCGAAGGTGCTGTCCACGACCGTTTCACCCTCCGAGGCGCGGAGCATCGCGACCTCAACGCCGCTGCTCCGCACGGCGCTCCAGTCAATCTCTCCCTGCCACGCGCTCACGTCGATGCCGGACAGGGTAGGCGTTGAGGCGGGCGGAAAGGTTTCCGCGAAGGCGATGGCGGGCGTCAAGGCGAGCAGCAGGCAGCAGCACAGAACTGCGCCTGTGCGATGGAAGACTTTCACAAGCATCAAAAGCACGCTCCTTTCCCTTCAGCTTATGCAGCATGGGCACGAAGGAGCGCGGGGCAGGATGAAATTCAATGGACAGCCGCAGAGGGAACTGTCAGCCGCTCAAGCGACAGACCATGCCGGAACGCATCCTCATAAACGCGCTGACAGCGGCGGAGCCTGGCAAAGGCGCGCAGCGCGCCGTCCGGGTCAGTGTAGCACTTCCAGCAGCCGGAACAGAGCGCGTCGCGCCCCTGATGGAGCATGAAGCCGGTCACGTCCGCAAGTGGGTAGCCGAGAAAAACACCGATTTCGTGCGGAAAGCCTCCCTGCCGCGCCAAGCGTCGGCGAAGCGTAATCAGGGCGGCGTCCGGACGGAAATCCGCATAGCCAAACGATTTCAAAAAACTGCGGACATCACTCCTGCTGAGAATAACGGTCAAGTCATCCGGACGATAAAGGTACATCAGCGCGCGGCCCTGACGCAGACGCAGATGTGTGAGTGTTACGCCTCGCGGAGTCAAACACTGATTCAGCGCGTGAACGGCAGCCGAGCCAGCGTCCGTCAACGGCACGGAAAACAGACTGCCCGCCTTGAGCCGGGCCAGCGTCGCGCTGCCGTGGGCGATCAACTCGTTTTCCAGCATCGTTGCGCCTCCTTCCGTGCGAGTAGTATCTCCGTTGCAGCAAAAAAGGCACAGGAAGGTTTTGGTGAAACGAAAAAAGACGGCCGGCCAATGCTGACCGGTCGTCCCATGAATGACGATTATGCCTGACTGCGTTTTTGGGGCTTGAGCCGCTGGAAGCGCTGCTTCCATTTCTCTCTGGCGGCGATGCGCTCGCCCAGATCGCGGGCACCCACGCCGTAAACCAGATAGAGGATGATACCGGAGATGACCATGATGAATACCGTTGAGGCGCATCGGCGGCCGGAAGCGTTGACGTTGTAGCCCTCGCGGCCTTCCTCGGCGCACATATTCTGGATGACCATCGCGTAGCTCTTGCCGTAGCTGGAATGGAACGTGGCGGACATATCGTACTCGGTGAACAGCGCGTTGAAGTTCAGCGCGAACACCGCTAACACGCTGGGCAACACAATAGGCAGCTTGACGCGAAGGAAGGTGACAAGGCTGCTTGCCCCCAGGTTTCGGGCTGCATCCTCCAATTCCTCGTCAATGGCGTAGAAGGCGGCCTTGATCATCCGCAGTGCGAAGGGAATCTTGACGACGGTATAGGCCATGACGATCAAGAAGCGCACGTTTTCCTTCCAGTACAGGTTGGTGTTGAACACATACCATACGCTGTCAGAATTGAAGAAGGTGCGGTAGGAGTAGCAGATGAGGATGGTCGGCAGCAGCCAGGGGAAAAGCAGGCTGTATTCCAGCACGGAAGCGCGCTTCTTGCTCTTGTTGCGGAAAATATAGTTGACCGCGACCACCACAATCACGCACGCCAGCGCCGCGGCGACAGCCGAGAGCACGAAGCTGAGCCGAATGCCGCCGACCGTGTCCGCGTTGGCGAACAGACCGGAAATGGAGCCGACGCGGGTACGCAGCTTGCCTCGGG
>CAZRLM010000001.1:55725-56185 GCA_964600835.1 uncultured Oscillospiraceae bacterium
ATCCTGCGTGCCGAAGAAGTTGATCAGCGTCCAGTCGCTCATATTGAGCGATTTGGAGCGAATGGCGGGGTAATTCTGGAACGCAAACAGGACGATCATGACGACGGGGGTCATGTAGATGATAAAGAGAATGTACGCGTAAATGTGCGCCAGCACGTTGGCGACGGGGTTGTTGATCTTCTGCTTGACGAGCTTTGCCTTCGTCTTGCTGACGGAGAGGTAATGCCCCTTGCGCTCGTAAGCGGTCAGGATGTTCAGCAGCAGGATCGTGAACAACGCCAGAATGATGGACAGCAGCGCCGCTCGAGCTTGCGGGAACGCCTCGTCAGCCGCGGAGGAACCGGCCAGGCGGACGATCTCCGGGTTAATGGAATCGGAGCCTAACAGCGTCGGGGCGGACATGGCGCACAGACCGGTAATGAAGGTCATGACCGTCAGCGAGAACAGCGTGGGAATCAGT
>CAZRLM010000002.1:0-25828 GCA_964600835.1 uncultured Oscillospiraceae bacterium
TATAATTTTCCCAAGAAATAAAGGAGGCGACCCTGACCATGAAAAAATTCCTGGAGGAGTTCAAAAAGTTTGCGCTGCGCGGCAACGTGCTGGATCTGGCGGTCGGCGTCATCATCGGCGGCGCGTTTACCGGCATCGTGACCGCATTGACGACCAACTTCATCAATCCGTTGCTGAGCTTCGTGATGACCGGCGCCCCCGGCAACCTGGGCGACACCGGCTTGGCGTGGACCTTTGGCGGCGCGTTCAGCGCGTTCCTGACGACGGTGGTCAACTTCCTGATCACGGCGCTGGTGCTGTTTTGCCTGATCAAGGCGATCAACAGGCTGACCAGCCTTGGCAAGAAGAAGGAAGCGCCCGCTGCGCCCACCACAAAAAAGTGCCCCTACTGCCTCAGCGAGATTCCGATCGCGGCGACCCGTTGCGCTCACTGCACCAGCGAGCTGCCCAAGGAGTGACGCGCATAAAGTGGCTTCGGCCACTTTTTTTTTCACGGCGGACAAATCCGCTGCCGCCGCGCGTTGTATAGGCAGGAAATCCAAAGCTGGAAAGGATCGGATGCGGATGAAACGGATGCTTGCTCTTTTGACGGTGCTTGCGCTGCTGACCGCGCTGTGCCCCGCTGCGCTGGCGCAGAGCGGCGGGACGGCGCGCCTGGCCGTCATCTCGGGGACGGACGCTACGAGTGCCGATCTCCTGACGCTGCGCATGACGACCAACGAGAACTCCTCGTCTGTCGCGCGGCTGTTTGTCGGCGCGTATGTGCGCGTCATTGGGTACTCAGGCGCGTGGGCGGAGGTTGAGATGGGCGGCGGCACGACGGAGGCCCTCCACGGTTATGTTCTACGCCGCTGCCTGGATGAAACGCTGCAAACGGTGCGGCAAGCGACGCCCACGCTGACGGTCGACAACGAAACCGGCGGCGCGGGGATCATCCTGCGCGCGGCGGCGAGCAAGAGCAGCAAATCGCTGGGCTTGTATCCAAACGGCTCGACCATGACCGCGCTGGCGATGCTGCCCGATGGCTGGTACCTTGTGCAGGCGGGCGGCCTGACGGGCTACGCGGCGGAGTACGGCTTCAACAATGCGCTGGGCAGCTATGAGGACACGCCGGCCGTGACGGCGCTGGCGAACGACTGGGAGTCGAACCAGTTCGACCGCTACACCGCCTATTGCTCGGTGCGGGAAACGTCGGCAGGCTGCTTTGAATTCATCTGTACGATGGACTATGCGCCGACCGCGCTTGAGGACGCACTCGTCGGCATCTACGTTTATGCCAACCGTGAGCTTGTCTGTATGCTGCCCTGCGTGCACAGCGTCTACGAGCAGGACACGGGCAAACAGGCGCAGATGTTCCAGCTGTCGTCGGTGAACATAGCGGGCAATCCGTGGTATTTTGAACTCTACCCGCTGTGGGAGAGCGGCTTGTCCGGCACAGCGGCGGGGCGGCTGTTCCGCAGCGAGGCGGATCGCGCGGCGGGCGGGCTTTTCCATGAGAATGATTATCGTATGCAGCCATATTGAAGCGAAGCGGAAATCCGCCGCAATCGGGCAAAAACAAAC
The DNA here is from genome assembly GCA_964600835.1 of uncultured Oscillospiraceae bacterium. Lineage (GTDB taxonomy): Bacteria > Bacillota > Clostridia > Christensenellales > Aristaeellaceae > UBA11524. Next base: position 1,564 of record CAZRLM010000002.1, read on the forward strand.
CACCATGGCCGAACCACTGATCAGCCATGGTGGTTTTTGCTATGTTTTATCGGAACGGAACGAACAGCGCAATCGCGACCATGGCCAGCGTACAGAGAACGGAGGCAACCAGCGCCACTCGATCAAAATGCTTCTTCAAAATCCTTTTGGCGGCATAACAGATCGCAAGCCCCAGCGCGCCGCCGATGGTATTGTTGATCAGGTCCATCACGTCTGTTGCGCCCACCGCAAGGATGTACTGAGCGATCTCCAGCAGGAACGAAACAGCGACCACCAGTCCGACATTTCGCGCGACCGCGTTTCCTTCAAACAATACGCCAAGGTACAAACCAAGCGGGACAAAAATCAACCCATTCAGGATGGATTCCATCCCGTTGAAATATGGATAGAGATTGATGGAGCAAAAATCAGGGTCGAAGGCGCTGTGGAGCGTTTCAAGCGTTGCATGAAACAGCACGACCCAGACAAGCATCAGCAAGTAGGCGACAAGGTTTGTGACGAGCACGCCCCTTTGCTTCTTTGTCATCATGTACACCTCGGCAAATCACGGATTGATCGTCGGGCTGCAAAGTGGTTTCTGTCAGTCCGTCGCGTTGGCGGCGTCCTTGCGCTTCACGCGCAGCATCAGCGTGTCCTCCTCCGCGTCATAGGCGATTTCGGCGGAAAACGCCCGCTGAAGCAGGCTGTCGGCGACGAGCAGCTCGCCATCCTCCAGGATGACTTCGCCTGCTTCCGTTTCGAGCGGCTGGCCGTCCACGGCGACAGTGAATACGCCATCTTCCTGCGCGATGGCGAGCAGGTAGCCCTCGGCGGTCAGCGCCCAGTTGGCTGCCTCTCCGGCGGAGAGCGTCCAGCCGTCAATGCTGGCCGCCAGGTCGGGCAGGGAGAACAGGAAGCGGTCGTTGCCGTCGCGCCAAACCCGCGGGCGGGACTGCACCATCACCCCATCGGTTTCCCTGAGGCAAACCAGGCTCGTCCCGTTGTCGTTATAGGCGATGACCGTTTCCGCCATGGGGGACAAGCCCTCCTGCGCGGCTTCGGTTTCTGGCGCATAGGTGGGCGACGGAACAGCGCTCTGTGCGACGGGCGGCGCGATGGTCGCCTGCTCGGCGGGTGCTTCCGTGGCCGTGGGCGCGGGCGTCTCCGTCGCGGCGGGCGTTTCCGTTACCACCGGCGTGGCCGTGGCGCGCTCCGGATTTTCCGCCACGTCGGGGTTCTCAAAGAGATAGGTCTGCGTCATGTCGCCGGCCACGCCGTCCTGCTGCAAGCCGTTATAATACTGGAAGCGCATGACCGCCCGGCGGGTCTGTCCGCCGTAAGCGCCGTCGTCCGCGCCCTCGTCCAGATAGCCCAGCTCAATCAGCCGCTTTTGAAGCTTTTTAACCTGACTGCCGCGATCGCCCTGAGAAAGATTTTTGTAGGACAGATTCGGCGTAATGGCAGGCACCGGCTGCGGCGTTTGCGTTGCGGCGGGGGCGAGGGTGGCCGTCGCGGCAGCCTGCGGGGCGGAGGACACCGCTGCGGGAGCCGCCGTGACCACCGGCGGAGCGGTGGGGGTCGGCACGTCCTCCGGCAGCGGGGCAACCTGCACTGAGGAGGCGAAGGTCAGCGAGAGATAGAGGAGCAACGATTTAAGCAGATCCATGGACAATCTCCTTTCCCAGGGGATGATCTATCGCCGCGCCGGGGCGCGGAGCCGTAATCAGCCGCTTGAATGAGTCTATTATACGCCATAAATCGCCGAAACACAATCGTCCGGGAGAAGTTTACACTTTTCTCTCTTGCTTTTCCGGCTTATTTGTACTATGATGAATAACAACTGGAACCGATTGCGCCGGGCGGAAACGCGGCCCGGAGGAAAGAGAGCGCGTAACGAATGACGGAAAGAGATTCGCTCGATCATGTGCTGCGCCGCTTTGGCCTGACGGTAGCGGAAAAGCCGGAGCGCTACGGCTGCGGACACATCAACGATACGTTTTCGATCCGGCAGGATGGGCGGGGGTACATTCTTCAGCGTGTCAGCCCCGCTGCCTTCCATGCACCGGAGCAGGTGATGGAGAATATCGCGGGCGTGACGGCGCGGCTGCGGGAGAGCATTTTGAAGCGCGGCGGCGATCCGGAGCGGGAGACGCTCACACTGCTGCCTGCGGACGACGGGCGGCTGTTCGTCCGGGACGAGGACGGCGCGACCTGGCGATTGACGCTGCTGATTGAGGGCGCGCGGGTGTACCAGCGGGCGGAAAGCGAGGACGTGTTCCGGGAAGCGGGGCGTGCCTTTGGCGGATTCCTGCGCGACCTGGCGGACTATCCGGCGGAAACGCTGCATGAGACGATCCCGCATTTTCACGATACGCCCAGCCGGGTGGAGGCGCTGCGGGAGGCAGTGCGGACGGACGCGGCGGGCCGCCTCAAACAGGCCAAAGCGGAGGTCGACTTTGCCCTGTCGCGCGCGATGCGGGCGGGTGAATTGACGGACGCGCTGGCCCGGGGCGAGCTGCCCCTGCGGGTCACGCACAACGACACCAAGCTGAACAACGTCCTCCTGGATGCGGAAACGGGCCGCGCGTTGTGCGTGCTTGATCTGGACACGGTGATGCCGGGGCTGTGCGCCTACGACTTTGGCGACGCGATCCGCTTCGGCGCGAACACCGCCGACGAGGACGAGGCGGAGCTGGACAGGGTGCGTTTCAGCCTGCCGATGTATCGGGCGTACCTGTCCGGCTATGTGAGCGCGGCGGGCGGAATGCTGACGGCGGCGGAATTGGCGTCGCTGCCCGTGGGCGCGTGGATGATGACCTACGAGTGCGGCACGCGCTTTTTGACAGACTTCCTGAACGGGGACACCTACTTCCACACCGCGTATCCGACGCATAACCTGACGCGGGCGCGCAACCAGTTTGCGCTTCTTGCGGACATGGAGCGTCAGGCGGAGAATATGCGGGCGTGCATCAATACGCTGTCGGAGGGATAAGACGATGGAAAAGGAACCGATTCTGTTGATTATGGCGGCGGGCATGGGCAGCCGCTACGGCGGGCTGAAGCAGATGGATCCGGTTGGCCCCGCGGGCGAGGTCATCCTGGATTACAGCATTTTTGACGCGCGCCGCGCAGGCTTCAAGCGAATCATCTTTCTGATCAAGCATGAAATTGAGGCCGACTTCCGGGAGAAGGTCGGCGACCGCATCGCGCGTCAGGACGGGATCGAAGTCATGTACGCCTTTCAGGAGCTGGACAAGCTGCCCGCGCCCTACGCTGTGCCCAAGGGGCGGGTGAAGCCCTGGGGGACGGGTCACGCGGTGCTGTGCTGCCGGGAGCTGATCGACGCGCCCTTTGTGGTCATCAACGCGGATGACTACTACGGCGTGGACGCCTTCCGGACGGCCTACGAGCGTCTTTCCGCGCTGCGGGACGACGAGAAGAAGCGTTACCTGATGGTCGGCTATAAGCTGCGCAACACGCTGACGGACAACGGCCACGTCGCCCGCGGTGTGTGCGAGGTGGACGAGCAGGGGTATTTGAAGGACATCTGCGAGCGGACGCACATCGTCCGCTGCTGCGACGGCGCGCTGTACACCGAGGACGGGAAAACGTACCATCTGCTGCCGCAGGACGCGCCGGTGAGCATGAATATGTGGGGCTTTACGCCCAGCATCCTGGACGAGTTAGCGGCGGGCTTCGGGGCATTCCTGGACGGGGCGGCGCGAGAAAACCCGCTCAAGGCGGAGTACTTCCTGCCCACGGTGGTGGACGGAATGCTCAAGCGCGGCGAGGCGACCGTTCAGGTGCTGATGAGCGGCGACCGCTGGCATGGCGTGACCTATCAGGCGGACAAGCCCGTCGTGATGGCCGCGCTGCGTAAGCTGGCGGAGGACGGAACGTATCCGAATCCTATGTGGAAATAACGGCATGGCAAAGCGCCGCGCCCGGACGTGAAACCGGGTGCGGCGCTTTTTTGTGTTCGGAAAGGAGGCGGCGTCAGCCGTTCTTCGACGGCGTGACCACCGAAGCGTAGGAGTCGCCGCTCTTGGCAAGCATCAAGGGCTGCGCGTCCAGCTCCTCGACGGTGTCCAGCTCGCCGGTCAAGTACCGGCGAAGCTCGTCCTGTGCGTCGCGGAGCCGACCGATGGCCGCGCCGTAGCGGAGGCAGAGCACCTCCCAGCCGAAGCGGCGGTTGTCCCGCTCCCACAGCGCGCGATGCGCCCGCATCAGCCGGTCGTACCGCGCGATCAGGTCGGGGAAGCCCTCGTCAACCAGCGCGCGCAGCCACGCCTTGTCTCCGGCGAGATACCGCTCGCGCAGATTCGCGACGATGGCGCCCTTGGCGAGCAGCGTCTCGAAAATCGACGCGGCGTACTCGCATTCCAGCATCGTGTCCCGATAGGGGAGAACCGTCTCCAAGGCCGCCTGAGAGCGGGTCAGCAGCCGCGTCATGTCGTCTTCCTCGCGGAAGATGGCCGTCGGGTACAGCGGATCACACCAGAGCAGGAACTTGCCCGGCCGTTCATCCTTTGCGCTGGGCGAAAAGTCGCCCCAGGCGTCGAGCACCCTGCGCGGCACGCCGGTCAGGCACTCGCCGGCCAGCACCGCTTCCTGCGGGTCGCAGTCCGCGCCCTGCCAGCACGCCTCCGAGAAGATGGGCAGGAGCGAGGCGGCGAGCATCACGTTGGTTTCCGCGCCGTCATCGCCCCAGAGAGTGGCAAACACCGTGTCCACGCCGTGCCGCGCGCAGGACTTGAGCGCGGGGCCCATCGTCGCCACGGTTCGCTTCACCTGGGGCAGGAAGCCGCTCCACGTCCAGCAGCCGCCCGCAAAGACGGTGTGCTCGCCCATGCGCGCGTGCTGGGTCAGCATATGATCGTAGAGGGCTTCGTCGTCATGGTAGTAGTCCCAGTACACCATGTCCACCGGCGGCAGCTTTTCGATCACGCGCTCCGGCACGCGTACCTCGGGATCGTAATAATCGTTGCGCTTGGAGCCGAGGCGGAAGAACATATCGCTCCACATCATCGGCCGCATTCCATAGCGCTGGCAGACGTCCACCACCCGGTTCAGATGACGGTTCAGCAGCTCGAAGCGATCCACCGGGCCGTGCTTTTCGTAATAGCGCCCCAGCCCGACGCCGTGCGCCTCGTCCATGCCGATGTGAATACGCTTGGAGCGCACGCAGCTGCTGACCGCGCGAATTTCCGCCTCGATGAACGCATACGTCTCCGGCTCGTCGATCAGCAGGATGTCGGGCGTGTCCCGCAGACGCGACGCGTCCTGCCATTGCAGGAACTGCGCCAGGTGCGCCAGCGTCTGGATGCAGGGCACCAGCTCGACGCCCAGCGACGCGGCGTAATCATCAATCTCGCGAAGCTCCGCCTGCGTGTAGCCGCCGCGCAGATAGCCGAAGGCCGGATACTCCGGCACCTCGAAGGTGTCCTCCGTATACAGCATCAGGAGATTCATGCCCAGGGCGGCCAGCTGGTCGATCAGCCGCTTGACCGTCTCCACCTTCGGCACCGCGTTGCGGGAACAGTCCACCATCGCGCCGCAGGAGGAGAAATGGCGCTTTTGCTCCACCGTGCCGTCCGGCCAGTGCTCCTTGACCGCGCGGGACAGGAGAAACAGGCCGCGGGTCAGGGCGTTGATCTCGTTGGCGTAGACCTGCGCGCGCCCCGCGTTCAGGGTGACGCGCACGCCGTCGCCGTTATTGGCGCGTACCTCGATCATCCAGGGCAGCGCAAAGCCCACCACGGCCTCCACGCGCTCCCGGGCAAAGTGGATTTGCTCTTGAGTCAGCATCGGTATCCCTCCGTGTATCATGTAGAATCAACTGAAACCGTTATACCACAGTTTGCCGCGTTCCGCAAGCCCGCATCGGGCCGTAAAAGGCCCGGCAGCGAACTGCCGGGCGCGATGAGAGCATGGAAACGTTACGCGGCGGGGGTCATGGTCATTGGAGGCAGCGCCAGGGTGACGGACGCGTCCTCCCGCTCGCCGGTTTGCAGATTTTGCGTGGTCAGGCGCAATGTCAGCGCGGATTCCCTGCTCAGGGCGTCCGGGCTGGGCGAGCGAAACTCCAGCAGGTAAGTCGCGCCGTCGCCCTCACGGATGAAGTCATAGCCAAACAGCACGTCCTCGCCGTTCAGCGCGGCGGGCGCGTTCAGCAAGAGCTGCAAAATTTCCCGACCGTCTCGCCACGTTTCAACGGGTAACACCTCGCCGCCAATCCAGATCATGTCGAAGCTTTCGCCGTCGCAGCCGATCTCGGTTTCGCAGCAGAAGGCCTTTTCCTGATCGACCAGCGCGACGTGCAGCGTCAGGTAGAGCGAGTCGCCGCCGCGCTCAGGCGGGGAGGCCACCCAGGACGCGTCAATGGGCGCGACGGTCAGCCAGCGGCTGTCGCAGGCGGTCAGCGCCGGCTGAATGAGCTGCTCCTCCGCGACGTTTTCCGGCACGCTCAGCCGCTCGGTCAGGAAGTAACGGACGCCCTGCCAGTTTGCCGCCAGCGCGATGCCGATGAGCAGGCACAGGGTCAGCACGAGAGCCAATGAAACGCTCAGCTTCTTTTTCATATACGGTTCCTCCTTTGACGCGCGGAGCACGCGCTGATACAGCCCGGGCGCTCTTTCCAGCCCGGAAAGCTGCGCGTCCAGCGCCGCGCGAATGTCGTTTTCAGGATGCTTGCGGTCAATCATGAATCGTCCCTCCCTTCAAAGGCGGTGCGCAGGCGCTTCCGGGCCGAAGCCAGGCGGCTGGATACCGTCGCCTGCGGCAGACGCAGCGCGGCGGCGATCTCCCGCGTGGTCATGCCCTGATCGTAATGCAGCAACACCACCGTCAGCTCGCGCTTGGGCAGCTGCTCCACTAACATCGCCAGCTCGATCAGCTCCGGGTCGGCGTTTGACGCGGGCGGCGGCAGGGCGGCAAAGTCCACGCGGCGGTCCACATGGCGGAACCAGGGCGCGCGGAGCATATCCTTGCAGCAGTTGATGGCGATGCGTGTCAGCCAGGTTTGTGCGCTGCTGTCGCCGCGAAAGCGATCCATGGCGCGATACGCCTTGAGAAAGGTTTCCTGAACCGCGTCCTCGGCCAGCGCCGCGTCCCGCAAATAGGCGCAGCAGAGGCGCTTGAGGGGCAGCTCGTACCGGGTCATCAGAGAAAGCAGCTTTTCCTCCCGGCTGTCAGCGCGCTTGACAGCGGTCATGGGGCATCCCCTCCTTTCACCTGATTAGACGCATCGCGTCGTCCGTTTGAACGACAAGGCTGAAAATAAGGCGGTGGTGCGACCGTTTTCCTCCGTATCAAAACGCTGGACAAGCGGCGCGAGAGCTATTATAATAGAAAGCATCGCGGAAGAAAAGGGGGGGAGACGGATGAATGTAGACCAGCTTTGAGACCGGCTGCGGCACGACCCGCTGTTTATGGAGAACGTGGTGCGCTGGGAGGAGCTTCCCGCCCGGGAAGCAAGCTACGCGCCGTTCCCGGAGGGAATCGACGGGCGGATCCGCGCGGCGCTGGAGAAACGCGGCGTCCGGCAGCTGTATACGCATCAGGCCCACAGCCTGCGGGCAACCATGGCCGGGCGGGACGTGGTGGTCGTCACGCCGACCGCCTCCGGCAAGACGATGTGCTACAATCTGCCGGTGCTCTCCGCCATTCTGGAAAACCAGGACGCGCGGGCGCTGTACCTGTTTCCCACCAAGGCGCTTTCCGCCGATCAGGTGAGCGAGCTGTATGAGCTGATCGACCTGATGGGCGTGGACATCAAAACCTGCACTTACGACGGCGATACTCCCGCGGCGGCCCGCAAGGCGGTGCGGCAGGCGGGGCATATCGTCGTAACCAATCCGGATATGCTCCACAGCGGCATCCTGCCCCATCACACCCGCTGGGTGAAGCTGTTTGAAAACCTGCGCTATATCGTCATCGACGAAATCCATACCTATCGCGGCGTGTTCGGCTCCAACCTGGCCAACGTCCTGCGCCGCCTGGCGCGGCTGTGCGAGTTTTACGGCAGCCACCCGCAGTACATCCTGTGCAGCGCGACGATCGCCAACCCCAAGGAGCTGGCGGAGACGCTCATCGGGCGCGAGGTGACGCTGATTGACGACAACGGCGCGCCGGTGGGCAAACGCCACTTTGTGTTCTACAACCCGCCGGTGGTGAACAAGCGGCTGGGTATCCGCGAGGGGCTGCTCCCGACGACGCGGAGCCTTTCGGGAATGCTGCTCAAAAACGGCGTGCAGACGATCACCTTCACCCGGTCGCGGCTGTCGGTGGAGGTGCTCACCAAGTATTTGAAGGACATGGTGCGCGACCCGCTGGGCAACGCGGGCCGCGTCCGCGGCTATCGCGGCGGCTATTTGCCGACCCAGCGCCGGGAAATCGAGCGCGGGCTGCGCGCCGGGCAGATCGACGCGGTGATCTCGACCAACGCATTGGAGTTGGGCATCGACATCGGCGCGCTGGACGCGTGCGTCATCAGCGGGTATCCGGGCACCATCGCCAGCGCCTGGCAGCAGGCCGGGCGCGCCGGGCGGCGCAAGGGCACGAGCATCGTGTTCTTCGTGGCATCCTCCGCGGCGATCGACCAGTATGTCGTCAGCCACCCGGACTATTTCCTGCGCACGTCGCCGGAAAACGCCATGCTCAACCCGGACAACCTGTACATCCTGCTCAGCCACTTCAAGTGCGCGGCGTTCGAGCTGCCCTTTGAGGACGGCGACCGCTTCGGCAACGCGCCCGCGCCGGAGGAGCTGCTGGATTTCCTGACGGAAGAGAACATCCTGCGCCATGTGGACGGGCGCTATCACTGGTCGGCGGAGGACTTCCCCGCGTCGGAAATTTCGCTGCGCTCGGCGGCGAGTGAGAACTTCGTCATCATCGACATCACCGACCCGGCGCATCACCGCGTCGTGGGCGAGATGGATCGCTACACCGTGCCGATGCTTCTGCACGAAAACGCCATCTATATGCACGAGGGCCGGCAGTATCAGGTGGAAAAGCTGGACTTCGACGCGTGCAAGGCGTTCATCCGCGAGGTGGACACGGGCTACTATACCGACGCGAACCTGAACGTGAGCCTGTCGTTGCTGGACATCGAAAAGCAGGAGGACGTCAATGGAGCGCTGACCGCGCTGGGCGAGGTCAAGGTGACGACGCTGGTGACGATGTTCAAGAAGATTCGCTTCGATACCCACGAGACGCTGGGCTTCGGCCATGTGCGGCTGCCGGAGACGGATATGCACACCACCGCCGTGTGGTGGACGCTGCCCGACGAGCTGGCCGCCCGCTTTGAAAACGACACGCTGAAAAATGGGATGCTGGGCGTGGCGAACCTGCTGCGCATCGTCGCGCCGCTGTACTTGATGTGCGCGCCGCAGGACATTGCGGTGCTCTACCATGTCAAGAGTCCGCTGACCGACAAGCCCACCGTGATCCTCTACGATAACTGCCCGGGCGGCGTGGGCCTGGCCCACAAAGCCTACGGAATGCGGGAAACGCTGCTGGATCGGGCGCTGCAGGTGGCGCTGGACTGCCCCTGCGAGCTGGGCTGCCCCTCCTGCGTCGGCCCGATCGGCGAGGTGGGCGAGGACGGCAAAAAGACGGCGATCGCCCTGCTGAAGGAGCTGACAAAATGAACCTGCGAGACAAGCTGCGGGCGGTCGAGGGCGGGCCGCGCCCCAAAGCGCCGCCCAAGCCGGTGAACGCCGACTGCTTCCACTGCTGCGAAACGCGCGACGCGGCGGAATTTCCCGGCGCGATGGCGGTCAGGCGGGAAACGGTGGCGCTCATGCAGGGTGAGGCGCTGCCGGAGCAATTCGATCCCCGGCGCATCCTGTACCTGGACACGGAAACGACCGGCTTCGCGGGCGCGGGGACGGTGGCGTTTCTCGTCGGGCTGGGCTGGTGGGGGCCGGACGGCTTCGAGGTGCATCAATACCTGATGCGGGACTACCCCGAGGAGCGTTATGTGCTGGAAAAGACCGCGGAGGCGTGCGAGCGCTTCGACGTGCTGTGCACCTTCAACGGCCGCAGCTTTGACGTGCCGCTTCTGCGGGATCGCTTCCTCCTCAACCGCCTGCCCGCCGCGTGCCTGGAGAAACCCCACATCGACCTGTTGCACATCGCCCGGCGAATCTGGCGGCTGCGGCTGAAGCGCTGCAATCTGTCGGCGCTGGAGGAGGCCGTGCTCGATCAGTACCGGGAGGACGATCTGCCCGGCGCGCAGGTGCCCCAGCGCTTTTTCGACTACCTGAAAACAGGGCAGTTCGATCTTTTGCGGGACGTGCTGCGGCACAACGCGCAGGACATTGCCAGCCTGTGCGTGCTGCTCTCGCGCATGGCGGCGATGTACGAGCGCCCGGAGGACGTCGAGTTCAGCGAGGACGTGTACTCGATGGGCGTGGCGCTGGAGCGGTTCCACCATCCGGAGGAGGCGCGCCGGTGCTATGAGCTGGCGGCGGAGGGCAGTATGCGCGCGCAGGGTCGGCTGCGTCTGGCGCAGTGCTGCCGCCGGGCCGGCGAGCGAGACGAGGCCGTCGCCATCTGGCAGACGATGATTCGCCGCCACGAGGGCGGCGCGACGCCGTTCATCGAGCTGGCGAAGCACTTTGAGCACATCGAGCGGGATATTCCTGCCGCGCTGGAGATGACCCGCCGCGCCATGGCGATTCTGGCGGAGGAAACGCTGATCGAGGATCGGGCTGTACAAGAAGCGCGAAATGCGGTACAATACCGGTATGACCGTTTGAAGGCCAAACAGGTAAAGAAGGAGCTGTGATCAGCATGGGCTTTATGGCGACAATGAAGGCGCAGAAGGCTTATTCCCTGCATGGCAAGGGAGACCTGGAGGGCGCCAAGAAGCTGTATCAGGAGGCGGTGGACAAGGGGCTCGACTCGCCGCGCTTCCTGCTGGGCTATGCGGTGCTGCTTCTCCGCGAGGGGAGCTATCAAAAGGCGAAGGACATACTCGTCAAAACGCAGAAATGCCCGGGTCTGAACGATGAGATGAAGATTCAGATGTTTGTGGACTATGCCGCCTGCTGCTTCAAGCTGGGGCAGATGGAGCGCGGCGTGGAGCTGCTGGAGCGGCAGCACCACAAGCAGGCCAGCGGACTGGTGTATCAGACGCTGGGCTACCTCTATGTGGAGAAGTACCTGCCCGAGGCCAGGCCGGTCTTGACGCTGGCCGATCTGCCAGCGCAGACGCCCGACGCGGCGTTGCCTGACGATCAGGCCGATCCGGCTGCGGCGGAGGATGACGAGACGCGTCTCCGCAAGGTGCAGGCGGCCAGCGACGAGGCGTGGACGGAGGGCCTTGAGGCGGCGAAGCGCTTCCTGGTGGAAGCCGTCGAGTACGACGACGAGGATCCCGTCTGCCTGGACAATCTGGGGCAGTTCTACTATCGCGTGCTGTCGGATCCCGACGCGGCGAAGCCCTGGTTCGACAAGGCGATCGCGCAGAAGGAAGGGCAGATCGACACGCTGTGGTTCCTCAGCCGTTACGACCTGGCGTCCGGCAACCGCGCCGCCGCGGTCGAAAAGCTCGAAAAGGCGCTGGAGGGCCGGTTCTCGCCGCTCAACTTTGTGAGCAAGGAAAAGCTGGAAAAAGAAATTTCCGCGCTCAAGGCGTAACTTTTGGCCCCATCGCGCGTGTATAGAAACGAGAGGCGGCGGAAGGAGGGCGCGCGGTGGACGATCATGCGCTGATGGCGCGCCTGCAGGCCGGGGACGATACGGCGCTGGAAGCGCTGATCGACCGTCACCGCCCCTGGGCGGAGCGTCTTGCGGTTTCGATGTTGCATGATCCGGCCGCGGCGGAGGACGTGGTGCAGGAGGCGTTCGCGCGGGTGTACCTGCTGCGCGGGCAGTACCAGCCGACGTACGATTTCCGCGCCTGGCTGGGGACGCTGGTGCGTCGGCTGTGCATTGACGCGCTGCGCAGGCGGAAGCGCCGGGCCGAGGCGACGGCGCGGCTTTCCTCCGCGCGGGAGGAAGGCTCGGCGGAGAGCGCCTACTGGCAAAAGGAAAAGCGGCTGCGCCTGTGGGCGCTGCTGGACGCGCTTCCGCCAATCGACCGGGCGCTTGTGACCGGCTACGCGCTGGACGGCCTCAGCTATCGCGAGCTGGCGCAGAAGCACCGCCTGACCGTCGGGCAGGTGCGGATCAGGCTGCACCGCATCCGCAAACGGCTGCGGGAAAAGGAGCGTGACGAGCCGTGAAGGAGTATACAAAAGCTGTTCTGGCGCGCGCAAAAGAGCTGGAACGGCAGGAGGCCGCGCTGCTGGCGCTGCCAACGTCGCGGCGCGACTGGCGACCCGCGCTGGCGGCTGCGCTGGCTGCGCTGATCGCCCTGGTTCCTGCCGCGGGAGCGGCACAGCGGTTACTTTAAGCGAAGGAGAGGAGTACCATCATGACCGACATGGAATCCGTACAGCCCATGGACGAGATCGAGTCCGACAAGCAGGAAAATAAGAAGAAGGAGAAGAAGCCCTTGTGGCGGGAAATACTGGAGTGGGTGCTGACGCTGGCGGTCGCCGTCGGCGTGGCGATGCTGGTAAGAACCTTTATCTTTGAGCCGGTGAAGGTGGACGGCCGCTCGATGGAAACGACGCTGCACGACGGCGAGGTGATGTTCGTCACCAAATGGGAGTATGTCACCGGCGACCCGGAGCGGTTCGACATCGTGATCTGCCATTACCCGAACCGCGGGCGGCTGGACTTTGTCAAGCGCGTGGTCGGCCTGCCGGGCGACACGGTGGAGATCAAGGACGGCTACCTCTACGTCAACGACGTGCGCTACGAGGAGGAGTACCTGACCCACCGCCCGGATTATGTGATGCCCAAGCACACCGTCGCCGAGGGGCACTACTTCGTCCTGGGCGACAACCGCTCCAACTCCAACGACAGTCATCTGATCGGCGACATCAGCCGGGACATGATCATCGGCCATGTGCGGCAGGTGATCTTCCCGTTCGATGCGTGGAGATCGGTGGAATAAGGCGTCAAAAAAGTGGCTGCGGCCACTTTTTTGAGTAGGAGGAACGCCGCCTGCGGGCCCTCCGACACCTCCTGGAACTTTTAAAAAAAAACGTGGCTGCTCCCTTTCGGGGGTGCAGCCACGTTTCTTTTTGTGTTATTCGCTTTTCTTTTCCGCCAGCAGCTGGTCAAGCCGGGCGACGAGCTTTTTCAGCACCTTGACGCTCTCCGGGAGCATATCGCGCTCCGCGAGGCGACCGTCCTTCAATTGGAGGGTAGCGCTCGGCGGCGGGGTCAGGAGAAGCCGTTTGTCGGTTTCCGTCATGGCCTTGACAAGGAGCAGCGGATCGGGCACATAGCGCGAGTCCAGCTTGCAGACCAGCGCGCCGGTGCGGTAGAGCACCTGATTGATACCCAGGCGGTTGGCCAGCGCCCGCAGCTGCGCAATGTCCAGCAGCGCGACGACCGTCGCGGGAATGTCGCCGAAACGGTCGGTCAGCTCGTCGCAGATGTCCTCCCGATCCTCCTGGGTGTGGATGGCGGCGATGCGCTTGTACATCTCCATGCGCTGCCGCTCGTCCGCCACATAGTCGCCGGGGAGGAACGCGTCCACCCGCAGATCGACGCGCGTCGCCAGCTCGGCCGCGGCGGCGGGCTTGTGCTGCGCCTCGGCGAGGGTTTCCTCGATCAGCTTGCAGTACATATCGTAGCCGACCGTCGCCAGATGGCCGTGCTGCTCCGGGCCGAGGATGTTACCCGCGCCGCGAATCTCCAGATCGCGCATGGCGATGCGGAAGCCCGCGCCGAACTCGGTGAACTCCCGGATGGCGCTCAGGCGCTGCTCGGCGGTTTCGGAGAGCATCTTGTCCGGGCGGACGGTGAAGTAGGCGTAGGCCTGCCGGTTGCTGCGGCCCACCCGGCCCCGGAGCTGGTGGAGCTGGCTGAGGCCGAAGCGATCCGCGTCAAAGACGATGAGCGTGTTGGCGGTGGGCACGTCCAGGCCGCTCTCGATGATGGTGGTGCACAGCAGCACGTCGTAGCTGCCGGCGTAGAAGTCCATCATCACGTCCTCCAGGCCGTGCTCCTTCATCTGCCCATGGGCCACGCCGATGCGCGCCTCCGGCACCAGCGCCCGCAGCCGCCGGTAGAACTGCTCGATGGAGTTAACCCGGTTGTAGAGGAAGTACACCTGCCCGCCGCGGGACAGCTCCCGCAGGATGGCGTCGCGCACGACTGCGTCAGCGTACTCCACCACATGGGTCTGCACGGGCAGCCGCTCCTCCGGCGGCGTTTCCAGAACGGACATATCCCGAATGCCGACCATCGACATATGCAGTGTCCGGGGGATGGGCGTGGCGGAGAGCGTCAGCACGTCCACCTGATTCTTCATGTTCTTGATGATTTCCTTGTGCGCCACGCCGAAGCGCTGCTCCTCGTCCACGATCAGCAGGCCCAGATCCTTGAACTGCACGTCCTTGTTCAGCAGCCGATGGGTGCCGACGACGATGTCCACCTCGCCGTTTTTCAGCCGGGCGATGACGCTTTTCAGCTCCTTGGCGGTGCGGAAGCGGCTGATCACCTCGACGTTCACCGGGAAGCCGGAGAAGCGCTTGACGACCGTGTTGTAATGCTGCTGGGCCAGAATGGTGGTCGGCGCGAGAATGGCGACCTGCTTGCTGTCCATCACGGCCTTGAAGGCGGCGCGGAGGCTGACCTCCGTTTTGCCATAGCCCACGTCGCCGCACAGCAGCCGATCCATGTTCCGGTCGGACTCCATGTCCGCCGTAATTTCCCGGACGGACTGCTCCTGGTCGGGCGTCAGCTCATAGGGGAACTGATCCTCAAACTGACGCTGCCAGGGGGTGTCCGCGCTGAAGGCGTAGCCCTTGCGCTGACTGCGCTGGGCGTACAGGTTGACCAGATCAAAGGCGAGCGTGCGCAGTCCCTCGCGCACCTTGCCCTTCTGCCGCGCCCATTCGCCGCCGCCCAGACTGTTCAGCTTGGGGGGCGAGTTGGGGTTGCCGATATAGCGCTGCACCCGCTCCAGCTGATCAATCGGCACATAGAGCTTGTCGCTGCCGTGATACTGGATGAGCAGATAGTCCCGGTAGGTACCCTCGCTTTGCAGGCGCACCGTGCCCTGATACACGCCCACGCCGTGATCCTCGTGGACGACGTAATCGCCCACCTTCAAATCGGTGAAGGCGGCGATGCGCTCGCCGGAGGAGCGGCGGGGCTTCGCCTTGCGGTAGCCAGCGCCGTACACATCCGTATCGGCGACGACGGCCAGCTTTTCCTCCGGCCAGATGAAGCCGTGGGACAGGGTGAGCGGGAGAATCGTCGCGTTCTCCGATGACAGCTCGGACGCGTTCTCGGCGAACCGGGCGGACGCGCCCAGCTCGTTCAGGCTGCCTTGCAGCCGCTGGCCGCGGGCAACGCCGCCGGAGAGCAGCGCAACGCGATAGCCCTCCCTGCGCCAGACAGCGCAGTCCTCTGCGAGCTGCTTCAATTGCGCGTGATACCCGGTCACGCCCTTGCCGCCCAGGTCGATGGCTTCCCGCGCGTCCACGCCGCCCAGACCGCGCAGAAATTCCGACGCGGTGGCCAGCGGATACGCGGTGAGCAGGGGCAGCAGCGCGTCCCAGTCCATGAGCAGGGTCTGCTGGTCCTGAACGGCCTCGCAGCGCTCCATGGCGCTGCTTAGCTCCTCCTGAAAGCCGGCGATCCGCTCCCGGGCGCGCTCCCGGAGCTGATCGGGCTGAAGCAGCAGGATCAGCTCGGGCCGATACCAGTCCAGCAGGGTGGCGGTGTCATCGGTCAATACGGTCAGCCAGGAACGGATGCGGCGGAAGGGCGCGCCCTGCTCAATCAGATCCGCGTCCGACATCAGGGCGGAGGTGCGACGCTCCCGTTCCTGGGCGCGGGCCGCGTCCTCCCGCTTGGCGCGAACCTTCGGTGCAACCTTCGCGTCGAAGAAGGACGGCAGCTCGTCGTCGTCCTCGGGCAGGGGCGGCAGGTCGTCAAACAGCAGCGAGGACGCGCCGTCCGGCTCTGCCGCGCCGCCGACAGCCGCCCGCATCCGCCGCGCGGCCTCCGCCCAGCTGCCCTCCGGCAGCAGCACCTCCGTAGCCGGGGAGAGCACGGCGCAGTCGACCTGTTCCAGGCTGCGCTGGCTGATGCAGTCAAAGGCGCGGACGGAGTCGACCTCGTCGTCAAAGAACTCGATGCGAAGCCCGGAGGCGGAGGCGGGCGGATAGCAGTCCAGGATGGAACCGCGCAGGGCGCACTGCCCCTTGCCTTCCACCATGCTCACGCGCTCGTAGCCCATGCGCGTCAGGCGGCGGATGAGCGCGTCCGGGGCGATGTGGTCGCCGGGAGACAGGCGGAGCATGGCGGCGCTGAACTCGTCCGGGCTGCCCATGCGCTGCATCAGCGCGTCCATGGAGACGCACAGAAGCCGCGTCTCGCCGTGGACGGCGCGGGAGAGCGCGTCCAGCCGCCGCCAGGCGCTTTCATGGCTGGACGCGCCGCGGGTCAGGTCGATTTCGCCGCCGGGGAGGCACGCGGCCTGCGGGCCGAGCAGCTGCTGCGCGTCGTCGGACGCGTGCATCGCGCGGAGATCGTTGGCGGTGACAAAAAGCACCCGGCGGCCGGTGGCGGCGACCAGGCGGCAGGCGGTAAAGACGGCCATGCTGTCCGTCACGCCGGTGAGGGCGACGGACGCGCGGTCGTCCAGGCGGGCGAGCAGCCGCGTCAGGGAGGCGGGCAGCGGCCCGGAGAGCAGCGCTTGATTCATGCGTTTACCTCAAACGTTATTTTTGATTATACGCCTGCATGGCGTGGTCGATGCCGTTTTTCAGCCAGTCCTCCACGCAGTCGGCGGCACGCCGGAAAGCGCGAAGCATATCGTCCTGCTCCTCCCGGGTCTGGTAGCGGGAGAGCACCCAGTTCGCCAGCTCCCAGCCCTCGGGCTTCGCGCCCACACCCACGCGCAGCCGGGGGAATGCCTGATCGGGCGTGTTGGCGATGATGGAGCGCATTCCGTTGTGGGTGCCCGCGCTGCCGCTCTTGCGCACGCGCAGCCGCGCCAGGGGCAGGTCGATGTCGTCATAGACGACCAGCAGATGATCCAGCGGGCACTTGTACCACTGCAACAGCGCCGCGACGCACTGGCCGGACAGGTTCATGTAGGTCTGCGGCTGGCAGAGCACTACCCGGCGATCGGCGAAGGTCGTCTCCGCCAAGAGGCCGGAGCAGCGGCGCTTGCTTAGCGGCGCGTTCCAGGCGCGGGCGAGCAGGTCAGTCACCTCAAAGCCCGCGTTGTGTCGGGTGTGGGCGTATTCGGGGCCGGGGTTGCCAAGCCCCACCACCAGAAAGGTTTCCTTTTCCATGGATGTTTTCTCCTTCACGAATAGCGGATCGGGCCGTTTTACCCAAAACGGGCGATGGCGGAGAGGCGACCAGCACCCCTCCGCTGATTATTTATCTGATGTATGGGTCACTCGCCAAGCCATTCCGCCGGGCGCACCGTCGCGACGCTCGGCTCGTCGCTGCTCATCTCAAGCACCATCAGGCTCTTCTGACCGGTGATGCGCTTCTTGACCGGCGAGGCGGTCTCCATCACAAACGCCGTGCCGACGACGGTGATGTCAAACTCGCGCATCAGGTCGATCATACCCTTGGCGGTGCCGCCCGCCTTGAGGAAATCGTCGACGATCAGCGCGCGCTGGCCTTCCTTGACCGCGCGACGGGACAGAGACATGGTTTCAATGCGGCCGGAGGAGCCGGAAACGTAGTTGATGTTCACCGCGGAGCCTTCGTACACCTTGGAGGAGCGCCGGGCGATCACCAGCGGCACGCCCAGGGCGTTGGCGGTGGTCAGGGCGACGGGAATGCCCTTCGTCTCCATCGTGAGGACGAAATCGGGGGCCGCGTCATAGTAAGTCGTCGCGATGATCTCGCCCATCCGCCGCACAATCTCCGGCGTGGAGAGAATGTCGGAGAAGTACAGGAAGCCGCCGGGGAGCGCCCGCTCCGTTCCGCTGAGTCGGTCGCACAGCCCGCTGATATAGCGGCGAGCCGCGTCCTTTTCCACCCGGCAGCGGTAGCGCACGCCGCCGGCCGCGCCCGTCACCGTCTCCAATTCGCCCAGGCCGAACTGCTTCACCACGTCGCGCAGGATGTCAATGTCCTCGCTCATGGTGGATTTCGCAGCGCCAAACAGGTCGCAGAAGTAGGAGAGGGTGAAGATGCGGTTCGGAGAGTCGGTCAGTATTTTGGTCATGGCGCTCATGCGCTCATTGCGGCGGATCTTGTCCACGGGTTTCGCTCCTTTGGCGTGCGCCGGATGAAGGATTTTGTCACCCGGCGGTCGGTGTTTTTGTGCATTCGCTCTACTATATCACAAATTCACGAATAATAAAAGGGGCTATTTTCAAAATTGTTCGTTAATTTTAGAAAAAAACAGGCGGGATACAACCTGTTACAGCGGCTGCTCCGGCGCGCGGCGCAGCTCGTCCAGGATCAGCGTGCGCAGCGTCTCGTGGCATTCGGGCCAGCGGCTGGCGCAATAGCAGGCCAGATGACGGCCCGGCAGGGTGAGCATCAGCGTGAAAGCGGGATGCTCCGGTCGGTCGGTCAGCGGCAGCAGCCAGCTTCCGTTGCCGGTGGGCTGCGGCAGCGGCGAATCGTCCACCGTCAAGTCCTCGTGATAATCGTCGTCGGCCAGCGTGCGCATCACCGCGCGGTAGATGGGCTGCGCGGCGGTGTGCCAGCGATTTTGAATCAGCGTGGGCGTGTCGGCAGCGGGCAGAAGCAGCACGACGTCCATCAGCGAGCCTTCCTCCTCCAGCAGCCGGAGACGGACGCAGAACGTGCCGTCCGGCAGGGGGAAGGAGTCCGCCGGGGCCAGCTGCTCGCCGCGGAAGCGCGCGCGCCAGCGCCCCGCCTGCTCGTCGATCAGCTGACGGCGGCTGGTCGGGATGCGATGGACGAAGCTGTCCAGCGTGTACGCGCCGGTCGTGGTCGTCACATACAGGCTGCCCAGGGGATGCGCGCGCTGCGTCAGCTGCCCCTGCTCCTCCATTTCGGCCAGAGCCAGCTGCATGGTGAAGTAGTTCATCAGATCCAGCTCGACCATGAATTGCAGCAGCTGCGCGCTGGTGACCGGCCCGAGCCTGCGCAGCGCGTAGAGGATAACCAGCCGGTTTTCCGTGTCCGAGATATGCCTGCGCTCCATGGCTGCGCCGCCTTTCTTTTTTCTGATTCGCAACAAACCCCCCTCAAAGCTTGAGGGGGGAGAATCGTCGGGATGACGCCGTCACGCCGCCGCCGCAGGGGCGGGCAGGGCGTGACAGTCGGGCAATCAGGCCAGGAAGGGCTTGATATCGTTCAGCAGGTCGTCGCAGTCGTCCGCGTAGACCTCCAAAGAAATCGGCTTGCTCAGATCCAGGCTGAAGATGCCCAGGATGGACTTGGCGTCGACAACGTGACGGCCGGCACGCAGATCCATGTCGTAGGGATAGCGGTTGACCGTATTGACAAAGGTCTTGACGTTCTCCGCCAGGCTCAGCTTGATGTTGATGGACTTCATTATTACGCACCTCTCTCCTTGCGCTCGGTTGACGGGCCGCGTCAGCAGCCCGATGTTTGATGGCCGGACGTCCTTTTCCACCAGGAGTGGGAACGGTTCCGATCCAGTTATCATTATACCGTTTCCTTCCTGAAAAAGCAAGCGTTTCATTTGGTAAAATTCGCAGGGGAAAAACAAATGGACAAGGGATTCCCATTTTTCGCTCCAGGTGGTATACTATGTTTGTTGCGAATTGATGAACGAAGGGGGGCGGAGGCCGTGGAGCAGGTGGAGGCCAGCGTGCTGGGGACGATCTACCGCAACCAGGAGAACGGCTACTCGGTGGTGTCGGTGCGCGTGGGCCGCAGCGAGCTGACGGTGGTCGGCGTGCTTCCGGAGCTGACCCCCGGCGAGCAGGCGGTGTTCACCGGCGAATGGGTGGAGCATCCGCAGTATGGTCGGCAGCTGAAAGCCGCGTCCTGCGCGCTGCAAAAGCCGACGACGCTCCTGGGCATCGAGCGCTATTTGGGCAGCGGGCTGATTCACGGCGTGGGGCCGTCCACGGCAAAGATGATCGTGCGGCATTTCGGCGAGGAGACGCTGACCGTGCTCAGCGAGCATCCGGAGCGGCTGCAGGAGCTGCCCAAGATGGGCAAGAAGCGCTGGATCCAAATCGCGGAGAGCTACCGGGAGCAGCAGCAGGCGCGGGAAGCGATCGTCTTTTTGCAGACCTACGGCGTTCCCGCCAGCCTGTCGATGAAGATCAGCCGCCTCTACGGCGACCGGACGCCGCAGGTGATCCGGCAGAATCCGTACAGGCTCTGCGAGGATCTGGAGGGCGTGGGCTTTCTGACCGCCGACCGGATCGGCACCGCGCTGGGCGTGCCGCCGGACAGCGACGCGCGGATCGCCTCGGCGATGAAATATGTATTGAAGGACGCGGCGGCGGCAATGGGGCACGTCTACCTGCCGGAGGGCGAGCTGATCGCGAAGTCCGCCGCGCTCCTGCGCGTGGAGGAGGCGCTCTGCCGCCGCCAGCTTCAGCAGATGATCCTGCTGCGCGAGGTGGTCGCGCAAAGCGCCGAGGGCGAGGAAAACCGGCTGTACCTGCCCTCCTTTTACGCGGCGGAACGGGAAACGGCGGTGCGCCTGTGCGAGCTGATGGCGGCGCTGGCCCCGTCCAAGAGCGACCACGCGGATCGGGAGATCGACCGGTTTGAGCGCGCGCGGGGCATTCACTTCAGCGCGCGGCAGCGGGAGGCGATCATCACCGCGCTGGAAACCGGCGTGCTGGTGATTACCGGCGGCCCGGGCACGGGCAAAACGACGATCATCAACTGCATCATCACCCTTTTGGCGCGGGAGGGCGAGGTGACGCTGTGCGCGCCCACGGGCCGGGCGGCCAAACGGATGACCGAGGCGACCGGCATGGAGGCCAAGACGATTCACCGTCTGCTGGAATACGGCGGGGAGGACGGCGACTTTGCCCGCAACCAGGAGAATCCCATTGAGGCCGACTGCGTGATCGTGGACGAGGCGTCCATGGTGGACGTGATGCTGATGCGGTCGCTCCTGCGGGCGATCGAGCCGGGGACGCGGCTGATGCTGGTGGGCGACGCGGATCAGCTGCCGTCGGTGGGCGCGGGCAACGTGCTGGGGGACGTCCTCCAAAGCGGCGTGGTGCCCGCCGTGTACCTGACGGACATCTTCCGCCAGAGCGAGACGAGCCGCATCGTCGTCAACGCGCATCGGATCAACCACGGCGAGATGCCCCTGCTCAACGAGAAGGGGACGGACTTCTTCTTCGAGCGCAAGGAGAGCTTCCCTCAAACGGCGCAGACGATCGTCCAGCTGGTGACGACGCGTCTGCCGGGCTTCCTCGGCTATCGGGACGAGGAGCGCCTGGCGCAGGCGGTGCGCAATATTCAGGTGCTGGCTCCGGCAAGAAAGGGCGAGTGCGGCGTGATCAACCTGAATACGCTTTTGCAGGCCGCGCTCAACCCGCCCGCGCCGGACAAGCCTTCCCTGCGCTATGGGGAAACGATCTTCCGCCTGGGCGACAAGGTCATGCAGACCCGCAACGACTACCAGCAGGAGTGGCGCAAGCGCACGCTGACCGGCTGGGAGGACGGCAAGGGCGTGTTCAACGGCGACGTGGGCTTCGTTACCGACGTGGACGAGGAGGAGCACAGCCTGACTGTCTGCTTTGACGAGGAGCGGGAGGCGACGTACCAGTCCGCGCAGCTGGAGAACCTCGATCTGGCCTACTGCCTGTCGGTGCACAAGAGCCAGGGCAGCGAGTTCCCCGCGGTGGTGATGCCGGTGGTGGGCGGCCCGCCAATGCTGCTGACCCGTAACCTGTTCTACACCGCGCTGACCCGCGCCCGGTCGCTGGTGGTGCTGGTGGGGCGGGAGGAGGTCGTCCGGCAGATGGTGGAGAACGATCACATTTTGAAGCGCTACACGACGCTGAGCGACCGGCTGCGGGAGCTTGCGCCGCTGCTTCCCGCATGATCGGGGCGAAATGGGTCGCCCGGCTGACGGAGGCGCTGTATCCGCAAAACGTCGTGTGCCTGCTGTGCGGCGCGCCTTCCCATGGCGAGGCGCTGTGTCCGGCCTGTGCGGAGGCGCTGCGCAAACGAAAATACCGCGGGCGGGCGCTGGACGCCGTCGCCGCCTACGAGTACGAGGGCGAGGCCGCGGAGCTGATCCGGCTGCTGAAATTCCGCGCGGTGGCCTGCGCCGCGGCGGTGCTGGCGCAGGGCGTGGCCGACGCGCTGGCCGGGGAACCGCTCCCGGCGGACACGGTCGTCACCTGGGTACCGATGCCGGAAAAGCGCCGGAAACGGCGGGGCATCGACCATGGCGCGCTGCTGGCGGGCGAGGTGGCGAAGCGGCTGTCGCTGCCGTGTCTGCCGCTGATGCGCCGCACGGGCGCGCAGACGCACACGCAGCGGGGCCTGAACCGGGCGCAGCGGCTGCGCAACCTGACCGGCGTCTTTGAACCGGCGGAGCGCTATGAAGGCCATGTCCTGCTGGTGGATGACGTGACGACCACCGGCGCGACGCTGCAAGCGTGCCGCGCCTGCCTGACGGCGGGCGGCGCGTCGGGCGTGTCGGCGGCGGTCTGCGCGTACAGGCGCATAAAAACAAGGAGAGACGGAGCACGATGAAAAAGCTACTGATTTGCCTGGCGCTGCTGCTGGCGCTGCTGCTGGCGCTGCTGCTTCCCGCGGCGGCGCTGGGGGAGAGCACGGCGACGGACTTGCAGCCCGCGGCGGAGGACATCTCGAAGGAGTGCCTGCTCAACGGCTATCTCAACAACCAGACGATGAACAAGATGCTGGACGGCAACTACCGCACCTACTGGAAAAGCGTGCGGCAAAGCGGCATCTGCGAGCTGATCATCACGCCGCCCGCGGAAAAAGCGGTGGGCGCGCTGCTGATCCGCTGGCGGTCGGAGCCGGTGGCGGTCAACATTCAGGTGCGGGACGGGGACGGCTGGCGCACCGTCGCCGAGGCGGACGCGGACTTTCAGGCGCAGTATATCGCCCTGCCCGCCGTCACGCAGGAAATGCGCGTCATCGCGAGGGAAAACCCGAAAACCGTGCTGCAAATCTGCGAATTGACGGTCATGACCCCCGGCGCGCTGCCGGAGGAGTTTCAGGTTTGGCAAAAGCCCGAAGGCAAGATGGACTTGATGCTCCTCTCCGGCCATCCGGACGACGAGGTGCTGTGGTTCGGCGGGCTGCTGCCCACCTATGCCGGCGCGCGGGAAAAGCGGGTGCTGGTGGTGTGCGCCGCCTTCAACAGCTACAACCGGCGGCTGGAGCTGCTGGACTGCCTGTGGACCTGCGGCGTGCGCATTCATCCGATCTTCGCCGGGTATCTTGATCTGTGCACCAGCGACATCAACGAGGTGTACAAGGCCTGGGGCAGGCAGAAGGTGCAGCAGCACATCGCCGCGCTCTACCGGCAGTACGAGCCGGATGTGGTCGTGCTGCACGACGTGAAGGGCGAGTACGGCCACGGCGTGCACCGCGCCTTCTCGGACGCGGGCCGCAAGGCAGTGGAGCTGGCGGCGGACGAAACGCAGGACATTGCGTCGCGGGAGGCCTATGGCGTGTGGCAGGTGCCGAAGGTCTATGTGCACCTGCTGGCGGACAATCAGCTGCAAATGGACTGGCACGTCCCATTGGCGCGCTTCGGTGGAAAAACCAGCCAGGAGGTGGCGCGCGAGGCGTTCAAATGCCATGTGAGCCAGCAGGGCAAGCGCTGGCAGGTGGAGGACGGCGGCCAGTGGGACAACAGCCTGTTCGGCCTGTGGTACACCGCCGTCGGCCCGGACGTGGAAAAGAATGATCTGTTTGAGCATATTGAATAAAACGCGGATAGCGGCGGGGCCTTTCCGCCGATAATGAAGGGAAAGAGAGAAGCGGAGGGAACGCGGATGTATGAAGGACGGCTGGTACGGCTGCGCGCCTTTGAGCGGGACGACCTGGACGCGAACCACGCCTTTGTGAACGATTATGAGACGGTGCGCGGGATGCTCAGCGGCATTCCCTTTCCCAGCTCCCTGTCCGACGAGCAGCGCTGGCTGGAGCAGCAGACGAGCTACACCCGCGGCGAGTACCAGTTTGCCATCGAGGATGGCGGCGGCGATCTGGTGGGCCGCTGCGGCGTGATCCGCCTGGACTGGAAAAACCGGGTGGCCGAGGTGGCGAT
>CAZRLM010000002.1:25838-52668 GCA_964600835.1 uncultured Oscillospiraceae bacterium
CGCCCTACCGCGGCCGGGGCTACGGCACGGAGGCGATGGCGCTTTTGACGGCGTTCTGCTTCCGGGAGATGAACCTGCACAAGGTCAAGGTGAGCGTGTTTGACTTTAACGCGGCGGCGATTCGCTGCTACGAGAAGTGCGGCTTCGTCCGCGAGGGCGTGCTCCGGGAGGAAATTTTCCGCGACGGCGCGTACCGGGATGTGGTGCTGATGGCAAGAATGGCCGAAGAATGACCAGTGCCGTTTCTTTTTCATCCTTTTTCGCGCTGCGCGTTGACAGGGACGATCAGCCTGTTGTATGATGGGTTTCAACGCCGCGGCGCGGCGGACGGCTTTGAGGAGGAGGAGCCCGCAGTGAAAAAGATCGTGACCAAGTTTGGCGGCAGCTCGCTGGCGGACGCGGGGCAGTTCAAAAAGGTGAAGCAGATTCTCGAGATGGACGCGGGGCGGCGCTACGTCGTGCCCTCCGCGCCGGGCAGACGCTTCGCCGGGGATGACAAGATCACCGACCTTCTCTACGCGTGCTACCGTCAGGCCAAGGCGGGAGAGGACTGGGAAGCGACCTTTGAGACGATCTGCGCCCGCTACCGGGAGATCGCGCGGGAGCTGTCGCTGTCGGTCGATCTGACGCAGGCGCTGGACGAGGTTCGCTCGCGCATCGCCGCCGGGGCGAATGCGGACTACTGCGCCAGCCGGGGCGAATACCTGAACGGTCTGCTGCTTGCCGATTATCTGGGCTGGCGCTTTATTGACGCGGCGGAGGTGATCTGCTTTGACGAGCGGGGCGCGTTCGACAGCGAAAAGACGCAGCGCGTGCTCAGCGCCCGCTTGGCCGATGGCGAGTCGACGGTGGTGCCGGGATTTTACGGCAGTCTGCCCGACGGCGCGGTGCGCACCTTCAGCCGTGGCGGCAGCGACATCACCGGCGCGATCGTCGCCCGGGCGGCGGAGGCCGACCTGTACGAAAACTGGACGGACGTGAGCGGCTTCCTGATGGCGGATCCCCGCATTGTGGAGCACCCGCGGGAGATCGGCGCGATCACCTACAAGGAGCTGCGGGAGCTGAGCTATATGGGCGCTTCAGTGCTCCATGAGGACGCGATGTTCCCCGTCCACCGGGCCGGCATCCCGACCAACATCCGCAACACCAACAATCCGCTGCATCCCGGCACGCTGATCAGCCTGGACGCGCCGGCGGAAAACGCGACGCCCACGATCACCGGCATCGCGGGCCACAAGGGCTTCAGCGTCATCTCGGTGGAAAAGGCCATGATGAATGGCGAGCTGGGCTTCGGCCGCAAGGTGCTGCAAGTCTTGGAGGAGGAGGGCGTTTCCTTCGAGCACCTGCCCACCGGCATTGACACAATGTGCGTCGTCGTGTCCGCGGAGTCTCTCGCGCCCTGCCGGGATCGGGTGGTCAGCCGCATCGTTGCGCTGACGCAGCCCGACACCATCACCATTCACGACGATATGTCGATCATCGCCACCGTCGGCCGGGGCATGGTGCACAACTGCGGCACCGCGGCGCGGCTGTTCATGGCGATGTCCCGGGCAGGGATCAACGTGCGGATGATCGACCAGGGCTCCAGCGAGCTGTCGATTATTGTCGGCGTGGACGACTGCGACTTTGAAAAGACGATTCGCGCGATTTATCACGAATTTGTGGACTGACGGCAGGGGAGCGCGCGGACGCGACGCTCCCTTTGCGCTGCCGTGGCGAAGGCGGTACGAAAGCATGATGGAAATCGCATGGCCCATGTTTGCCATTGTCTGCCCGCTGGCGTTTCTGGCGGGCTTTGTGGACTCGGTCGCGGGGGGCGGCGGGCTGATCAGCCTGCCGGCGTACTATCTGGCCGGGCTGCCGCCGGTGCTGGCGGCGGGCACCAACAAGCTCTCCGCCTGCCTGGGCACGCTGGCCGCCTCCGGGCGGTTCATCGCCGGGCGGCAGGTGAACGGCATGGTGGCGCTGCTGGCGGCGCTGGGTGCGTTCCCGGGCAGCTGGCTGGGCACGACGGTGCTGCGCTGCATCCCGGAGCAGACCGTCCGCGTGATGATGATCGCGGCCATCCCGCTGGTGGCGGTGATGGTGCTGCGCAAGGGCGGCGCGTTTTCCGGCGTGCGACGTGTGCCGGAGAAGGCCGTGCGCCCCGTCAGCGTGGCGATCGGATTTGCCGTCGGGTTCTATGACGGCCTCGTCGGGCCGGGCACGGGCACGTTCCTCATCCTGCTGTTCACGATGATTCTGGGCATGGAGGCCGTGCACGCCAGCGGCACCGCCAAGCTGGTCAACCTGGCCAGCAACATCGCCTCGCTGACCAACCTGCTTTTGGCCGGTCAGGTGCTGATCGCGCTGGGCATCCCGGCGGCGGCGTGCGCCATCGGCGGCAACCTGCTGGGCGCGGGCATGACCATGAAGCGGGGGACGGGGTTCATCCGCGGGATGCTCTTAGTGGTGCTGGCCCTGCTGCTTGCCAAAATGCTGGTGGATGTGGTATCATAAAGCGTCCGGCGGTATTTTTTGCCGCAGCGGAAAAAGCGGGGAGGCGGAGGCCATGGATCGACCGGAAATGCTCCTGCGCGTACCGGGCAGCCCGGAATATGCGCTGGCGATTCGGATGCTGCTGGGCGGCGCGGCCTGTTTGATGGATTTGTCCGTCGCCGCGCTGGACGATCTGCGCATCGCCGCCGACGAGGCGTGCGACTGCCTGCTGCATCAGGGCCGCGCGGTGGATACGCTGGAGGTGCGGGTGTCCGGCGAAAAAGAGAACGTCACCGTCGCGCTGACGGCGGAGTTCGCGCCCGGCGCGTGCCGGGAGACGGAAGCCTGGCGGGAGCGGGCCGAGCTTTGCGAAGGCATCCTGACGGCGCTGGTGCCGCAGGCGAACCTGACCGTGGAGCCGGGGACGGGCGTGCGGCAGATTGTGCTGACCGTGCCGCGCGCCGCGTGAGGTGACGCGATGACGCAGGATGCGCGGCTTTCAACGCTGCTTACGCGGTATGCCCGCACGCGCGCGACGGAGGACAGGGACGCGCTGGTGACGGCGTGTCTGCCACTGAGCCGGGCCGTGGCGCGGCGCTTTGCGGGCCTGGGTGTGGAGTCGGAGGACTTGGAGCAGGTGGCGGCCATGGCGCTGATGCAAGCCGTGGAGCGCTTTGACCCGGAGCGCGGGCTGCGCTTCTCCACCTTTGCCACGCCGACCATCGCCGGGGTGGTTCGCAATTATATCAGGGACAAGGGCTCGCTCATCCGGCAGAGCCGGGATGTGCGGGAACAGCTGGGCAGGCTGGGCGCGGCGCAGGAGCGGCTGACGCGAAGGCTCAATCGGGAGCCAAGCCTGCGGGAGCTGGCGATGGAGCTGTCGATGACGCAGGAGGAGCTGCTGCGGCTGCTCGACCAGCGCGACGCGGGCGAGGTCATGTCGCTGAGCGAAACGGCCTCGTCGGAGGACGAGCGGACGCTGGAAGAAAAGCTGGGCGCGCGGGAGCGCGGCTATGAGGCGTTTGAGCAGCGCTCCTGGCTGGACTGGGTGCTCGATCAGGTTACGCCGCAGGAAAAGCAGCTGCTGACGCTGCGCTTTGTGGACAGCCTGAGCCAGCGGGAAACGGCGGCGCGCATGGGCGTCAGTCAGATGCAGGTCAGCCGCGTGGAGCGCCGGGCGCTATCGCGGCTGCGGGAGAAGGTTGAGCGCTGGGAAGCGCCGGAGTAAGCAAGGAGGCAACGGATGTATCAGCAGATGAATCCCCCTGGCCCGCCGCAGAAAAAGCGGATGAACGCGCTGCAATGGCTGCTCATCCTGGCGGCGGTCGGGTTTATGGGCTGGTATCTTTATGTGAACCTCGCGCCCAAGGCGGCGGGCTATGCGCAGATTACCGCCGGCACGCTGGGCGCGCGCTACAAGGGCGACTGCCTGATCGTACGGGACGAAACGCCCGTGGACGCCGAGGGCGTGACGAGCGTGGAGTACATCGCCGAGGAGGGCAGCAGCATTCAGCGCAACAAGCAGGTCTGCAACGTCTACTCCTCCAGCTACAGCACGCGGGAAATGACGACCTTGCAGGACTATCGGGATCAGATCCGCGATTATCAGCGGGAGCTGCTAAGCAGCGAGACAGCCTACGACGCGAAAATGGCGCGCCTGGAGAACGACCTGACCAACCGCGCGCTGGAGGTGCGGGAGATCATCGGCGGCGCGCGGGGCAGCCTGGCCAATCAGGAAAAGCTGCTGGCGACGGCTATCGATGCCCGGCAGCGCTATCTGCGGGAGAAGTACGCGTCCGACCAGCGGCTCAGCCGCCTTTACGACGACGAAAAGTCCCAGCGCCAGCGCATTGAAAGCTGGACGACCGGCTTCGTTGCGTCGCTGGACGACAGCATCATCAGCTTTTATTCCGACGGCTACGAGTACAGCCTGACCTCCGCCAATTACACGGACTTCACCCCCGCCGAGGTGCGGCGGATGTACAACGGGCAGAAGCCGGAAAAGTCCACCATTGCCAAGGGCCGCACGACGCTCTACCGCGCCGTGCGCGACGGGCACTGGAACGTACTTTTCCTCGTCCAGGATACGACCTGGAACCCGGTACAGGGCCAGACCTACGAGCTGAAGCTGGAACGGTTCGACAACACCACCGTCAACGCGACGGTCGAGTCCTTCACACGCTCGGGCGGCGAGCTGCTCGTGCGGCTGTCGGTGAACGCCTCGGTCAAGCCGGTATTGTATATGCGAACCTGTCAGGCGGAGCTGGGCGATTACGTCGCGAGCCTGTGCGTCCCCGCCCGCGCGCTGTGCCGCCGGGAGGACACCGACGGCGTGATGGTGATCGACGGGCAGACGGAGAGCTTCACGCCGGTCAACATCATCTGGCGCAACGGGGACAAGGTGTATGTTTCTGCCATTCAGCAGGGGATGCTCTTTGAGGGACAGGTCGTCAAACTGTTTTGACGCGGGAGGCGGACAAAATGGACGAGCAGGCGCTATCGCAGCGGTTGGCAACAATCCGCGCATTGCTGGCGGAGGCGAGCGAGGGACGCTACCCGCCGCCCCGGCTCATCGCAGTGACGAAAACGCATCCGGCGGAGGACATTCTGCCGCTCAAGTCGCTCGGCGTTGACGAGATCGGGGAAAACCGGGTGCAGGAAATCGTCGAAAAGCGGGAGGGCCTGGGAGGAAATTTTCAGATTCATCTGATTGGACGGTTGCAAACGAACAAAGTTAAATATATAATAGAGGACGTATGCATGATCCAATCGGTGGACAGGCTGAACCTGGCGCAGGAGATTGACCGGCAGGCGACCCGCCGTGAGCGGGTGATGCCGGTGCTCGTGCAGGTCAGCCCGGCGGGCGAGCCGCAGAAGGGCGGCGTGGCGCCGGAGGAAGTGCGTACGCTTTTGCGTGCGTGCGGGGCGATGGACGGGTTGTCCGTCCGCGGCCTGATGGCCGTGATGCCTAACACCAGGGACGAAGCATACCTGACGGGCCTGTTTTCGCAGATGCGCACACTCTTTGAGCGCCTCCGGGAGGAGGCAATTCCCGGCGTGCGGATGGAGGAGCTGTCGATGGGAATGTCGGGCGACTACCGCCTGGCGGCCCGCTGCGGCGCGACGATGGTGCGCATCGGCAGCGCTCTTATGGGCGCGCGGCCCGCTGCCGGGACTTGATCATAGGAGGAAATTCGATGTCGTTAAGGGATATGGGGCAGTCGTTCCTGCAAAAGCTCAGGCAGGGCGCTTTTGTCGGTGCGGATGACAACACGCACGCGGCGTACCGGGCCAACGGCGGCTTTACCGGCTATGTGATGAAGCAGGATAAGCACGCCGCGAATCAGCAGCAGGCGATGGGGCCGGAGCAGGGCGGAGCGCCCCAGCCGGGCATGGAGGGAATGTACCCGCCTGGAACGGGCTATCAGCCGCCGGTGCAGGGCTTTGGTGCAACGGGCTACCAGCAGGCGCAACCGCAGGGCTTCGGCGCGACGGGCTATCAGCAGGTGCAGCATCAAGGCTTCGGCGCGACAGGCTATCAGCAGGCGCAACCGCAGGGCTTCGGCGCGACAGGCTATCAGCAGGCGCAGCCGCAAGGCTTCGGCGCGACGGGCTATCAGCAGGCGCAGCCGCAAGGCTTCGGCGCAACGGGCTATCAGCAGGCGCAGCCGCAAGGCTTCGGCGCGACGGGTTATCAGCAGGCGCAGCCGCAAGGCTTCGGCGCAACGGGCTATCAGCCGCCCGTGCAGCCGAGCAGCGGCGCGGCGGGACAGCGCGCGGGCGGCCAGCAGACGGCTGGTCAGGCGCAGCAATTCGTGCCGGACAACGTGCGCTATATGCCGGGCAATTATGTGGGACAGGACGGGACGGCCTACCGGGCGATCAACCGGGTGGCGACCGTGGGACAGCTGTCGGACTGCTTCCGGCTGATCGAGTTTATGCGCAACGGCGAAACGGTGCTCGTCAATCTGGAACAGGTGGAGGATCCCACGGAGAACGACCGCTGCATCGACCTGATCAAGGGCGCGGCCACCGCGATGGGGTGCCGCTTTGACCGGGTGGCGCAGCGCTGCATTTATCTCGTCACGCCCATCACCGTCGGGGTGGAGCTGTTTCCGGAGATCCAGCAGACGAGCGAGGACGATCAGCGCTGGCGCTGGCCTGAGCGGGGCGCGGATTTCCGCCCGACGAGCGGCTTTGCCGCCGGGCAGACGACCAGCTTTGGCCGGGCCGCCCAGCGCACTTACGCCCGCAGGCCGCAGGAGGACTTCACGACCTTTGGCCGCCGCGGCTTCAGCGCCGCGAACGGCTTTTCCCGGTGAGGGGAGGGTGAACCATGGCGATTCGCGTCATTTATTCCCTGATCAGCACGGCGTTCTCGCTCTATGAGCTGGCGCTGATGGCGTATGTCATCCTGCAATGGGTGAACATCCCCGCCAACCGCTGGACGGAGCTGCTGCGCCGGATTATCGAGCCGGTGCTCATGCCCATCCGCCGCCTGCTGATGAGCAAGCTGCCTCCGCGCTTTCAGATGCTGGACTGGTCGCCGATGGTGCTGCTGCTCCTGATCGGGCTGGCGCGCCGGATTGTGGCGATGCTGCTGACCGCATGGATCTGGTAAAGGATCGGGCGGCGCTGCTGCGGCTCCGGCAGGGTGCGGAGCGGGCAGGCCGGACGGGCTGCGCGGCCCCGGCGCGGTTTGTGACCGGCGAGGAGCGCGCCGCCGCCGTCCATGAGGCGCGAAGCGCGGGCGTGCTCGTCGCCTTTGACGGCGGCTGGGAGGACGCGGAGCGCGAGCAGGCGTGCTTCTATCCGCCGGAGGAGGAGCCGGTCTTTACCCGCGTGTGGGTGGAGGCCCGCTGGAACGCCCGGTTCGGAACCTGCGACCATCGGGCGCTGCTGGGCAGCCTGATGGCGCTGGGTATTGATCGTTCCTTCTTTGGCGACCTGATCGCCGAGACGGACTGCGCCTATCTGTGCGCGCTGCCGGAGGCGGCCGCGAGATTGCCGCAGGAGTGGACAAAGGCCGGCAGCGTGGCGATCAGCGTCCGCGAGCTGACGGAAACGCCCGCCTTTGAGCGCCCCGTCGGCGCGATGCTGCGGGATACGGTCGCGTCATTGCGGCTGGATTGCGTGCTGGCGTCGGGCATGAAATGTTCCCGCGCCCGGGCGGCGGAGATGATCCGCGCCGGGAGCGTCGAGGTGGCGCATCAGCCCGAGGAACGGATCGACCGGCTCATCGCGCCGGGACAGACGATCTCCGTGCGCGGGTTTGGCCGGGTGCGTCTGGATGAGGCGGGCGAGGAAACCCGCAAGGGCAGGATTCCAGTGCGGCTGGAAGTGTTCAGCCGAGGAAAATAAGGTTCTTTTCGCCGATGGCGGCGGACAAATAGAAAGGAGCATGACATCATGCAGCAGATCACCATTGAAATGATTGAGAACAAGGAGTTCAAGCGTTCGCCCCGCGGCTATGACGCCCAGGAGGTCGACGAGTTCCTCGACGCGATCTGCGACGAGATGGCCCGGCAGATGGATGAGATGGCCGCGCTGAAGCAGCAGCTGGCTGCCAAGCCCCAGCCCGCCCGGATGGACGCCGCCACGACCCAGGTGAAGCCCGTCGCGGCCAAGCCGGCCTACGCCGCCCCCGCCGCCGACAGCAGCAAGGACGCGCTGGAGGTGCTCGCCATGGCGCAGAAGGTCAAGAGCGAGACGATCGCCGAGGCGGAGCGCAAGGCGTCGGAGATCCTGGCCAAGGCGCAGGCCGACGCGGACGCGCAGCTGAGCAGCATCTCCGCCGAGAAGGAGAATCTGACCAGCCAGGTGGCCGCGCTCAAGCAGGCCGCCGCGGATTACCGCGCGCAGTTTGAGGCGCTGCTTCAGGCGCAGCAGGAGGCGCTGGACAAGGCTTCCGGCCTCTTTTAAGCAAGGACTTTGAAAACGCGTGAGCGCCCGGCGAGAAGCTTTTCCGCCGGGCTGCTTTCATGATGACCGTTTCGCTAAAGCAGGGAGAGGAGGGAACGCCGTGGCGGAGGAGCTTCGGGTATCCGTGCGCGCCCTGGTGGAGTTCACCCTGCACGGGGAGGACATCGCCCGCCCGGGCGGAACGCTTCGCGACCTGCAGGAAGGAATGTTCGGCCACAAGGGTCGGCAGAGCGAATTGCCGGAAGGCTGGCGCGCGGAGGTGCCGCTGTCCATCGAGGTGCCCTGGGAGGATGAGGACGCAACGCTTGTGGTCAGCGGGCGGATGGACGCGTTCCTGGACGGCGACGTGCCGGAGGTCGAGGAGATCAAGCTCTGCCAGTCCCGACAGCCGCCCGACGCGCCCTGGCCGGCGCATGAAATGCAGGCCGTTTGTTACGGCCATATGCTCTGCGCGTCCCGGGGCCTCGCGCAGGTGGTGATCAGCGTCGCTTATGTGACGCGAAACGGCGCGGTGCGCGCCCGTTTCACGCAGGACTGGACGGCGGAAAAGTGCGCGGAGGCGTTCAACCGGCTGGCGGAGGCGTATTTGCAGCGGCAGCGGCTGCTGCGGACGCATCGCCGGGCGCGGGACGCGTCGCTTCAGGCGATGGCGTTCCCCTACGATGCCTACCGCGCGGGGCAGCGGGAAATGGCCGCGCAGGTGTACACCGCCATCCGCCTGGGGCGGCGGCTGTTCGCCAGTATGCCGACGGGGACGGGCAAGTCCATCGCGGCGCTGTTCCCGACTTTGAAAGCGCTGGGTCTGGGGCTGACCGGGCAGGCGTACTACCTCACCGCGCGCACGACCCAGCGTCAGGGCGCGCTGGCGGCGGTGCAGCGGCTCAGGTCGCGTCAGCCGCTGCATCTGTGGACGCTGACGCTGGACGCCCGGGAAAAGCAGTGCCCGGAGCACGTCGCCTGCCAGCCGGAGGAATGTCCTCGGGCAAAGGGGCATTTTCTGCGGGACAGCGCGGCGATTGAGGAAATGCTTTTGGAGGACGACTGGTCGCCGGAGGCGGTGCAGAGGATGGCGGACAAGCACGACCTGTGCCCCTTCGAGTTCAGCCTGTCGCTGTGCGAGATCGCCGATCTGGTCGTGTGCGATTACAACTACGCGCTGGATCCGGCGGTGCATATCCGGCGCATCTTCGACCAGCCGGGCGAGGTGACGCTGCTGCTGGACGAGGCGCACAACCTGCTTTCCCGCCTGCGGGATATGCTGGGCGGCACGGTGGACGGCGGGCGGATTCGCCGCATGAGGACGGCGGTGAGCCGCGCCGCCGGGCGGAAGCATCCGCTGTATAAGGCCATGACCGGAATGCTCCGCGCGCTGGCTGATCTCCCGGTGCCGGAGGAGGCGACCGAGGGCGTGCTCGAAGCGCTGCCCCAGTCCATCGACAAGGCGGCATCGGAGCTGGCGGACGCGTTTGCCGCGTCGGCGACGGAGCGGTTTCCGTGGGGCGAGGCGGGCGAGGACGCGGGCGAGACGATCCTCGACCTGATGAGCTTTCTCCGGGCCAGGCGGCGGGAGCAGAGCGAGTACGCGTGGCTGTGGGAGGGGGTTAAAACCCGGCGGCTGACGGCCTGCGCGCTGGAGGTGGGCCGATACTTTCAGGAGACGACCGCCCCCATGCGGGGCACGGTCTGCTTTTCCGCGACGCTTCAGCCGCTGCCGGAAATGCGCCGCCTGCTGGGCGGCGAGGAGGAGGACGCGTGCTTTGCGATGCCCTCGCCCTTCCCGCCGGAGCATCTGCTGATTCAGCGGCGGTCGGTGAACACCCGCTACCGCCATCGGGCGGACGCGGTCGGGGCGATCGCGGCGGCGATCCGTCAGCTGATCGACGCGAAGCCGGGGCGGTACATCGTGTTCTTCCCCAGCTTCGCCTTTCTGGCGCAGACGGCGGAGGCGCTTGATGACGTGACGTTCCAGCGCCAGCGCCCCGGCATGACGGACGAGGAGCGGCGGGCCTTTTTGGCCCCCTATCAGCCGGGCGGCGCGCCGGTTTTGTCGCTGTGCGTGCTGGGCGGCGTGTTCGCCGAGGGGATCGACCTGCCCGGCGAGGCGCTGGACGGCGTGGCGATTGTCGGCGTGGGTCTGCCGCAGGTCAGCCTGATTCAGGACACGCTCCGCGCCCACTACGACGAAACGCTGGGCGACGGCTTCCTCTACGCGTACATGATTCCGGGAATGCAGAAGGTGGCGCAGGCCGTGGGACGGGTGATCCGCACGGAGCGCGACCGGGGCGTGGCGCTGCTGCTGGACGACCGGTACGGCATGGCGTCCTATCGCCGGTTATGCCCGGAGCATTGGCAAATCACGCAGGGCGGCCCGGAGGCGATTCGCGACTTCTGGGATGCCTGTGAGTGACGGGCATACAAAAAGGAGGCTGTCCTGTCGGCCTGATGGGCTGACGGGAGCGGCCTCCTTTTGCGTTGAAGCGGCTTAGCGGAACTCACCGCCGCACCGGCGGACGAACGCCTCCGGGTCGATGAAGCCAAACCGCACGCTGTGCAGCTCCGACCGCTCGAAGGGAACGGTCAGCAGCGCGCGCTCGCCGCTGCGCGCTTCGACGGTAACGGCGCGCACGGGCAGCAGGGCCATCAAGTCCCGGGCAACGCGCAGGGAAACGCCGGCGAGGTAGCGCCTGCTCTCCGACGGTTCGCCCTGCAGATAGCCAGGCTTGGCGGTAAAGGCGGCGCGGAGGCTGTCCGCGCTCTCGCAGGTCACCTCAAAGCCCGCGGCGTAGGGCGTTAAATCCCCCAGCGGATTGGTGGCGCGCAGCACTTCGACATACGCGGCCGGTTCCCCGGCCAGTACCCGCTCGGCGTGCTCGTGGAAGAACTGCCACAGGTTTTCGGAGGTCAGCCCGTCCGACGGGTGCGCGTAGGCGAGCGCGTCCGTCCAGTCGACGGTTTCATCCGCGACCTTCCACAGCTGCTCAAAGGGCGGGAAGGAAGCGCTTTCGACGGGCGCTTCGGCGCTGCTCTGGCTGACGGCAGGCGCGCCCCACAGATCCGTCGCCACGCCGGAGAGAGGACTGCGCATGGACGCGCTCCGGGGCGCGGGATGCAGCGCCACCCGGTTTTCCTGATCATGGCTCATCGGCGGAAGCCTCCTTTTCGGCGGTGCATTCCACGCGGGGCGGCCGCGCGTCCAGAACAAAGCGGTCGATGCGCACCGCGGCGTTTTGGAGCACCTCGTTGTCAAACAGCCAGCGGGACAGCGGATTGATCAGCAGGCTCTCGACCTGATTGCCCACGCCGCGTCCGCCATTGGAGAGATCGGCCAGGGCGGCATCTTGCAGGGCCGCGTAGGCGCTGTCGTCGATGGTCAGGCGGATGGCGTGCTGCTCCTCCATGCGGCGGATGATCTTGTCCACCTGCCCGCGGAGAATCGCCTCGCCCGCCTCCCGGCGGATGTAGTCGAACACGACGATGTTCTCGCCGATGCGGTTCAGAATTTCCGGACGGCCCAGCTCCAGCTTGAAGTAGTCGCTGATCGCGCTGCGGATGCGCTTTTCCACCTCGGGGTAATCCATCTCCATGGTGACGTTCGGCTCCCGGTTACCGAAAGCGTCCTTGACGTAGATGCCCAGGTTGCTGGTGAAGATGATGATCGTCTCGGAGAAATAAACTGTATTGCCCTGCCCGTCCGTCATCCGGCCGTCCTCTAAGATTTGCAGGAACTTGTCCAGGATCGACGGGTGGGCTTTCTCGATTTCGTCAAACAGCAGGATGCAGAAGGGGTTCTTCTTGACCGCGTTGGTCAGCTGGCCGCCGGACTCGTAGCCCACATAGCCGGGCGGCGCGCCCATCAGCTTCTGGTCGGAGTGGGGCTGGCCGTATTCGCTCATATCGAAGCGGATGCAGGCGCTTTCGTCGCCGAAGAGCTTCTCCGCCAGCGCCTTGGCGGTTTCCGTCTTGCCGGTGCCGGTCGGCCCGGCGAAGAACAGCACGCCCTTGGGCTTGGCCGTGGAGGAGGAGGACAGGCCGTTCATGCCGGTGACGGCGCGCTTGACCACGTCCAGCGTGCGTTCCAGCGCCGCGTCCTGCCCCTTGATGCGCTTCTCGAAGTCCTGCTTGGCGTTTCGCAGCCCCGCCATGGAGAGGCTTTCCCAGGGGTTTTCGCGGATGCCGTACTTGTACAGGTCGACCACCTGGCACAGATCGCGGATGGGCGTGCATTCCCGCTTGCTCAGGCGGCGCATCTCGTCCAGCTCGGTGAAGGTCAGCCCCTCGGTCAGCCCGACGAATTTCTCCCGCAGCCGTTCCAGCTCCTCGGGGTGCGCCCGGTAATAGGGCATCTCCGTGCGGTAAACGGTCGCGTCAAAGAAGGTGGCGAAGGCGCTGCCGCTGACGAGCCGCTTGCGCTCGTCCCGGTCGGGTGCTTCCAGTAGAATCGTTTTGCAGACCGGGTTATTGAGGTAAAACCAGGCGGGCAGGTCGTTCAGCTTGTTCACCAGCAGGATGAGCAGGTTCTGCCGCCGTCCGTAGGGCGTGCGCACGGTGGCGGCGGACAGCGCCGATTGCAGCAGCAGGTTGAAGCTGTTCACGTCGTGCTGATCCATCCGCTCGGGCGTGGTGATGTAGTGGCTGGCCAGCTCAAGAATGGTTACGGTGGCGGACTGCCGCTGCGCCATCGCGCGGCGGATGATGTTGGGCGCGGTGTCCGCTTTGTTGCCCTTGAACTCGGCGGCGATCACATCGCCGCTTTCCGTCGCGCCGGTGAGCCGGGCGTATTGACGCACCTGCTCGGGCGCGTAGGGATTCATGAAGCCGACCAGGTTGGAGTAGAACACCACCTGGCCGTAGCCCAGGTCGGTAAAGAAGCCGTGCAGGTACCGCGGCAGCGGGGCCAGCTCGTCCTCGGGGATGGAACCGGCCATCGGGTAGCGGTACTGGTCGAGCACGTTGCCTTCCAGAATGAGCAGCGGCTTGATGGCGCTGAACAGCTCCAATTCCCGGTGCCATTTCGAGATCAGCGGTTCGATGGGAATCACCCTCTTTTTCCTGTCAGATAAGTTCATTATAACATTCCCCGCGGGGAAAGGAAAGCGGGAATCGCGCGGGCAGAGAAAAAGCCGCGTTCCTTCGGCCGCTTGCGGGCGGGGCAAAGGGACGCGGCTCGCTTTTTCCATTTGCCGCGTTACTTGACGGCGTTCCGGTCGTAATAGCTGATGAACTCCTCGTCGCTCGCGTCGTCGCCGATGTCGTCGTCATCCTGACGGCGGCTGCGATGCTTGCGTACCGCGGCGACGATCAGCCCGACGATCAGCAGGGCGCACACCCCGTGCACCGCCAGCGACATCAGTCCGCCGACAAGCCCGAACACCATCGAAAAGATACCGCCGATAAAGCTGAAAACCGCGCCGATGATTTCACCGGCCAGCTTAAAGGGAAGCATCAACAGATCAAGCATGATTTATGTCCTCCTTACGCGACCCATTGTACCACGTCCGCTCCGCCGCGCCAAGAAGGGAAAGATTAGAAGATCATGAGGAAGTTTTAAGAAACCGCGTCCTTGCCCACGTCCACCCAGCCGACGGCGGCGCTGAAGCGCTCCAGCTCCGGCAGCGTGACCTCGATGGCGCTGTTGTCGGTGCCACAGGCGGGATAGACGGTTTCGTAGCGGCGCAGGCTCTCGTCCAGGTACACATCGACGCCCGCTGGAATGCCGAAGGGACACACGCCGCCAAAATGCAGCCCCGTCCACGTTTCCAGCTGCTCGGCGGTCATCATTTTGGCCTTCGTGCCGAAGCGGGCCTTGTACTTGTGGTTGTCGATGCGGCAATCCCCGGCCGCGACGATGAGCAGCGGCTTGTCGCCCGCCATGAAGGACAGCGTTTTGGCAATGCGCCCCGGTTCGCAGTGCAGAGCCTGGGCGGCCAGCTCGACGGTGGCGCTGGATACGTCAAAGACCAGAATGCGATCCTGCGCGCCAAAGGGCGCGAGGGCTTCGCGGACGTGTTCAAGGCTCATGGGATGATTCCTCCTTTTGCGTGGGGTGGGCGAGGGACTGCAAGAGCGGCGGCCACACGCCCTCGGGCAGCTCCGCGCCGGCACGCGAGACGACGGCGGCGCAGACGCGGTTGGCGATCCTGGCCGCATCCGCCAGCGTCATGCCCGCCGCCTGGGCGGCCATCACGGCGCCGATGTGCGCGTCTCCCGCGCCGATGAGGTCGATCACCTGCGCGGGCACGGCGGGCAGCGTCGCGCCGCCGGACGCGTCCAGCACATAGCAGCCGCGCTCGCCCAGGGTGATCACGACGTCCCCGCGGGTGACGCTGCGGATGATTGCCGCCGCCTCGGACGCGCTGTCGGCGCGGGTGAATTGAAGCGCCTCCGTTTCGTTGAGGTGCAGCGTGGGCGAGAGGGAAAACAGCGGCGCGAGGCGCGCGGGCGGGATGTGAATCAGCCGCGGCCCCGGCGCAAAGTACAGCCGGGCGGGCGGCGCTTTTGTCAGCGCGTCGATGAGCACGCCGCCGGTATCCTCCTCTACCTCCAGGCCGCACAGGTAGACGCCGTCCGTCTCCTGCAAATGGACGTGCTCAAACCATTCGGGACGGAAGCGGTATTCCGCGCCGTGCTCGCACAAAAAGGTACGCTCGCCGCCCGGCTCCACCAGGCAATAGCAGCAGCCGTTGGGCGCGTCCACCTCCGGCGCGAGGGAAACGACGCGCCGAGCCGCCAGTTCCCGGCGGACAAACTCGCCCCACACACCTGTGCCGACGGGCGAGAGCAGCGGGCAGGACGCCAGTCCGGACAGGCGGGCGGCCTGGAAGGCGTTGTACGCGCAGCCGCCCAGCGTGACCTGCTGGGACATGACCGGCAGATCGTCTCCCGATTCCGGCAGCGCGGGCACGCGGACGACCACGTCGGCGACCGTCGAGCCGATGAAAAGCAGGTTCGGCATAGCGCGTTCCTCCTGTTTTGCGTTCGAGAAAAAAGTGGCCGCAGCCACTTTTTTGAAGTCCATCAGTAGGGCCGTTCTTTGCCCAGGAAGCAGAACGCCAGCGTGCCGGGGCCGGCGTGCGCGCCGATCACCGGGCCGATGTTTTCAATGCGCAGCGTCATCTCGGGCAGGCGCTCGGCCAGCATATCGCGCAGACGAGCCGCGTCCTGGGGCGCGTCCGCGTGGAGGATGATGCCCGGAGCTTCCTTCTGGTCGATGACGTTCGCGACGGCCTTTTCGACGATGTAGTTCATGGCCTTGCGGCGGCCGCGCACCTTGTCGGCGGCGGAAAGCTTGCCCTCCTTCGTCTCAACCAGGATGGGCTTCAGATCCAGCAGGGAGCCGATGGCCGCCGCGGCGGGGGAAACCCGTCCGCCCCGCTTGAGGTACACCAGGTCGTCCACGGTGAACCAGGCCTGGGCGCGGAGCTTGTTTGCCTCCACCCAGTCGGCGACCTCCTGCAGCGGCTTCCCGGCGCGGTACATCTCGTGCGCCTTGAGGATGAGCAGCGTCTGCGGCGCGGAGATGGACAGCGTGTCCACCACGGTGAACGTGCGCTCCGGGTACTGCTTGAGCAGCGTCTCCCGGGCGGCGTAGACGGCCTGAATGGTGCAGCTGAGCTGGCTGGAGAAGGCGAGGAACAACAGATCCTTGCCCGACTTCAGGATCGGCTCGAAATACTCGATGTAGTTGGCCTCGTTGAGCGCGGACGTTACCGGCTGCGCGCCTGCGCGCATTTTATCATAGTAGTTCTTGTGGTCAAGGGACTGCCCCAGGTCGTCGTAATACTGCACGCCGTCCAGCGCGTAAGGCATGGCCACCACCGGAATATCGTATTCCTGCTTGAGCGCGAAGGGCAGATCGCTGTCGCTGTCCGTCATGAG
Source organism: uncultured Oscillospiraceae bacterium (assembly GCA_964600835.1). Classification (GTDB taxonomy): domain Bacteria; phylum Bacillota; class Clostridia; order Christensenellales; family Aristaeellaceae; genus UBA11524. Next base: position 42,114 of record CAZRLM010000002.1, read on the forward strand.
GATGTAGCTGTTCTCCATTCCCGAAAAAACCTCCTTTAATTCGTCGTGCGTGAAAACGGGAAAATAAATGCCGAATAAACAGCACTATTGTACCCTGATTTGTATGAAAATGCAAGGCTGCCGCCTGTGATTTCGATTAGAATTCCTGGATATAGAAAATAATAGCAGAACACGCCGCGCAACACAAAAAAAAGCGGCAAAAGCCGCTTGAAGGGGGAACACTGACGTGGTTATTTTGCCTTCGGCTTGAAGAGCAGCGCCATCATCGCGCCGAAGAAGACCGCGGCGGAGATGCCGGCGGCGGTGGCGGTGAGCCCGCCGGTGAACGCGCCCATGAAGCCGATCTCCTGCACCGCTTTTTTTACGCCCGTGACCAGCGCGTGGCCGAAGCCGGTCAACGGCACGGTCGCGCCCGCGCCGGCGAAGTCCGCCAGCGGGCCGTAAATCCCCACCGCGCTGAGAATGACCCCCGCGACGATGTAGCCGACCAGAATACGCGCGGGTGTCAGCTTTGTTTTCAGCACCAGCGCTTCGCCGATGGCGCACAGAAGTCCGCCGACGATAAACGCCTTGATCATCGACCAGATCATCATAGGCTCTCTCCTTCCAGCACGATGGCGTGCGCCACGCCGGGAATCGTCTCGCCCTGCTGGCTGGACGTGGTGGAAAGCAGCGCGCCGGTGGCCATGAACAGGATGCGTTTCAGCTCGCCTTCCCGCAGCCGACGCAGCAGCAGCCCGTTGAGTGTGACCGCCGAGCAGCCGCAGCCGCTGCCGCCCGCGTGCACGTCCTGCGATGGGTCAAACACCTGCAGGCCGCAGTCCATGTACCGCTCGAAGATCAGCGGGCAGCCGCGATCGGTCATCAGCTGAAGCAGAATGTCGTGGCCGACGCGCCCCAGGTCGCCGGTGACGATCAGGTCGTAGTCCCCGGCGGTGCGGCCCGTGTCGGTGAAGTGGCGGCAGAGCGTATCGGCGGCGGCGGGCGCCATGGCCGCGCCCATGTTGTTCGCGTCGGCAACGCCCAGATCCGTCACCCGGCCGATGGTGACGTGGGTGGCCCGGGCCAGCGCGGGCATTCCGTCCTCCAGCGTCAGGAGCGTCGCGCCCGCGCCCGTCACCGTCCATTGCGCGGTCGGCGTGCGCTGATTGCCGTATTCCAGCGGGAACCGGTATTGCCGCTCCGCCGAGCAGAAATGGCTGCTGGCCGCGCACAGCGCGTTGCGCATATAGCCGCCGTCCACCAGCATCGCGCCGACGCACAGGCTTTCCGCCATGGTGGAGCAGGCGCCGTACAGCCCCAGAAAAGGCGCTTTCAGCTCCCGCGCCGCCATCGAGGCGGAGATGATCTGGTTCAGCAGGTCGCCGCCGAGCAGCACGTCCACCTGACTGGGCGCGACGCCCGCCTTTTCCAGGCAGGTGGTCGCCGCCGTGTAGAAGAAGCGGCACTCGGCCTTCTCCCAGGTTTCCTCGCCGAACAGATCGTCGGCGACGATGCGGTCGTATTCGTCCCGGAGCGGGCCTTCGCCTTCCTTTTTTCCGACGATGGCCGCGCCGGCGGCAATTTTCGGGCGGTTTTCCAGCACCACCGTGCCGCCGCCGATTCGATGCATGGGAATCATGCCTGCGCCTCCTTTCGCGCTTACCAGGGGATGAGGGCATATATGATGCCGACCACGACCGACGCGCTTACGCCCCATACCAGCACCGGCCCGGCGATGGTGAACAGCTTCGCGCCCAAGCCGAGCACCAGCCCCTCCCGGCGGAACTCCATCGCCGGGGAAACCATCGCGTTGGCGAAGCCGCTGATGGGCACAAACGCGCCTGCGCCCGCGTACTGCCCGATCTTGTCAAACACACCCAGGCCCGTGAGCAGCGCGGTCAGGAATACCAGGACGGTCGAGCAGAAGGTGGAGGCGGCGGTGTTGTTCATATCCAGCACGCCCTTGCCGAACTCGATCAGGCACTGGCCCAGCAGACAGATCGCGCCGCCGACCCAGAAGGCGCGAAACAGGCCGCTGGCCATGTCCGACTTGGGGGAGAAGCGCTTGACCAGCTGCTGGTAGCGGTCAAGCTGCGCCTGACGGGCGGGCGAGGGCTTGGCGTTTTTGTCAAACATGATTTGATTCCTCCTTCGGGCGGTTCATGGCGCGATCCTTGGGCGGACGGAGGCGAATCTCCCGCTCGCCGGGGCGGGGCGCGTAGCCCAGCAGATAGGGGAAGGCAATGAAGCGACGCATCGCGTTTTCTCCTTTCTCAAAGCGTGAACAGCAGGGAGGCCAGCACCGCGCCCAGCCCCTTGCCGACCATCATGACAAACCGGATGCCGGTCGAAACGTCGCCCAGGCGAAAGCGCCGCATCAAAACCGGCGCGACCTCCAGAATTTCGCCCAGCGCGGAGGCCAGCATCCCGACGAACATCCCGCAGAACACGATCAGCGCGCTGCCGACGGGAACGGGCAGGCGCAGGGAAAACCCGACGCCGTTTTGGAGCGCGGCCAGTACCAGCCCCAGACAAATGGCCCAGGTCAGCAGCCGGGGCGAGGCTGCTTGCAGCCTGTCCTGCACGCGGGCGGGGATGAGCAGCACCACCCAGACGCAGCTGACTGCCACCGCCATCGTCGCGCCGGTGATCAGGCCGATGGCGGCGGCGACGCTATTTTCGGCCATAGACGTCCTTCCCTTCGGTTTTCTCCATGTCCTCCTGATACTCGGTCAGTTTGACCTCCAGCGGCGTGGTGGCGCGCCGGGAGGGCAGGGCGTAGAATACCGCCACGCCCAGCGCGACCCCGACGGCGTAGGGCACGGTGATCAGCCGCGGATCGCTGACCTCCCGCCCTGTCAGCAGCTGAAACACGGCTGTCTGTGCGGCGGGCATATCCACGTCGCTGTGGAACCAGCACAGCCCCAGCGCGCTGCCCAGCAGCAGGATCAAGAAGGCGGCGGCGGTGCGCAGTCCCCGTGTCCAGTCCCGCGCCTGGACGCGGATGCGGTGGACGTAGCACACGTCCGGCCCGAGCATCGACACCTCCTCGCCCTTGCAGGCGTTTTGCAGCGCCCGGGCGCATTGCAGCGCGTCGATCTTCCACACGCCCGTCTCGTCCGGGCAGTCGAGCGCGGCGGACATGGCCTCGGGCGGGGCGGTCGCGTCCGCCACGTCGGACAGGCGGAGCGTGTCGCCCATCGCGAGCTTGGCCCGCTCGCGCAGCTGACAGTAAATCACGGCGCATCCCTCCCACAAAAAACAGTGTGCGCATTTTCGCGCGGGCTATGCGGTCAGCGTGCCCGCGTCGGTGGGAATCACCTTCAACAGCTGCACCTCAGCGCCCGTGTGCGCGTCCAGATAAACAAGGTAGCTTTCGCCATCCAGCCGAACGGGGAACTCGTAGCACAGCGTTTCGCTGTCGAGATTGGGAATCAGGCACAGACGACCCGGCGCGCTCTCGACCGCCTCGGAGAGACGCGCGCGGGCGGCGGACTCGTCAAGGGACGGTGCGGGCAGCGCGCGGTGGGTGTGGTTCATCCAGTAGTTGTGCGCCTCCAGACCGACCACGTCGCCGGTGTCCATCCGCACCTGCACCTTGACCAGATCCGGGTAGAGCAGCACGCCGTCCTGCACGGCGGCCAGATTGACGACGCACAGCCCGTCGTAGAGCTGGTGATGGGTGGCGGTCATCTCGCCGAAGCCATGCTCCCGCAGAAATTGCGCCGCATTTTCGCGGCAGCTTTCGACGCTCTGCACAACCTGAAAGGAGGCCGTTTCCGGCATCATCCACAGCACGCGGCCGCCCTGACGCGTGATTTCGAGGTTCAGCTGCACGTCCTGCGTCGCGACGGTAACGCCATAGGCGGACAGCGCGCCGGAGGTGTTCGGCGCGGACACGGCGGACAGCGCCCGGTCGCCCACAAAATCGCGGGCAATCTCGATCGCCTCCGCCTCGGTGATCTCGCCCTCCGGCAGTCCGCGGGGCGCTCCGGCGCGGCGCGCGTCAGAGAAGGGGCCGTCGTAGATCAGCGTCGGATACTCCATGCCGTTGTCCTGATCGGCGAGAATTTCCAGCGGCCGGGTCTGCGCGTCCCGATCGGCGGCGAAGGCCGACCCGCCGACGAAGCGCAGCGCGTCCTCCGCCATGGTCTGACTGGCCAGGGACAGCTGCGCGGTCAGCCGAACCGCGGCGGCGCGCTCGCCGGAGAGCGCGTCCAGCTGGCGCGAATCCAGCGCGCCCTCCCGCACAAGACCCGGCAGCAGCGATGCGGCGTAGTCGGACAGGCGGGCGGCGAAGGAAATCGTGGGCGCCACCGCCTCATGGCTCAGCGGCAGAAAGGAAAGCCCCCGGTGCACCTCCCCGGCGGCGCGGCTGATTTGATGCAAAAGCGCCGCGCCCAGGGACGGGTCACCGGAGACGAGCAGCTTCTCCATGTCGATGGAGAGCGCTTGAAGCGCCTCGCAGGATTCGCTCAGGGCGCTTTGGTACGCTTCCTCCAGAACGCGCTCGGCATATTCGGCGCGCCGCGCCTGGTATACCGTCGCGCCGCCCAGCGCGACCAGCGCCAGGGACAGCGCCAAAGTCAGCCATCGGGTTTTCATGCGGAACCTCCTTTACACGGCGAAGGCGTGGCGGCCGATGGTCAGCTGCACCTGCCGCGACCAGATCCAGGAATTGGTGGCGGTGGCCGGATTGTAGTAGTACAGACAGCCGCCGGTGGGATCCCAGCCGTTGAGCGCGTCCCGGGCGGCGCGGGTGCAGCTGGCATCCGGCTCCAGGTCGAACTGGCCGTCCCACACCGCGTCAAACGCGCCGGTTTGGAAGATCACGCCGCTGATCGTGTTGGGGAACGCGGCGCTCTTGACGCGGTTGAGCACGACCGCCGCCACCGCGACCTGTCCGATGTACGGCTCGCCCCGCGCCTCGCCGCTGACCAGCCGCGCCAAAAGACGCGTTTCGGATTCCTGGTACGCCGCGGCGGACACCGTGCCGCTCAGCATCACGCCCAGCGCCGCGGCGGTGGACGGGCCGACTCGACCGTCCGCCGTCAGCCCGTTCTTCTTCTGAAAGCGGATGACCGCGTTGTAGGTCGTCTGGCCGAAGACGCCGTCCGCCGTGCCGGTCATGTAGCCGTAGTCGATCAGGCGCTGCTGCACCTGACGCACCTGCGCGCCCCGGGAACCCCAGGCCACCACCGCGGCGGAGGACGCGTCCAGCGGCAGTAGCAGAGCGGCCAGCAGCAGCGCCGTAAGCACCTTACGCATCGTTTTCACCGCCTCCTTCTGCGGGCAGGAAGAAGCCCAGCAGCGCCGAGAGAAACCCTTCCCAGCTCCAATCGAACTGCCAGGCGGCGTCGCTCGTCTCACCGATGGCGGCGGCGCGCAGCGCGGCATCCGGGTCGATCAGCCCCCACCAGTTATGCCCCGTCGCGTCGCCCAGGCGGATCATCAGCGCCGGGTAGTCTCCGGCGGGCACGCACAGTCCGGAGAGCACCCGCGCCCCGAACCGCCGCGTCTCGACGCGCACGCTGACCGGCCCGTCATAGCCCGCGTTTTGCGCGGCCAGCTCGGCGGCCTCCGTCAAATCCGGCAGGAGCCGCCGCGCCTCCGTCAGCATGGACGCGCGGACGTCGGCCAGCTCGGCGTACCGGGCGCGCACCGCGTCCCGCACGGGGAGCTTCAACGCCTGCATGGCGGCGGTGTCGTCCGCGGCGATAACGTGCACGCGGAGCAGCGTCCCCTGCTTCATATTGGCGACGGCGTCCGGCGAAACGCACGGCGCGCCGGACAGCAGCGTCTGGCACAGGAGCGTCAGGCAGATCAATCGGTTCAGCATCTTTCATCCCTCCGGTTCGCTGGAAGGATGTCCGGAAACCGCGCGGCGTATGCAGAATGTGGCAAAGTTGACCGCCGCGGGGCGTTCGCCTTTACGAATGCGGAAAAACGTGATAAGATAGGCGCGGAACATTTGTTCCAAGCCAAAGCGGGAGGAAAACGTGATGAATAAATCGTTTACGTCAAAGCGCGGCAACTATCGCATCGGCAGCCGGGGCGGCATGGCGGAGGGTACGCCGACGCTTTGGCAGCGCGCGCGGGATATTTTGATCCTGCTGCTGATCGCCGCGGTGATCGCGCTGGCGGTATTAGGCGCGCAGGCGATGGCGTACCGTACCAACGCCCATGAGCTGCTCGTCAAGCGCATCCAGACCGAGTGCGGCGACGCGCTGACGCTGACCGCGTCGCTCAGCCGGACGGCGGGGGCAAACTCCTCCGCGACGCTGGGGCGAATCCGCAGCCATGTGTACGCCATGGATACGCTCAACGAGCTGAACGTGGGCCTGGAGGGCGGCAACCATTTCTTTGTGGATGAGTCGGCGTTCACCGCGCTGTACAGCGTGCTGGACGATTACGTCAACAAGCTGATCACCGGCATGGTGACGGGCGATCTGCAGACGGCCCTGACCGAGCAGCTGAACGCGCTGATGGCGCAGCTGAACGAACTGCGCTGACACCGGAGGAGTTTTACAATTTTTACGAAGCCCGAAGGAAGAAAGCGGCAGGATCGCGCGTTATGTAGGATGGAGGGCGGAGCAAACAGACGCAGACGGCTCCGTCCGGAATGGAGAAGAGCATGAAGAAAAGGTTTGGCTGGATGCTGCTGTGCGCCATCCTTGCGCTGTGCATGACCATGACAAGCGCCCTCGCGACGGATGCGACGCTGCACAAGCGGCCTGACGACGACAGCGATTACCGCAGCACCCTCTCCGACAGCGCGACGATGGTGGGCGACACGCTGTATATTCTGGAGAACACGCAGGACAGCTCCTGTGTCACGCTGCTGAAGTGGCAGACAGGCGCGGCCGATATGGAAACGGTGGCGGAAAATCTCGCGCAATCGAGCTATATGGATACCATCGAGGAATTGGAGGCGACCATTGACGGCTGGGAGTGCGGCGTCGAGGCGGACGCGGAGCACGCGGTCAGCTACCTGTTCTCCGACGGGGAGCGGCTGATGAGCCTGAACCTGATCAATGGCAAGCTGTTCGCTCTCAAGGAGGCGGATGGCAAGCTCGAGTACGAGGACATCGCCACGATTGCGGACGTCAATGTGTTCCGCCACATCGGCGAAGACTACTCCTTCCTGATTTCGCCGCAGGGCCGCGTGGTGGTCGGCGGCAAGCTGCTGTGGCTTTTGCAGGACTGGAACGAAATGACCGGTGAGAGCGACAACCGGCTGCTGGTGATCGACCTGGCGAGCGGCGAGGTGAAAACCTCTCAGGTGCAGGACGTGCAGACCGTGACCGCCTACAAGGACGGCAAGGCGTTGATCACCGTCCGCAGCGAGATGGACGTCTACGACAGCAAGACGGAAACCTACAAGCCCGCGTCCATTCAGGCGTATGACCCGGCGACGGATACCGCCGAGGAAATCGGGCAGATGCAGGCCACCTACCGCATCTTCGGCAACGTCTACTGCGAGACCTTCGACGCGCTTGTCTGGGTGAACAACAACCGGGTCATGGGTCTCAAGGGGTTCAAAGAGGAAAAGCAGTACGGCTATATGCCGGGCGAAAACGATAACCTGCTGGTGTACGGCGATACGCTGATCATGCCCGCCAGCGACGCGATCTATGTCCGCACCCTGTCGGAGGACTTCCGGACGGAAGAGTCCGTCACCGTTTACGGCGGCTACATGGACAACGGCGCGCGGCTGTTTGCCGAACGCTATCCGCAGGTTCCGGTGTACATGAGCGACAACTACTACGACACCACCGAGAAGCTGACCCAGGCCATGGTGACGGGCGAAAACGCCATGGATGTGCTGAGGATGAGCATCAATTCCAGCGCCTTCAGCACCCTGCGCAACAAGAATTACTGCGCCGATCTGTCCGAATCGCAGATCATCACCGACTATGTGAACAACCTCTATCCGCACTTTGCCGAGGCTGTCAAGAAGGACGGCAAGGTGATCGCCGTGCCGATGAGCGCGTATTCCTACGACGGCTGGTTTGTCAACAAGCGCGTCATGGAGGATATGGGGCTGACGATGGAGGACATCCCCACCAATCTGGTGGAGCTGTGCGCCTTCGCCACCCGCTGGAACGACGAGTGGGTGGACGAGTATCCCTCTTACACGCTGATTGAGTATGTGTCCGACTACAAGAACGCGATGCTCAACGAGATCCTGAACCGCTACGTCCAGTACTGCACCGCGAAGAAGCAGGAGATCAACTTCACGTCCGATATGTTCCGCCAGCTGATGGACGCGCTGGAAAAGATGAGCGTGAAGGAGCTGGATCGCGGCGCGAACACGGAAAACGAGGACGAGACGACCTACCGTCAGGCGCTGCTGATGCGCGACAACAGCCTCGTGGGCAACTTTGAGGATTACAGCGACACGGAGGACGCGTGGCGGCTGTTCCTGCCCATGAAGCTCACCGCCGACGCGGACTTTGTCACCGGCGCGGAGGTGGAGATCGTCTTTGTCAATCCCGGCAGCAAAAACAAGGCGGCCGCCATTCATCTCATTGAGTGCATGATCGAGAGGATGAACGATTACAGCGCCTACACGCTGCGCGCCGACAAGACGGAGCCTGTCCTCAACGAAAACTATGACGACATGGTGGCCGAGCAGGGGAAGTACCTGGCGCGGCTCAAGGAGGACTACGAGAAGGCCGACGAGGCGGAGAAGAAAGAGTACGAGGCCATGATCAAGGATCAGGAGCAGTGGATGAGCACCATGGATCAGTACCGCTACCGCATCTCCCCCGAGGGCATTGCCTGGTATGTGCAGAACGTCGTGCCGGCGACCTATGTGATGGAGCCGAGCATCCTGGAGCGCAGCGACAGCGAGGCCGTGGGCGCGTTCCACACGCTCATGGAGCGCTACGCCGCCGGACAGATCAAGCTGGATCAGTTCATCCGGGAAATGAACAGCAAGATTCAAATGATGCAGATGGAAGACTATTAACGGCGAGGCCGCGCGGGGGAGGGAGCCTTCTTCCGCGCGGCGGAGCTGTCCGGGGCGGCGGGGCAGGCACGGGAACGAGGCGGCCTGCCCCCAAGCCGCGCAGGAGGAGAGGATACCTTGTTTCATCGAAAAAAAGTCGTATGGCTGCTGCTCCTGCCAGGTTTGGCAGGGCTTCTTGCCTTTTATGTGGTGCCTTTTTTCGGCGGCATTTATTTTTCGCTGATGGACGGCACCTTCGAGAACCGGTTCGTCGGCTTTGACAACTACCTGCGGGTGCTTCAAAATCCCATGTTCCAGCTGGGACTGAAAAACACCTGGGAGCTGTCGCTTTTGTGCGCGCCGGTCATCTGGCTGCTGGCGTTCGTCCTGGCGGCAATGCTCAAAACCCTCGGGCAGCGCTCGACCGCCTTCCGCAATATCCTGCTGCTGCCCTATTTGATGCCCTCCTCGGCCATGCTGCTGATCTGGACGCTGATGTTCGACTACGGCGGCGTGATCAACCGGCTGGTGGTGGCGCTGGGCTTCCATCGCGTGCCCTGGCTGGAGGAGGAAGCGCTGCGCGTGCCGATCGTGCTCCTGTACATCTGGAAAAACCTGGGCTTCTCGGTGGTGCTGTTCGCCTCCGCGCTGTCGGCGGTGCATCCGTCGCTGTACGAGTACGCGTCCCTGGAGGGCGCGGGCTGGTGGACGCAGTCCTTCCGCATCACCCTGCCGCAGATTCTGCCCACGGCCTTCCTGGTGTTCGTGCTGGCGTGGGTCAACGCCTTCAAAATCTTCAAGGAAGTGTACTTCATCGCCGGCGCGTATCCCGTCCGGTCGATTTATACCTTGCAGCATTTTATGAACAATATGTTCTCCAAGCTCGAATATCAGAATGTGACGACCGCCGCCTACCTGTTCGCCGTGGGCGTCATGGTGCTGTTCGCGCTGATGTACCTGAGCAAGGCCGTCCGTTCGCCGGACAGGGCGTAAGGAGGGAGCGGCTATGGCGAAGAAAAGAAGGCGGCGCTTCCGCCGTTTGAAGCGCCTGACGCTGGGCGGGATGATCTCGCTGATCCTCCTGACGGCGCTCTCGGCGCTGATCCTGATTCCGATCGTGTTCACATTCCTGTACTCCTTCTTCCCCAAGGGGGAAATCGAAGCGTACCTGAACCTGCGCAACAGCTATGACGAAACGAAGTGGCTGGATGTGCTCTATTCCCCGGCGATGTTTTCGCTCAGGCAGTACTACAAGATCTTCATTGAGGATCCCACCTATCTCCAGCTGTTCTGCAACTCGGCGATGTACGCCGGGGCGATCCTGCTGGGGCAGGCGCTGATCATTCCGCTGACGGCCTACTGCCTGAGCCGGTTCACCTTTCACGGGCGGGACTTCCTATTCTTCTGCATTCTGATCCTGATGATCCTGCCCTTCCAGGTGACGATGGCGCCCAGCGTGATGATGCTGCGCTGGATGGGCCTGATGGACACGGCCTGGGCAGTCATATTGCCGATGTGCTTCTCGCCGTTCTACATCTTCCTGCTTAGGCAGTTCATGGTCAGCATTCCCAACGAGCTGCTGGAGGCGGGCATGGTGGACGGCGTGGGGCCGGTGCGCGG
>CAZRLM010000003.1:0-50989 GCA_964600835.1 uncultured Oscillospiraceae bacterium
GGAGGGTGAACAGCTTGTCCAGACCCACGCCTGGGAGCCTGGGTTGGGTGGGTTTGGCGCCGGGCGAGAGGAGCAGCTTGTCGTAGGACTCGTCGAACGCCTCTCCTGTCTCCAGATTTTTCACGGAGACGGTCTTTTTCTCGGGGTGAATGGCGGTGACCTCATGGCGCACCCGCATATCCACCCGGAAACGGGCATCAAAGCTTTCAGGCGTTTGAAGCGTCAATTCTTCGGCATTCTCAATGGTACCGCCGATGTAGTAGGGCAAGCCGCAGTTGGCGTAGGATACATACCCTGACCGCTCAAAAACGATGATCTCCGCCTGCTCGTCCAGCCGACGCAACCGGGCAGCCGCCGTGGCCCCGCCCGCGACGCCGCCGATGATGACCACTTTCATATCAGCGTTCCACCTTTCCCGTGTAGTCGGCGATGCCGCCGATGTTTTTCGCGTTGGAATAGCCCATCCGGGTCAGCAGCCTGACCGCCTGGCTGCTTCTGGCCCCGCTGTGGCAGTAGACGAAAAGCGGGGTATCATGATCGGCAGGGAGCGCCGCTTCTTCGCCGAGGGTCTGCAAGGGCGCGTTGACGCTGCCGGGAATGTGGCCGTCCCGATATTCCTGAGGTGTACGCACGTCAAGCAGCACCCCGCCGGATACGCCCCGAAACGCCGCCACTTCCCGGTTGATCTCCGGGCCTTTAAGAAAATCGAAAAATCCCATTCGTAACGTCTCCTTACAGCATGGCGAGGATCTGCGCCTTGGGCCTTGCGCCCACGGCCTGATGGACGACCTTGCCGTTTTTCATCACCACCAGCGTGGGGATGCTCATGATGCCAAACCGGCTCGCCAGCTCCGGCTGCTCGTCCACATTGATCTTGCCAACCTTGATGTCGCTGCGTTCGGCCGCAATCTCATCCACGATGGGGCGACCATGCGGCAGGGGCCGCACCAAGGCGCCCAAAAATCCAGCAGGACGGGCTTCTCGGAGTTCAGCACTTCGCTTTGAAAATTGGCCTTACTGATATTGATCGTGGACATAGGACTACACTCCTTTTTCTTTGCGCCTGCAAGCTCTTGCTGCGCGCATCCGTTGTTCTTTTGACGGTTGCAGTATATCAAAGAACACAGAATGACTCCGTGATGAAATCACATTCATAAAGGCGATTCCATGTAGGAAGATGTACGTCATAGCGAGCACCAATAAAAAAGAAGCAAATGAAAAACCCCTTGCATTGCAAGGGGTTTCCGTCGAAGTGGCGGGATTCGAACCCGCGGCCTTTTGGTCCCGAAGGGTTTAGAAACCTGCGCAACCATTCAAAAACCACGAAAAGAAGCGTTTCCGTGTGATTTTGTATTCTATGTGGCGCTTGGTTTTCCTTCTTGCTGCATCTCTTGCCATTTCTTCCCCCAAGTTTTCCCCCATTTTTAGCAGCCCTGTGGATAAAACCCGCACTTCTGTGGAAAACAAAAAGAAGGGGTATGTATCAATAAACTGTAATTTCTGTTAGTTCTGTAATGCGCCGAAAATCTACAATATAAGGCGTTTTTGCAGCCCCTTACAGTTAATATAATAATCTGTTAGAAAAGAAAATAAACTGTAATGCAAGAGCATACCCACCCCCTAAAATTTAGAGCACGCGCTATAAGCTGCTGGCTTCCTTCCGGTGTTCGTTTCCTTCATGGTCAACTTTCAAGGTAGGGGGGATGGGTCTTTAAGCTCATTCCCGCCCCGATCTGAAAGCAAAAGCGTTTGCAAAAACAAAAGCGCAGCGTAATCAAAAAAATTGACTGCTTTCCCATTTTCCGCGTTGCCCGCTCCCTGTACTAATGGCGGCCATTCTCATGGGGTGGCCATGCCCCGGCGCGCGCCCCCCGCGCCCCCGTCCACGCTTCTGGCCACGCGGTGGCCAGCCGCTCACGCTGCGGCCCTGTGTGGCCCTGTGCCGTGTCCGCGCACAGCTATGGACAAATGGGCAGGCCCTGACCTTGAACGGCTCACAGGCCCGTCGCAGGCCGTTTCTGTGCGCCATTCTAAGCCATTTTCAGCCGCGTAAGGGTACGTTTCCCTGTCCGCACGATGAAATAAGCCCGTAAAACGCGAAAAAGGCGGTGATATTCCCGAACATTCCCGGAAACATCACCGCTAAAGTTTGCTATTTAGATCTCCTGCAGGAGCTGATCGCCGGAGCCGGCGGCCCCGATCGCGCCCCATGACCGGGCAAAAGCCCGAACATTAACCGCCCGTGTCGTCCTCGCCGGTGTCGCCCTTGTCGCGCAGGGCTTCAAGCGCATTTTTCAGCACGTTGGGCACAGGCACGCCCAGCAGGCCGCAGTTTTCCACGATGGAAAGCCCCTCATTGGCCAGATAGAAGAACACGGCGGCGGTCTGGAACATGGGCGCAGCGCCGCCCACGGCATTGTCCAGCTGCACGGCCAGCAGTACCACCAGCATGATGGTGGCCTTTTTAAGCAGGCCCAAGAAAGCCACGGTGGAAAGAAAGTGCCCGCCCTCGGTCTTGGCGCTCTTGCCGGTCAGGGCGCACGCGCAGCCCAGCAGGTAGTCGGCCACCATGAAGATGACAAGCACGGTCATGGTGCCGTCCCAGCCGCCGTACAGCCCGGCAATGAAGCCGCCCACGGTGGCCGCGCCGCGCAGGATGTTTTCCCAAATGTTAGCCATTTATATCCCCTCGATTCTGCTTTGTTGTGGTGTAGTGTCAGGCAGCGTCATACGCAGCTGCACGCCCGCCATGCGTCGCCTGATAATGTCGATGTTGTGCGCCTCCTGCTCGATGCCTACGGCCTCGTAGCCCTCGCACAGCGCCGCCTCGATGGTGGAGCCGCTGCCAGCGAACGGGTCAAGAATGACGCCGCCCGGCTCGCACAGCCGCACCACCTGCCGCATGAGGGCAAGGGGCTTTTGTGTCTGGTGCCACCGCTCATGGGTGGAAACATTCGGCACTTGAAACAGTCCGGGTAGCACGCCCACGCCGCGCTCTGTCGGCAATGGGCCGTTGCTGCCCCAAACGATGTATTCACATTGCTGGCGAAAACGCCCGATCTGCGGGCGGCTGTTCATCTTGTCCCATACGGCCACGCCGCGCCACACCCAACCGGCCCATTGGATGGCGTCGGTCAGGGCGGGCAGCTGCCGCCAGTCCACGAACAGCGCGCACACAGCGCCCGGCTTGCAGGCGGCCCGCGCGGCCACCATGATCTCATGAAAGAAGTTTGTCCATGCGCGCTGTGCCAGCGCGTCGCCGGAAAAGTCCGGGTACGGGTTGCCCTGTTCGCCATAGCTGGTGTACTTGTCCCGCGTGCTGCGGCTCCTTTCGGCCATGCTCATGCCGCCGCTGGCATAGGGTGGGTCGGTGATGATCGCGGAAAAACCGGCCCCGCGCATTTCCCGCAGGTTTAACAGCGCGTCGCCATGGATGGCGTGCCAGCCTGTGGCTGCGGTTTCCTTCATGCTTCCTCGCGTGCCGTTGCGCCTGCGTAGGTTTCCAGCAGGTAGGTGGCTGTGGCCGCGTCCACGCCGGTGATGGTGACGGTGTAGGTGCCGGGCGCTTCCTCGACGTCGGCGCTGCCGTCGTCGTCCGTGCTGCCGCCTTCCGGCTGCGTGGGCTTGACGCCAGCGGCCTGCATGGCCATGAGCGCCGTGTGCGAATCCGGGCCATAGATGCCGTCCACCTCGATGCCCGCATCGGTCTGCATGGCCTTCACGGCGGCCTGCGTGGTATAGCCAAAGTCGCCGTCGATGCCGTCCCCGTTGTCGCCGTAGCTGCCGCAGTCGTAGCCAAGGGCCACAAGCGCTGTTTGCAGCTCGGCCACGTCGTCACCCTTGCGGCCACGCTTCAGCGTTCGTTCGCCCAGCTTGTAGGTGGTCGGCATAGGGGCCACAATGCCGCCGCTGCCGTCATAGGTGACAAAGGGCAGCTGCGCCCAGCTTGTCCACCCGCGCCCGCTGATCTTGGTTTTCACCACGTCGTCGGCGTAGCTGCGCGCCTCGATGGCGTAGCCGCCACCGATGGAAACGCCCACATGTCCGCTCTTGTGAAGCAGCAGGCCGGGCGCGTCGGGGAATGTGTCCATGCTGCCGTTGGGCATGCCCTTGCTCTTGCAGTAGGCAAGCATACCGTCCGCGCTCTTGTCCGGGCAGCCGTTGGTGCCATACTTGGCCTCGCGGGTGCCCAGTTCAGACCACAGTGCGCCTTTAATCAGGCCCACGCAGTCGCAGCACATTGCACCCGCGTCAATATCGGCCTGATAGCCCTTTTTGCGCGCGGCGGTGTAATGCTTGGGGTATTGATTGGTTTTCGATTTCAGCAGCGACGCGGTGCATTTGTAGTAGCACGTGCCGTACCAGTAGCGCACGCCGTTCTGATAGCATTGCAGTACAAAGGCGGCAAGCTGTTTGTTGGTGATGCCCATGGTGGTGTCCTCCCTTTGGTAATACGCGATTTCCGTTCCCGGATAGTAAAAGGCCAGCATGGCCTCGCAGTCCTCGCCAAGCCGGGCCGCATACTCTGCGCCCACCTGCGAAAGACCCACGCCATGGCTGGCCTTGATCGTCTTGCCCTGCGCTGCGGCAGCTCGCCGCGCGCCCTCATCCCAAGGGTCGGCCCGGCTCTTGTAATAGGGCAGTTTGGCCGACCACACCTCATCGGTGCGCTTTGTCCTGCCGCCGTTGCTGCTGGAATAGTAACAGCGGATAACCTTGCCGTCGTACATCAGCACCATGCCCGCCGTGTCGTCCACGGCGCGGGCGCAGTTAGGCGCACTTTGCGCCTTTTCTGCGCTGTATGACTGATGGTTGGGCGTGTCGGTCAGCGTGGTGCCGTCCAGCGCGGCCCGCAGCGCATAGGTGCGCGCAGCGACGGCCTGCGCCTTCTTAGCCTCCTGCGGTGTCCTGCTTTCATAGATTTCAGCAGGCAGCACGCCCTTGAGGTAGGTTTCCAAATCCAGCTTGACCACGCTGCCGACGCTCACGCTATGGGCGCGGGCGTTTTCCTCGCGCGTCAGCTTCAGACTGATCTGCATCTGTATCGCCTCCCTCAAATGCTGCGCTCGATCTCGGCCAGCAGCTCGGTGCGCCTGCGCTCGATCTCGCCGGTGTCGGTCTGGATGCCGTGCATGGCCAAAAGCGCAGCCTGTTCCCGGATGATCGCCTGCGCGCTGCCCAGCATCCCGCACAGCTTTTCGATGATCTCCAAATTACTCATTCGATTCATCCCAGCCGTAAACGCCCGGCTCCCACACGTTGCCGTCTACGGTGGAAACATAGTGTTTTTCGTTGTGGCTCACCTTGTCGCCGGTGTTGTAGGCGTCATGCGCGCCGATAGGCTGGCTCCATGCAGGCCATTCCTCGGCAGGATCGCCAGCCAAGGCCCACAGGGATGCGGACACGTCGGGCGTCCAGTCGGCCTGCGACGTGTGTGCATGCACGCACTTGTACAGCTTGACGTCCTCGCCCTGCCCGTAGGTGCGCAGGTTGCCCACCGCATAGGCGATGCCCGGCTGCCAAGGGGCGAAAACGTCCATGTGTTCGCTGGCAGTCACTTCATCCACGCTGCCGCTTTCAGCCATAACCACAAAGGCGATGGCCGACGTGGCCTGCAATCCGGGCATGGCGGCGGTCTGCTGCGCTGCCTGTGCCTCGGCGCGGGACAGGCGCAGCTCTTTGTTCACGTTAATGCTCATTCTTGGGTTCCTCCTTTTCAAGATCGTGCAATAGATTGTCGAGGTATGCGTCCATGCTTTTCAGCAGGGCGCGAGTGTTTCCGCGCGCAATGTGCGCCCGCCAGCCCGCGTAGTGTGTCCGCACGCTTTGGGCTGTGGCCTTGCCTTCCCGCACTTTCTGCGCCATGCGCCGCAGGCGTCGCTTTTCTTCCTTGGCCACGCCCTGCGCCGCCCGCATGATAACCTTGCCGGTGGGCGTCAGGTGAAAGTGCCATTTCAGAAACACAAAACCGTTGCGCAGCGGTAAAAGCTGCGATTTCGGGTTGAGTTCAAGGCCCAGCGCGTTTAGCCTCCGCTCAATCTCTTGGGCGGCAGCGACCAGCTTCTCGCGGTCTGTATCGACGAGCAGAAAGTCGTCCATGTATCGGATGTAGAAGGCGGGCCGCGCCACTTCCGTGGCGTAGTGGTCGATAGGGTCAAGCTGGGCCAGCTGCACCAGCTGCGAGATTTGACTGCCCAGCCCGATGCCGCGCGCGTCGTCGCCAAAGGCCGCAGCCATGAGCTGCGCCCGGCTCTGCGCGTTCATAACCGGCAGCCGGTTCACGGCGCGCCGGATACGCATGTCGCAGTTTTCTGCGATGGCGTCCCGCTTGTACTGCGGGCGCATGGGAATCATTTCCCGCTCGGTGCGGGCGTCAGTTACGGCCCGGCTAAAGGCTTGGGCGGCGGTTTTGCTTGCGCCAGCCTGCTGGGCCTGCTGCTCCCACCACGGTTCGCCAAAACTTTCAATCACGGCGCACAGCATGGCCGCCAGCCGTGGGCTGTGCAGCCTCTTGCGGATGATCGCCTTGGCGTTTCGGTGCAGCGTGCTGGGGAAATACTTGCGCACGTCGCCCTTGTACACCCAGCCCTCGGCCTCAAAAGGGCCGATCTTTTCCACCGGGCAGCCTTCGGCCTGCGCTCTGGCCTGCCGTTGCCTGCGGTATACCTTGCGCAGCCCTTCCTTGGCGCGCTCTATGGTGTCGTCCACGCCTCTGCCGCGCTGACATGCGCCATTGTTGCGGATGAATGACCGGGTAATGAGCAAATAAAGCACATTGTCGCACGCACTGCGCTGGCCGTGCCGATCTCTCACGCGGGTGGCGGTAATGTCGCGAGGCTTGGGCCTTGCAACGCGGAAACGCATGTAATGCTGCATGGTATAGCTGCCGTCCATCAGGGACTTGCGCAGCTTTACGCTGTTTTCCAGCCCGTCCCATCGGTATAGGGCCGTGCCGTCCTTCCACATGGTGCCTTGGCAGCATTTCAGCAGGGCTTTGTACAGGTTGCGCAGTGTAAACGCGCTTTCAAATTCGTCTTTCATCTGTCAAAAAAAGCTGCCGTAGATAGCAGGACGCGCCCCATGAACGGGACGCGCCTGCATCGACAGCGGGTATTCCCCCGGCAGGGCCGGGGAAGGAAAAGCGCCTCCTTGCACTTCATGGCGCGGTTTTCGGGCATAGCTGCGAAGGGCGCAGGCGTATGCCTTACTCAAAGGACGGGCCGTCGAAGCAAGCCGCCGCCACCGCGTTGCCGTTGTTCGCGTTGTTGTTGTTCAACGCTCCCGACGGCGTGACGTTGCGCACGTTGTTGCCGTTCCACGGGTTAGGCGAGCGGAGCCACCAGTAACGGGCGGGGAATGTAACAGGCGCTTTCCTTGGCTCAAACGGGGCCGCGTGCTGCGTCGTGCCTTGCGGCGTCGCTGCGCATGACGCCCCTGATGAGTTCCTGTTCGTCGATGGCCATTTCAAAGAAGATTTCAAAAATCCGGTCAATATCGTCCTGCGTTAGCTTCTTTTTGCCACCGCGCCGCGATTTCTTGCCGGACGGCTGCCCGGCTGCCGGTTCCTTGGGCGCTTCCTTGGTAGCCTGTGCGGCTGCATCCGGCTGCGGCTGTGCCTTGGGTGCGTCAAAACCCTGCATCACGGCCTCGTATTTAATCATCAGCAGCACTTTCAGCTCGGTCAGCGCGTCCAGCGCTGCCGTCAGGCGCTCCACACGGATGGCGTAATCTTGATCGCTTTCGGGATTCGGGTGGGCGTTGGCAACCTTCACATGCAGCAGCACGCGCTTGGCCTTGTCCCATATATCGCCGGTCACGATCCAACGCTCGCGCCGTGTGAAAAGACGTTCATCCTTGCACCATTTCAGCGTCCACGCGGCCAGCCTCACGGCTGCCGTCACAAACTTGGCTTTGCTCTGCTGCCTCAAATAAGCGGGTACAGCCATGCGGGTTCCTTTCTCGCGCCTACCGGCGCGGATGGTCGATTAGTAGATAACGCAAGCCGCCGCCACCGCGCCGCCGTGGTGCGCGTTGCGGTAGTTCAACGCTCCCGACGGCGTGACGAGGCGCACGACGTTGCCGTTCCACGGGTAAGGCGAGCGGAGCCACCAGTAACGGGCGGTTGTCGGCGCTGCAATGTCGTACTTGATACGGTCAGTGTCCGTCGCGCCGCTGAAATACTCCATGATGCTGCCTTCAGCCACGCTGTCGTTATTGCCGAGGCCTACTTCCACCATGCTGGGCAGGAAAAACTTGTCGCGGGTGGTGTAACTGCCGCCCGTGGAGCCGTCCACCTCATGCACGGTATTGTAGGCCGTGGTCACGTCCACAAGGCCCACAGCGTTAATAAAATCATCGTCAAAACCCGCGAGGAAGCCCGGCTGATTGGCATAGCTCGGCGGCCTGTCGAAGATCGTCTGCGGGTGCCACCATTCATTAGCGGGCGCGGCGCTGTTAAGCCACTGGCGCACGGCGCCTTCCCGCCAGTTGTTGCTGCCGTAGCGGATGCGGTGGGTGTGGTTCATGTTGGCGCTGTTGCCGTCAGCGGTGCCCAAGTTGGTGCCGCCGCTGCCTTCGACCACGCCAACGCTTTCAATGGGCGTCGTGCTCTCGCGACTGGCGTAGCTGCTCACCTGCGTGGCCGTGCTCTGCGTGTTGTACGCCCACGGGAACATGAGGACGCCGCCAGCGGGCACGGACTGACTTAATACGAATTGCAGGGTCTTGCCGCCGCCGTAGGTGGTGTCGTAGTCAGCCAGCAGCGTGAAGTGGTACGTCCCGGCGGCCAGCGCCGTGGCGCAGTAATACAGCGCCTCCGTGTTGTCCACCATGCGGCCATTGATGCAAGCGTGCATCAGCAGCGTCATGGTCGGGGCGTCCGCACTGCCTGGCGCTTTGTGATGGTTGTGCGCTGTCACGTCGAAAATGACGTCGCCAAGCGTCGCGTGCTTGGCGATGAGCTGCGCGCCAGCGGGGAAAGCCTGCGCGCCGTGGCCGTTGGCCACCATCTGGCGCACGTCCTGAAAGGAATCAACCGGCGCAGCTGCGCCGGACTGTGCCACCGCGATGATGTCCAGCGCCTTGGCAATCTGCTGCAAGGTGCTGTCGCGGGGGATGTTAAAGGTTTCGCTCGGCATGTGTTTGCCCTCCTGCTATTCGGTGTAGGTATAGGTCACGTCAAGGCCGCCGTCGTCTGCGTTCACCGCGAAGGTCAGGCCGCCCAGCGCGTCCTTGATGGTCTGCGCGTTTTCGTCAACCGCCTGCTGCACGGGGCGCGTGTCGGTGCTGCTCATGGGCACGTTCTGACCGGTCAGCACGATGTTGCCGTCCACGGCCTGAATGTTGTTCACTTTCGCACTGCTGGCCAGCAAGTTCATCTGCCACGCCCACACGTCGGCGGCGCTCGCTTGGTACAGGTCGCCGGTTTCGCTGTTGATGTACACGTCACCGGCTGCGGAACCTTCCACCACCACGCTGATGGCGCTGCCCTTGCCGGTCACAGCCGTGCCCACAAAGATGCGGGCGTTGCCTGCGCCGTTTGCGCCGCGCTGGGCCAGCATGGCGTAATTCACGCGGTCATCGCTGGGCGTCACGCCCTGCACGTCCCGCAGCACGATGTAGCTGCTGCCCTGCCATGTCACGCAGTCGCGCAGAACGTACTGCGTGGCGGCGTCATAGGGCTGGGGCAGGCCGTAGCCGATGCGCCCCTCCGGGGTTTCCATGTAATAGCTGGTGCTTGCCATTGGCTTTCCTCCTTTCTGGCCTTAATAGCCGTGTATGCGCTTGTATAGCTGCGTGGTCACGGGGTCAACACGCCAGCTTGTCACGATCTCCGCATTGGTCGGCGTGCGCTGCAAAACCTGCCGTGCGTCGTCGTCCATGTGCAGCGTCGCGTTGCGCACGGGAAGCTGGGGGATGCCCACGCGCAGCAGCGTGGAGCTGTCCGTCTGTTCGGCCTCGCCGTAGGCTTCTGCATCGGGCGGCAGCACCTCAACCGCCACCTGCACCACGTCCAGCCGCTTGGCCACGGCCTCGCCGTGCTGGGCGGCTGCCTGCGCAGCCTGCGCGCCGGTATTCGCGGCGGCGGCCTGCTTGTAGGCTTCCTGTGCGGCAGCTGCTGCGGCGGCTGCGCGGGCCTGCGCCACGCCTGTGGCCTCGGTAGCTGCCGCGATGGAAGCGTCCACGCGGTCAGCTGCGTTTTGTGCGGCCTGCGCCTTCTCATTGGCCAAGGCGGCGGCGCTGTTGGCGGCAGCAGCTTTGGCGTCGGCGTTGCTGGCCGCCGTGTTGGCCTTGGCGGTAGCTGTGTCGGCGGCTGCGGCCTTGCTGTTCGCGTTGGCTGCTGCGGTGTTGGCCGCGCTTGCCGCAGTGTTCGCCGCTGCGGCCTTGGAGTCGGCGTTGCTGGCCGCCGTGTTGGCCTTGTCGGTGGCGGCGTTGGCGGCTGCGGTGCCTTGCTCCATCAGCTCGATCTGCGCCAGCAGGTCGTCCAGCGAGGGAACGATGTTTTCCGGGTCTACAAGGGTGTCGGTCAGCATCCGGCGAACGGGAAGAATCAGCGCCGCCAGCGTAATCAGCCCGGCGCTGGTTTTCAGCCTCATCACCGCCGCCATGTCGCCCTCCACGTTGTAGCAGCTCTGCGCCAGCGTCACCGTGGCCACGTTGCCGTTAAGTCGTCCGGCCACCGCCACCGTGGCGTCGTCGCCCCGGATGAAATAGCCGGTCACGGTGCCGGACAGGGTGGCGGGCCTGCCGTCGTCCATGATGGCCACGCGCCAAGTGTGGGCCTTGATGTCGCCGCATACAATCAGCGCGTTGGGCCATACCTGCGGGGCCTGCACGCCGCGCTGAAGGTCAACCTCCTGCGAAAGAATCCAGTTATCTGCCATGTGCTTTCCTCCTTAAAAATCGCCGCCGCCCACGCTCTGCACGAATGCTTGCACAAACAAATTGGCCTCGATGCGGGTCAATCCGTTGGGCACGATCTCAATTTCATGCCATGTGCCGCGTGTGATCTTGCCGTCCTTATCCTTGGCCAGATAGGCAACAATGTCCATTTCGTCGCTCTTGATCGCGCTGGCGGGCACTGTGTTGCCGTCCACTTTCAGCGTCACGCTGCTGGCCGTGTCGCCCTCATAGATGCCGTGGACGATGGCGTGGGTGTGGTCGCCCAGCGTGACGTCGTGCGTGTGCTCGGGAATGCTCACACGGTGGGTGTGGTCGGAGGTTTCAAAAACATGGCTGTGTGCGGGGATGGTGATGTCCTGCGCGGGAATATCCACCACGCAGACCACATTGTGCGAATGGCTGAAATTGTGATAATGCGCCATGCTGTGGGAGTGTCCGGAAAGGTCGTGCGTGTGCTCCATTTCGTGGGTGTGCGATGCCATGCTGTGCCTGTGCGCGCCTGCGGTTCCGGTGCTTCCGCCGCCTGCGCTGCCAGTCGTGCCGCTGATGTCGATGCTCTTGGCGGCATAGTTGCGCACGCCGCCGGTGTGCTCGGTGCTGCCAGACAGGACGTGCGTGTGCCCCCATGCAAGGGCGTAGCTGTCCGAAAAGCTGTGCGTGTGGGATGGCCCGCTGTGGCTGTGGTCGCCGTTTTCGCCCGTTACCAGCGCGCTTGAGCTGCTGTATGTGGTCAGGATGCTGCTGCGCCCGGTGGTCAGCGTGCCGCTTGAACCGGTCGACGTCATAGCGTCGCCGCTTGAATTTCTGGCACCGCTGGTGTTGCCGCTCGTGTCGCCGGAATGGCCCGCAATCGTGCCGCCTGTCACAGCCTGTGTGGTGACGATGTGCTGCGCGAGGGTTTGCGCGTATGCGCCGCCCGACCGGCTGGTGCGCTCGCTGGCCCCGCCCGCACTGCTCGTTTGCGTGCTGGCCCCGCCTGCGCTGGTGCTGGTGACGGTGGAACCGCCCGCAGCCGCGCCCGTTTCGTAGGCGCGGAAAGCATCCAGCTGCCAGCTCAAAAGCATCTGATTGATGCGCACACAGCCGCTTGGTACATATACGCGCATACGGGCCGGGTGGTTGGCGTCGGCGTTGTCGGCATACTGTTGGCTGTACAGGTTGGTTGCGCCTTGGCTGTACAGCTCGCTGATGCCCATGCGGTCGGCCAGCGTGTTGATGCTGTCGGCGGCGTCGCGCGGTGCGTTGGCAATGGTGATTTCGATCTCGCCCGGCCTGCCGCGCACGTTTTCCTTGCTGATGTTGACGATTCGGGCTGTGAAGTTTATGCCGTGTTCGCTGTCCATCACGTGCACCAGCTTGCCGGGCATGTGCTTGTCCCATTCCTGCCCGGTCAGCCGGGTCAGGTCGATGGCCGAGGCCGTGTAGCTGATATACGGGTTTTTGTAGCGGTCAAGCACACTAAGCCCGCGCGCCTTCAGCGTCGCTGCGTCCTCGATGCGGGTATCTGCGTACACGCTGGCCTTGATGCCCCACACGCCTACGGTGTCTGCGTCAATGTAGGGCAGGCCGTTGTTCACTTCCCGGATCGTCAGCTGGTTGACGCCCTCGCCATAGCCCAGCAGGTAAAGGCGCGTCACCAGCGTGGTGGCGTCCATCGTCTTTTCGATTTCCACCATGTTGCGCATGTAGTGGATGCCGCAGCCGGGCGACGTGTCCGCGCGGCGCAGGTTCACCGTCCACGGGGTAGAGCTGGTGTCAAAGTCCCATGTGTATTCATCCGTCAGCACATTGCCAAGGGAAAGCAGCGCAGACAGCAGCGAGGTATTTTCAAACTTATAGGCAAACTGGTCGGCGTACTCGCACACGCCCAGAACCCATCGCTGCGTCGTTTGTTGGGCCAGTATGTAGCGAATCACCTGCGCCGTATCAACGCCAGGCCCGCCGATCTCGTGGTAGCCAAAAAGCACGTCGTCCAGAAGCGTGGCCATGACGTGTTCAAGGCTGTACGTCTTAATGCCGCCCGTGGCCGTTTCCTCGCTGGTGGGCATTCCCACAATGCGATAAAGCCCAAGGTCGCGCATGCCGTCAGGCACGCGCACCAAGTTGTGGGCTTGGCAGTGGGTGTTTTTGGGGTCGCTGCTGGGCAGCGTAAAGCTGGCCGTCCAAAGGTCATTGTGCGGCAGGTTGTAGGCGATTTCGCCCGCATTTTCAAGGATGGCCAATAGCTCGCCAGCTTGGCTGTATGCCTTCACATAGTCGTGCTGCATCAAATCCACCTCCCGCGTGCGCGCGCGGTGATCTGCGCGCCTTTGGTGCCGCTTCCGTAGGTCAGCGCCGCCGTGATGTCCTGCACGCCCTTTCGGGCAGTCAGAACGTCAAATTGGGTCGCATACGGCAAAGCGCTTTTACCGTCTGAAAAAGCCGCCCCGATGGGCGGCTCCATGCTGATGGTCAGGCTGTTGCCTTGCGTCAGGTTCATGCCGGAAAACACGGCCTTTTTGCCGCGCGCGCTGATCGTCGCGCCGGTGATGGGTGCCGTGCCTGTGTTTTTGATCGTCACGCCCAGCGGCGCGTCCGCGCCGGTGTCAAGCGTCAGGGAAAGCTGCGCGCTGGTACCCGTGGTGGTCGCGCCTGCTGTGGCCTCTTTTACGGCATAGGCATAGGGCTGGGCTGTAAACTCAATGTCCAGCCCGCCTTCAATCCAGCTGGAATAGTGCCACTTGGCTGCGCCGTCCACGCTGGCCATGTAGTAGCGCAGCGGCTCATAGTCAAAAATGAGCCGCTGCCGTCCATCCGTCAGCCAAGCCGTCACGCGCCGCAGACGCTCCTGCGCAGCGGCCTGCGTGGGCGGGTCGTCAAGAAAGTACAGCGTACCGCTGAAAGTCAGGGTTTCGGGCAGGTTGCCCGGCATGAGGATGCTTCCGGGCGTGCCCGCGATTTCGTATTCGTTGCGGGTGAAGGCGGGGCTGATGATGTGCCCGCTTTTCTCTGCGTAGATCGCGCCAAAGTCGCGCAGGCAGTGCAGGCCGCCAAAGGAAAAGTTAATCTCATTCAGTTTCAAGGGGCTGCCTCCTTATGCCAGCACCATGCGGGCGGCGCGCCCGGTGGCGCTCTTGTTCGCCCGCTGGTAGGTGGCCCGGCTCACGTCCGGCTCTATGGTTTCGCTCAGCTCGCGCTTGCCCACGAAAAGGCGGCTGTGGCCAAGCCCGGCGCGCCGGTTGGCGTCGGCCACGGCGTCGCCCAGCCGTTCGTAGTCGATCTGCGGCTGCGCCATGCTGGGGTATGCGCGCCCGCCTGCCGCCGTTTCCTCTGCGGCAAGGGCCGAAAGCTGCCGCGCGCTGCGCATGACGCCTTCCATGCCCTTTTCGATGCCGCCCGCAAAGCCTTGATCGTATTGCAGGCCGATGGCCTCCATCTTGTGGCTGGGGCTGCGGATATCCAGTTCGCGCTTGGCTGCGTTGTAGGCGGCCTGTGCTGCGGCGCGTGCGGCGCTGATGATGGAGCCGCTGCCGCCCCGGATGCCGCGCGCCACGCCCTGCGCGATGGCGCTGCCGATACCTTCAAAACGGCTGCCGCCGCTGCCCACAGCGCCCCAAAGGGCCGAAAGCGCGCCGCTGCCAAGGCTGCTGGCCGCACTGGTCACTTGGCTCTGTTGGTTGGCGATGCCGGTGCGCACGCCCTGTGCCAAAGCCGTGCCGATGGTCTGGCCCTTGCTTTGGCTCATTTCGCGCTTGGCGGCGTCGTGGGCCGCCTTGGCGGTCAGGGTTGTGGTGCTTGTCAGCGCTGGCCGGGCTGTCAGGATGGTTTGCTTGGTGCCGTCCATAAATGCCTTGCCGATGTCGCCGCCTGCATCGCGGGTCAGGATCGCCGCTGCGGCGTCCAGCGCGTCGGTGGCCACGGCGTCAACGGCTGCGTTGACGGTTTCGCTGCTACCTGTGATGCCCGTGGCCATTTCAGTCACGGCGGCGGTGTAGGCGGCGTTGGCCACGCCGGTGATGGCCGTTTTCACGGCCTCGGTGTTCTGCGTGTTGTTGGTGATGCCGTCAGCCACGGCCTTGCATACTGCTGCACCAATGGCTTCAAAGGCTTTTGCGCTCTTTTCGCCAAGCCCGGCAAAGCCGGTGCCCTCCACGCCAAAGGCGGCGTTGATGGCCTCTGCCACCGCGCTGGCCAGCGTGGTAGAGCCGCTTGCAAAGGTGTCGGCGGTCACGCTGGAAAGCCCGTCGCTGATGCCCTTGGCCACGGATGCGCCTATGGCCTTGGTTTCGCTGCTGGTGCCTTCCGCGATGCCAAGCTCGGTCTTTAGCGTGGTCAGCACGCTGGCGGCTGCGGTTTTAACAGCCTGCTTGACGGTATCCTCGCTGCCGGTGATGCCGTCCTTCATGCCGGTCATAATGTCCTGTCCGGCAGTCTTTGCTTCTTTGCTTTCCTCGCTTTCGCCGCCAAAACCAAAAATGGATTTGATGGCGTCCCAAATCTTGCCGAAAATTTCCTTGACGGTGGTAATTACGCTGTCCACGGCATTGGTGAAGCCCTGCACCAAGCCGGCAAGGATAAAGCCGCCCGCCTCTGCCGCAACGGTGGAAGGACTGGCGATACCGAACACGCCCTTAACGGCGTCCCAAATCCCGGTAAATACGCCCTTGATGCTTTCCAGCAGCGACGTCGCCGCCGCGCTTAGTCCGTTCACGAGGCCCTGTATCAGATTCAGGCCCAGTGTGGCCCAGTCAATCTCACCCAGCGATGTGGTGATGGCGCTGATAACCTCCGGCATTTTCGCTATCAGGGTCGGTATGGCGTCGCCTATGCCGGTGATGATGTTGGTCAAAATGCTGGTGCCAGCGGCAAGAATGGTCGGCAGGGCCTCGGTGATCGCTGTGGTGATGCTGGTGATAATCTGCGGCAAGGCCGCCACCAGCGTGGGGATGGCCCCGGTGATGCCGCTGATAACATTGGTCAGGATGCTGGTGCCCTGCGCTACAAGGTCAGGCAGCGCCGTGGTGATGGCGTCGGTGATCGTCGTGATGATCTGCGGCAGCGCCTCGGCCAGCGTGGGGATGGTGGCTGTGATGCCGCTGACAATGTTGGTCAGGATGCTGGTGCCCTGCTCCATCAGGGTGGGCAGCGCCTCGGTGATCGCCGTAGTGATGGTCGTGACAAGCTGCGGCAGCGCCTCCACAAGCACGGGCAGCGCGGCGATGATGCCGTCCACGATGCCGCCCAGCAGGCCGCCAGCCGATTCCACCAGCGTGGGCAGGCTTTCGGCCAGCCCGGTGGCAATTTGCGCCACCATGCCGGTGGCCGCAGGCAGCAGCGAGGGCAGGGCCGCTGCGATGCCGTTCACCAGCCCCGTCACCAGCGATGCAGCGGCATCCACCATGCTGCTGGCGTTCTCCACAAGGAAGGCCGCCACGTTGGTCACGATGCTGGCCGCAAGGGCTGCCAGCGGCTCGATGTTCGCGGTGATCGCGTCCACAATGCTTTGCAGCAGACCCATGGCAGCGGGCAGGATGGCGTCCACCAGCGCGGGCAGCGCCTCGGTGACAACGCCCACAGCGGTGTCCAGCATCGCCGTGATGGTGCCCATGTTCTCGCTGATGAGGGTGGAAAGCGTGCCGATGCCCTCCATCAGCGCGCTGGCCACAGCCTCGCCAACCACGCGCACGTCGTCGGGCTGGAAGCCGTCCGCGAGCGCCGTGTCGATGGTGGACAGCGTGCCCACAATGAGCGCCTGCATATTGTTGGCCAGCGGCAGGAATTGGTTTTCGATCTTCCTGCGCACACCTTCCAGCGCCGTGCCTGCGTCGTTATACTTGACGTCGTTGATTTGAGATAGCGCGTCGGTGGTGATGTCGCCGCTCTCTGCGATGCTGGCGAGAATCGGCAGGGCCTGTTCGCCCAAGTCCTCAAACTGCGTGCCGAACAGGACCACCGCAAGCTGGTTGCGTTTGAGCGGGTCGTCCACCTGTTCAAGCGCGCCCACCACTTCAAGGAAGGCGTTTCGCGCCTGCGGCCCGCCCTCTGCAATCTCCGCGCTGATGTACGATGCTTTGAGGCCCAGCGCTTCAAAGGCTTCCTTGGTCTGGTCGCTGCCGTCAATGGCGCGGATGGAAAATTCCTTGACGGCGTCGCCGACTTTGTCAATCTGGAATACGCCGTTTTCCGCGCCTGCAATCAGCGTATTCATGAAGTCGTCAGCGGTCAGGCCCATTTCGGCGTACTTGGGCGCGTACTCGGAAAGCACGTCCAGCAGGTCGCCGTTCTGGTTCGCGCCCTTCTGCGCGCCCACAGCGATGAGGTTATAGGCTTTTTCGCTGCTGATGCCAAATTTCTGCATCAGGGCGGCGGCAGTGCGGCTGCTCTCGGCAAAGTCCATGCCGAAGGTATCCCGCAGCAGGTAGCCGCTTTCCGTGGCCTTTTGCAATTCGTCGCCCACAAGGCCCGTGTTGGTCTTGGTGGTGGCCAGCGCCTCGTTGACGTCGGCGATGTTTTCGCCAAAGTTATTCTTGTAAACCGCCTGCGCAATGCCGCCCAGCGCCGCCAGTTCCTCGCCGGTCGCGCCGGTCTGCGCGGATAGCTGGTTCGTGGCCTGCGCGTAGTCCGTGCCAAGCTGCAGCACCTGCTTGCCACCGGCCAGCGCCGCAGCGGAAAGCGCCGCAATGGCAGCGGCAGCAGCTTCAAGCCCGGCTTTCATGGCCCCTTTGGCCACGCTGCCCACGCTGTCCATCGCGTCGGAAAGGGCGGCGTTGCTCTTTTCTGCCTCATCGGCGGCGTCGGCTTGTTTGCCTACCGCCTTTGCAGCTTCTTCGGTTTCTCTGGTTAGTCTGACGGTGGAATGGATGCCCTCTTCATGGGCCTCTGTCCATTCTTCCATCGCCTTGTCGTTTTTTTTGATTTGGCTGCCAATATTGTTCATGGCAGCGCGCGCCCGGTTGAGGGCAATTTGCAGGTTTTGCACCTGCTGGCTGTTTTCGTTGTACTCGGTTTTGGCCTTATTCAGCTGCTCCGCTATCAGGTTTACCTTGTCGGCGTGTGCCTGATAGATGTTTTGCAGGCTGCGCGCCTTGGCCTGCATAGCCTCCATGCTGTCGGCCTGTTCGTCAAAGGCGCTGGATGTGGCTGTCATTTCGGTGTTCAGCACCGTCAGCCTGCGCCCGATGTCCTGCAAAGCCTTTTTATATTCTTTGTCGCCCAGCACACTGACTTTTGTGCTGATGCCTTCATCTGCCATGTGGTTCACCTCCCTTCAAAAAAACAAAAGCGCCCGCGCAGGCGCTTTTCAGCGGGGCAGGCGGGAAAGCCGTACCCCTGCTGGCGGTTGTGCGGGCGTTGCGGGGGCTGCGGGTTTCGGCGCTGCCGCGCTGTCGGCGGCAGGCGTCCGCGTTTTCTTTGCGCAGTTGTACAGCTCAATCACGGCGCGGGGGCTGCTTTGCCAAAAGTCTGCCGCGCTCATGCCGCAGTCAAGGGCGCGGAAATACAGCCACGCCCATGGGAAACACTCGCCCGCGCGGGCGCTTGTCAAGGGGTTTCGCCGTCGTCTTTGGCGTCAACCTTGGGCAGCGCGTCCACCACGCCTTTGGTGATGATCTCTTTAATGCCGGGGATGCTGTCCAGCTTGAACGTGGCGTCGAAGTCCTCCCAGCTCATGTCGGTGCCACCGGCCACAAGCGCGCCATAAAGCACGGCCATGACGGCCTTGTACTTAAACTTGGTCAGCGCGGTCAGAATGTCCGCATAGCCCACGTCTTGGCCGTACTGCTGCTCGTAGACGTCCTCGGCCACGCGGGCCGCCTTATTGGAAAAGACAAGGGCATAGCGCTGGCCGTTGAGGGTAATCTCATTCACGGGGGCGGCCATGTCGCGGCCCCGCTGTTTCTGCATCTGTTCCATGTGTTCCTCCATTTCTGCGCGGTCAGGCGGCACTGATCGCCGCCATGCACGGGTGTTTTATGCAGGCTCTTGGCCCGCAGCCTTCAAAAAGCACCGGGGCAGCCGCGTAGGCTGCCCCGGTGTCACTTATTCGCCGGTAGTCGCGTCGGCGGGTTCCTCGGATGCCTGCTGCGCGGTGGCGGCTTCCTCGTAAACCTCCTTAAACCAGTTGGTTTCCACGGTATCGGCCACGCCCTCGCCGCCCGTTTCAACGGTGGCGGCCAGCGCGTCGTCGTTCATACGGCGCAGGAAAACGCCCTCGATGGTGGGCGTCTGATACTCGATAGCCTCGCCGTCCGTCTTGGCGGTCTTGGTCGGCTCGCTGAAAGTGCCTTTGTACAGCCACCACAGCTCCTTGCTGCCGTCGTCCAGCGTGCAGGCAAAGCCCACGGCCACGGTGGCCGGTTCGTTGCCTCCCTTGATGATCTGCACGCCGTTGGCGTCCACCTTGCGGCCCAGCAGCTTGGAAAGCACCGCAGCGGGGATTTTGTCCACGTTCGCGCTCACGGTGTAGGTGTCGATGCGCTTTTTGTTGCGCACGGTGGCATTGCTCGCGTGCAGCTTGCCCTCGCGGTAGC
Organism: uncultured Oscillospiraceae bacterium; assembly: GCA_964600835.1. GTDB lineage: Bacteria > Bacillota > Clostridia > Christensenellales > Aristaeellaceae > UBA11524. The sequence goes on from CAZRLM010000003.1 coordinate 19,410, forward strand.
CGGGCGTGATCGTCACCTCGATGGACTTGGCCAGCACTTCGGGCGTGCCGTATGCGGGCGCGGTGGTGCTGGTGTCCTTGGTGGTCATTTCCGCAAAGTAAAGGTCAAGTACGCCGTAAAAATAGCCTTCCATTGGGTTGCCTCCTTACTCGGTTTTCTCTGTCCATTCGCAGGTCGCTGCGATATGGTGATAGCCGGTGTTATTCTCGTATAGGTTCGGCCCGTAGCTGTACACGCGCACGCCAGCGGCGCGCAGCAGCTTGATGGCCTCGTAAAACAGGGTTTCGTGGGTGCCGTCGTCCCGCTTGCTGTAAACATGCACCTGCACCATGTGATGCAGCCGGTGGGGCTGATTGCTGGCGTAGCCGGTAAAGGTGCCCAGCACCTCGTTAAATGCGGCGTAGGTTTCATACTGGCCGCCTGCGGGTTCCTTGCTCACCGGGCAGCCCAGCGGGTCGAGGGCCGCTTTGAAAAATTCGTCGTATGTCATGGCTACACGCTCCCCATGCGCTTGGTCAGCTCGTTCTGCATCACCTGCACGGCCTCGCCCTCCGCTGCCTTTACGGTGGGATGAAACCAGCCCAGCGGGGGCTTGTCGGTGTCGCCGTAGCTGCGCCCGTATTCCAGAATGTTGCCGATCTTGGCCAGCGGCTCGCCGCTCTCCGGATGGTTGCCTGTGGGTTCCACCTTGCAGAAATAGCCTTCCGCTGCGTTGTACTTGACCGGCCCGGCCTTGATGCTGTCACGCAGCGCGCCGGTGCGCACAGGGGCCTTGTCTTTCAGCCGGTCAGCCACCAGCTTGCCGCCAGCCTTAACGGCCCGCTTCACGGCGTCCTCGCTGGTCATGGCCGCACGCTGAAACTTGGCAATGGTGGCCTCCATGCCTTTCACTTCAAAGCCTGCCATGCGTTCACGCTCCCTCGCCGCAAATCATGCGCGCCTTGACGTGCATAAAATCCCGCTTGTAGCCCAAGTGGTTGATCTGCTCGATCTGATACACCTGCGAGCCGTGCCGGATGCGGCACTCTTTGTTGATGCTGTTGCGCCAGCGGATGCCAAAGGTCACAATGTCCTGCGCCTGATGGGCCTGCGCGGCGTAGAAGTCGCGCCCGCTCACGTCGGCCATGCTGGCCCAGCAGGTGACGACTTCCTCCCATTCGGTGCGCCGGTTGCCCTTGGCGTCGGTGGTATATTTCGGGCGCTCGATGATGATTTGATGCTTTAGGTCGCCAGCTTTCACGTCGTCGCCCCCGTTCTCTTGGGCCGCAGCTGATGCACGCTGTGGACGATGTAGGGCGGAACATTGGCGGCGTCACCGCCTGCGCCCCTGTTGTCAAACATCCACGCGGCCAAGTTGCACACCCAAAAATCATACAGGTCATCGCCTTCTCGCGGCGGCACCTTTGCACGCTCATACCATGCCACAGCTGCGCGCAGGCACATGTCAAGCACCTGCCTGTCACATTCGGGGTCGGCCCCTGCAAAGCGTGCAGCCTCTTCAATGCTTGGCATGTCGATGCCCCCTTCTTACTGCGCGGCGGCTACCGGCACGCCCAGCGTGGCGGCCTTGGCCAGTTCCTCGGTGATGTACTGTGCCACAGCGCTGCCCACTTCGTCGCGGTTGGCGTCCGTGATGGCGGCGGCGTCCAGCACGTCCACGTTGATGCTCATGCTCTTGCCGGGCCGGATGTGGCAGGACGCGCTCACGGCCTGCACGCGCTCGCCGTCCTCGCGGGTCACGCTGATGTTGGCCGTGGTCTGCTGACTGTCGTTCCTGATGATTGCCATGTGGTTCACCTCTTTTCTATGAGTAGCAGGGGCAGCCGGTAGGACTGCCCCTGCGCGTTATTAGGTCGCGGCGGTGAAGATTTCGCGGCGCACAGCGGCCTCGGTGTCAAACGTGCTTACACACATGCGGGAAAGGCCGCGCACCTCGATGGAATTGTTGCGGAAGGCGTTGCCGCCCACGTCCGTAGACGTGACTTCGAGGTACTGGCGCATAAACAGCGTCGCAAACTGCTTGAAGTCGCCCACATAGATGGGGAAATAATCGCCCTTGGTTGCGCCGGTGGCGGTCACGGTGCGGGAAGGCAGCAGGCTGTTGGCCGTCATGACCACCCTGCGCCCCTTGAACAACATGGAGGTGGGGCTGGTGGGGTCGGGCTGGAGCATGGGCCTGCCGTTCCCGTCCTTGATCTGGTCGAGGAAGTCATAGCCGTCCTGATTTGTCAGGATGGCGGCGTTCAGGCTGATGGCCGGGTCAAGGCTCTTGTTGAGCACGCTCTTGAGCGCCGCAACGGCGTCGGCGGTGGAGGCGATGTTCTGGGCGGTCATGGCTTCCAGCTGGTTTTTCAGCAGCAGATTTTCGGTGAGCACCTGCTTCTTGGCAAACCAGTTGCCCAGATAGCCGAACAGGTTGGCCACCTCATCTGCGGCCAGCTCGTTGGAAACGGGGATAATTAGGCCGTAGGTCGTCATGTTATACGTCACCTTGGAAAATTCCGGCTGATCGTCCGTGGAAATGCCGCCCGTGGGGATTTCGCTGGTCAGCGCGGTCATGCCCGTGGTGGGGGCCTTGTCTACGACGCGCCAGCCGCTGTTGGAGTTGGTGGTTTCCACATTGAACAGGTCGGCAAGCGGGGAAAGCTCGCGGCGGCGTTCTCGGATCGTGTGGTCGATGTCCTCCGGCACGAGAAAGCCGCCGTCCTCGCCCGCAGGGCTGCCGCCGCCGATGGTCAGCGCGTCGTAAAGCACTTTATGTTTTTCGCTCTGCATGGGGCGGCCCGGACGCGCGCCGGTGCGCAGGGCGTCCGCAAAGGCGCGGGCGTATTCGTTGCTGCTCAGCATCGCGCGCAGGCTCCTGTCCTGCCTCGGGTCGCTGCTCTGCCCGCCCATGGGCAGGCCGTTCGCTTCGCCGTCATGCTGCGCGTTGTAGGCGCTCTGCAAGGCGGCCATGCGTGCGTTCATCCCGTTCAGCGCGTCGCGCTGCTGGGTCAGGGTGGCGGTGGGGGTGTTCGGGTCGGCGGCGGCAGCGGCGAGGGTTTCTGCGGCGGCGCGAATCTGGCCGCCCAGCTCGCGGATGCTGTTCTGAATTTCAGTCAGGGTCATGGTGGTGTACCTCCTTGAATTAGGCTTTGGGGTAAAGAGTGGCAAAAAAAGCAGCTCTCTGCGCGATTTCGCTGCGCAGGGCTGCGTCAGAGTCCGGGGGATTGCTGCCCGCGTCGGCGGGCGGGGCGGCATGGGCGCGCATTCGGGCCAGAATGGCGCGCGGGCCGTAGCTCTTGCCCTGCATCATGTGGCTTTTGAGCGCCTTGCTGGCGTCGGCTTCGGGGGCCTGCTCGTACAGGATGCCGTCCGCAAAGCCTTCGTCAACGCAGCGCTGCGCGTTCATGTAGGTTTCGGCTTCCAGCATCGCCGCGATTTCGTCCCGGCTCTTGCCGGTCTTGGCCGTATACGCGGCGATGAGGCCCTCTCCGATCTCCCGCAGCACTTCGGCCTGATGCTCAAACTCGCGGTAATTGCCTGCCGCGTATGTCCACGGGTCGTGGATCATCATGTGGGCCACCGGTGACATGAGGATTTCATCGCCCGCCATAGCCACCATGCTGGCAGCGCTGGCGGCTATGCCCGTCACCTTTACGGTGATTCGGCCTTTATGCTCGCGAAGCGCGGTGTACATTTCAGCACCGGCAAACACGTCGCCGCCCGGCGAATTGATGTAGACCGTCACGTCGCGGCACTGCGCAAGCTGCTGGCGAAAGCGCCGGGCTACCACTTGGCCGCTCGGCCCCCACCAGTCCACATTGGCCACGATCTCGCCGTCAATGTGCAGTTCGGCGTTGCCGTCCGCTTCGTTGCGGATGAAGTTGTAAAAGCTCATTCGGTTTTTCCTCCTTCCTTGCTATCCGTGGTTTTTGCGGACAGCAGCATTTCCGGGTTTTTGATGGCAATGCGCAGCGGCAGCAGGTCGCGGCTGGCCATGAGTTCTCCGCCGTTTTCGTCGGGCGGCAGGCCCTCGCGCTCGCGCACTTCGTTGGGCTGCATCCAGCCGCCGCGAATGGCCTTCTGGTATTTGTCGGCCATGGTGGCCGTGTCCGCGCGGGCCAGCGCGTCCACGTCAAAGCGGAAACGGTAGCCCGCAGCATAGTCGGCAGCGGTCAGCAGCTTGCGGTTTAATTCCTGTTCCCATTGCGCCACAATCGGCATAATGGTCAGCTGTAAAAATTCCTGCATCTGCTGCTCTGCCGTCGAAAAGCTGGTGTCGGAATAGTCGCCCAGCAGGTGGGGCGGGATGTTGTACACCGTTGCCACGCGGTTGCGCATGATGCGCTCCACGTCAAGCACCTGCGCACTGATGGGGTTTTGGCTGAAAGTGGTGGCCGTCAGGCCGCCTTCAAGGATGACCACGCGCTGGCCGCTGCGCTCGTAGGCGTCCAGAAAGCTGTCAATCACTTCGTTTTTTGCCTCATCGTCAAGGCCGGTATTGGGCACCGTCAGAAAAACGCCCTGATTCACGCCGTCCAGCTGCGACAGGCTAAACTCCTTCACCTGCTTGTCATAGTCCAGCGTGCCCGCCAGCACGTCGATGGGGCGGATGCCCAGCTCGCCGTTGGCGCTCATGTGCCGCACCGTGATGATCTGACAGCCGGGCACCGGGTACGCCTTGCCGTCGTCCAGCTGTACCACATACCACATTTCGCGGGTTTCCGGGTGCCGCTGCGGCCTCACGCGCGACGGGTCAAGAATGTCCAGCCGCTTCACCGCGCCCAGCTTGTCGGTCACAATCAGGGCGTAGGCGTTGCCCTCGGTGTTGCGGAAAGCCTCCATCGTCTGCAAAAAGCCAAAAGGTGTAAAGTTCTCATTTGGCGCGCGGGCGACAAGCTGTTCCAGCGGGTGGGCGCTCTGTCGTTCATAGCCTTTGTACAGATGCAGCGGCATGCTGGCCACAGTGTTGGAAATGCGGCTCACGGCGGCATAAATCGCCTCATTGCCGCGCATGGTATTGTCAGCTCGCACGCGATGAACGGACAGCCAGCGCCCGCTGGCGCGTGGCTTGTCGCCGGTTTTGCCGTTGGGCTTGTCCCGCGCCCTCACTTGGTTCTTGGGTTCTTTCTTAAATGGCCACATAGGGCAGTCCCTCCTTTTTAAGCTCCACGCCTGCGGTTTCCAAGATTGACGACGCGCACGGCGGGCGCGCGGCGAATTTCGCCAGCCGGGTTTTTCTCCATGTTGATGGCATGGGCGTCCAGCCATGCCATAAAGCCGTCAATCTTGCGGAACTTGTTGCGCTTGCTGGGCATCCAGTTCTGCTTGTCGGCGTGCCTGCGCTCGCCGCTGATGCGCACGTTATCGGTGTACCATCGCAGCATGGGGTCGCTGTTGCTCACTACGCGCCCGGCCAGCAGCAGCTCTTTTATGTCCTTCATCGGGTCATTGAGCGTCAGGGGGCCTTGGCGCACGATCTCGCACACAAAGCCCTTGTTTTCAAGCATCTGGCGCAGGCGGGTGGCGTTAGCCGGGTCGTAGCCTATGGTCATGATCTCGTATTTCTTGGCCTGCTCGCAAAACCAGCTATAAACGTCCTCCTGCTGGATGTATTCGCCCTCCACTATGGTCAGGTGGCCGCGCATGGCCAGCCCGTAGTAGTCGATTTTTTCTTGGTCAAGCTCAACCTTGCGGCGCGGTACCCAGCTGTGCAGCAGCACAAAAACGCGCCCGTCGTCAAGCGGAAATTCCAGCGCGGCGGCGGTGAAGTCCTCGCGGCTGGACAGGTCAAAGCCGCCATAGCAGCGGCGGCCCAGCAGCGCTTCTTCCAACATGGTGCCATTGTTGCGGTTGAGCACCTCCGGCTGTACAAAAGCCATGTCGTCGGTGTTCACCGTAATATTGAGCTGCTTGCAAAGGAAGTCGGCACGCTGTGCAGGAATGTGCTTGTCACGCTCCCACGTTTCGCGCAAATCCTCAATTTTCAGCAGTACGCCAAGCGACGGGTTGGCCTTAATCCATGTGCTGTCGTCCTCCGGGTCGTCGCCTTCATCCAGTTCTGCGATAAAGCTAAACATGCGGTCGGCTACATCCTCGGCCAGCTTGCCGCTCATGGCGTCCGTGAACAGGTCGTAAAAGTAGGCGAGCGGGCCGTCGATGACGTTGCCCATGGTGGTGATGTAGATAACAAGCGGCTGCGTGCGCTTGACGATCTTGCGCTTGATGATGTTAATGAGCTTAAAGTCGCGGTATTCGTGGATTTCGTCAAAAATGGCCATGTGCGGGTTTAGGCCGTCCAGCCTGCGGCTGTCGCTCGATCTGTGCTTGATGCTTGCGCTCATGGCGTCATAATAAACGCCGTCGCGCAGCGTGCGGAAACGCGGCGCAAGGTGGCGGCTGGCCTTGATCTGGCTGTGACACTCATTGAAAACAATGCCCGCCTGCTCTTTGCTGTTGGCCAGCAGGTAAATATCAGCGCCGCGCTCGCCGTCTTTGCATGCGCCATAGGTGGCGTTTCCCGCCAAAAGGGTGGATTTGCCGTTGCCGGTGCCCACCACAATCAGGCCCTCACGAAAGCGGCGCAGGCCGGTTTCCTTGCTCACCCAGCCGTAAAGGTTGCACTCCACAAAACACTGCCACGGCATGAGCGTCATTTTATCGTAATCGCCCTTTGTAGGCGTTAAAAAGCGCTCGATGAAGTCCACAGGCCGGGCGGCCTTTTGCTCATCAAAGCGCCAAGGGTATGCGGGGTCTTTTTCTCTCTCTAAATCACGCAGGAAGCGGCGGCAGGCCAGCTTCACCTTTTTGCTTGCTACAATGCGCCCGGCGTCAACGTCGTGGGCGTATTCGTAGCATCTGACAACGGGGGACGGGGTCGCAGCATTAGAAGTTGCTAAACTCATCGTCAACCATGACGGGGGCGGCCTTTCTGCTGTTCGGCGTCAAGCGCAATTCGGAGAGGTGCTTTCGCTGCTGTTCGGCGTAGGCCCGCACCTGCGCCACGCTCTTGTTTTCCTGCCAGTATTTCTGGCGTCCGTTGCTGCGCTCGCTGCCGATGCCGCGCGCGGCGATGTCGGCAATGAGGGCCTGCTTGATCTGTTCGGCGCGGGCAATGTCGGCCACCAGCATCTGGTCAGGGTCGGCCATGCCGCCCTCGCGCATTTCACAGGCGTCACAAAGCGCGTCGTAAATCTTCACCGCATTGGGTTCCGTAATGGTCTGCATATGCATCACTTTCAGGCTTTCGTTCATGGGGTTTCATCCTTTCAAACTTTAATCACGCGCATACGGGTGTGCCGTGGCTTGGCCTGCCGCCTGCCCTTTTCCGGGTGCCTTTTATTATGGCATGGGTCGCACAGGCTGCGCAGGTTCCCAAGGTTGAGGGCGAGGTCGGGGCGTTCCTCGATGCTTTGCAGATGATGCACCATTGTGGCCCGGCGCGGCTTGCGCCCGTAACCGGCCCGAAACCTGTCCATACAGTCGCAGCACATGCCCGCGTCCCGCTCCAAGGCGGCGGCGCGCACCTTCTTCCATTCGTCGGTGTGGTAAAAGGGCTTGCTTTCTTTGTAGTGGGCCATGCCTGCGCCTCCATTCAAAAGCGCCCGCGCGGGCGCTTTTCGGGTATAACAAAGGGACGGCCCGCTTTCGCGTCCGTCCCTTCTTCGACAGCATGTATAATATCACACTTTCGGCGCTTCTGACCCTATCATTTGCGCTCCTAACCCTATCATTTGCGCTCCTAACCCTATCCTCCCCCTATCATATCCCTATCATTAGCCTATCCTAACCCTATTCTGTCCGCTCCTGCGCGCTCATTTATACCACGCAGGCAGGGCGGCGGCGACGCTGCTGTCCGGCAGCTCGCACAGCGCCCGCTCGCCCTCTGCCTTAATCTTCCGGGTGTAGCTTTCGGAATAGCCCAAGCGCTTGGCAATGGCGGGCACCTTGCCGCCTTTCACATAGTATTCATGCAGCACGGCGCTTTCGTTTTCCGGCAGCATGTCCAGCAGGGCGCAGGCGGCGGCTATTTCCACGCTTTGGGCCTGCTCGCGTGCCTTCAGACGGCGTTCCAATTCGTCCACCGCAGCGACAAAAGCGCCGATCTTGTCCTGCTCGGCGGTGCTGCGCCCGCCGCCGTTGGCGTCCATGCGGGGCGAGATGCAGGTTATAGCCTCGCGCCGCCGCTCGATCTGCTGCCGGATGCGCCGCTTGTCTGTTTCGGCGCTGCGGCACCGGGCTAAAATGGTCAATGCTTTCATCCTGTGTCCCTCCCTGCAAAAGCGCCCGCGCAGGCGCTTTTATCTAAATTCTTCCGGCAGGTCGTCGTCGTCCACCGGCGTGAAGTCGCCCGCTGCGTCCTGATCGCGGCGCGCGCTCAAAAATTCCACTTCATCGGCGGTCAGCTCCAAAGTGGCGCGCACGATGCCGTCATTTCCCGTATAGGCCCGCGCGGACACAGGGCCGGTCACGCAAACTTTGCGGCCCTTGGCCAGATACTTGGCACAGTTTTCGCCCAGCGTTCGCCACGCCGTCACGCGGAAATAGTCGGCTTCCGGATGGCCGCCTGTGCGGGTGCGCCGGTTCACCGCCACGGTGAAGTTGCACACATGGGTGCCGTCCTGCGTCTTGCGCAGTTCCGGGTCGCGGGTCAGGTTGCCGATAATGATTGTCTTATTCACGACGGCCCCTCCTTAATGATGCGGCGCGTGCCTGTCGCGCCCAAACAGCGCCGCCAGCAGTTCCTCGGATATGTCGGGCGTGTCTGGCATGCTATGGCTGCTTTGGTGCCGCTCCACAACCTCGGAGCGCGCCGTGCCCAGCACGTCCTTCAGCATCAGCTGCGACAAGTCGTGCCGCAGCTCGGCGTTGCTTTCATCTTTCAGCAGGGCGAAAAGGCTGTGCGCAATCAGCTGACGCGGGCCAAGGATGGCCGCCTGCAAGTTGACCAGCTTGCCGTTGGCGTCGCTTGCTTCCACGCTGCTGGCCATTACGCACAGGCTTTCACATTCAAAGCTCTGCGCGCCGCGCATGTTGCGCCGCTTGGCGTCCGGGCTGATGGGTTCAATCGTAATTCTGTAATCTTTCATGGTGCTGCGCTCCTTTCGATGGTGCGCGCCTATCGGCGCGGATGGGTGATTAACCGATAACGCAAACCGCCGCCACCGCGTCGCCGTTGTTCGCGTCGTAGCTGCTCAACGCTCCCGACGGCGTGACGTTGCGCACGTTGCTGCCGCTCCACGGGATAGGCGAGCGGAGCCACCAGTAACGGGCGTTTCCGTTGACGTCTGCAAGCTGACGTGATTCGTCGCCGGTCTTAAAGTACGGGTAGGCGCTGCCCTCGTCGCGCACGTCGTCGCCGTTTACCTCAAAGCCCGCCTCGCTCGCGGACAGCAGAAAAACCATGTCATTGGTATGGATGTATTCCTGCTCGGTAAAGGAATAGGTGCGGTGCTGCGTCGGCGTCATGGCCTGCCGGTCTGCCTCGGTGAAGCCGTCCAGAAATTCGGCGTTGAGCATCGCGCGGATGGTGGACAGGGGGTAGCTGTTGCGGCCAAACGGGTGCGCCAAGTCCGGGGCGTCGAAGGCGCTGCCCAGCACCATGGACGTCAGCAGCAGCGTCAAGGTGTGGTCGCGGTCAAGGGCCTTGTCGTGGTCGATGCCGATAACAACAAAGCGCAGTTTGCCAAGCCGGTGCTGCACCTCGATTTCGTCCCCGATCTTGAAAACGCGCGGGCCGTTTTGGCGCAGCGCCGCAGCGGCAGCCGCCAGCCCGTCAAAGCCGGTGCTGTCGGTGGGCAGATTGAAGGCTTTGGAAAGAAATTCCGGCGGCTGTTTCGCGGTTTCCTCGGTGTCGGGCTGCTTGCGCATGGCGTTGGCGGCTTCCTTCAGCGCGCTGTCGGCCTGTCGGATTGCGCGCCGTGCGCGCTTGATGGCTTTCGTGGGGTTCATGGTGTTGCCTCCTTGTCTGTCGTTTATCCGTAAACGCTCGCGGCGTTACGTCCTGTTGATCTTGGCCCGCAGGGCCTTCATGGCTTTTCGGTCATCCCACATGCGCACCTGCTCCATGGCGACGCCATACTCGCAGCGGGGCAGCTCGCGCACGCTGTTGGTGCCGGTGGTCAGGCGCACGGCGCGCCTGATCGCGTTGGCCGTGGCCTTTTCGCAGCCCTGCGCCCGGTAGATTTCGCACAGTTCGGCAGCGCGCTGCCGGATGGCCTCATTGATGGCGTTGGCCTGCGCCGGGGTCACTTTGGTCAAGAGCCGCACCTCGCGTTCCAGCGATGCCATGCGCTCGTTGGTGGAGCGCAGCATGTCGGCCATGCCGCGCATGATTTCGCCCATCTGGCCAAGGGCGGCCTGTACCTCTGCGGGTAGGGCTGGGGGTGTTTGCGTGGGCATTTGCATCAGCTCGTTGTTTTCCATGGTCAAACCTCCCCGCTGATGATGATGGTGGCCAGCGTCCGGCGCGCACCCGCTACCCAAGCGTCCACCATATCGACGTATTGGCGCATTTGCGCGCGCTCGCCCTCGCTGATCTGCGCAATACTCGCGCCAAGGTGTGGCAACACGCCAGCAGCACACACGAAAGCCTGCACAGCTGCCGCCAGTTCGGCAGGGCCAAAGGCGGCAGCTTGGGAGCTCTCGCCGCGCACAGCCTGCGCGCGCTGGTTGAGCAGTTCCTGTTGGGCCTGCTGCCGCAGCTCGGCCTGCCGCTCTGCATAGCTCTCGGCCTCGGCCAGTTCATCGGTCAGGCGGTCAATTTGCGCCTGTGCTTCCGGGCTGATGTAGTCGCTTCTTTCAGCTGCCTGCGCCGCGCGGGCCTCGGCCTCGGCCAGCCGTGCGCGCAGGGCGTCTATTTCCTCGGTGGCCTTTTCGGCGTATTCGGCGGCCATGCTTTCGGCTTGCTTGGGCAGGTCGGCTTTCAGTTCGGCCAGCTCGCGCTCGGCAGCAGCGGCGCGGGCGCTGGTCTTAACCTGCGTGGCGGCCAGCTGGTCGGCGCGCTGCTTTTCGCGCTTTACAGCATCTTGCAGCTCGCGCAGGGTCATGTCCTCGGTGATTGCTCTTTCGGCCATGCCCTCGCGTTCGGGTTCGGGCAGGCTTAAAATGGTGGTGATCTTGCTGATGGGCAGCTGCGCCAGACTGCTGCCGCTGTGTACGCTGCGGGCCGTCTGCATCAGCTTTTGCGCGGATCGCTCGCTCATACCGGTGTTTTGCCGCACCCATGCTTCCCATTGGCCATGAGGCACCAGCCCGGCGTCTTTCGCTTCACACAGGCAGCGGCCCACCTCGATGATGTTTTCATAGGCCCCCTTCATGTGGTGGGCGATGCGGTATTCGATGTTCGCCAGCGTCACGATGGCATTAGCGGGCACGCCCACAGGGGCCAGCAGCTCACCGCGTACCATGGCGTGGTAGTCGTCCCATTCGGTTTCTTTACCGTTGACAAGCACCTCCCAGCTTTTCCAGCTGCCGCTCTCGCTCCTTTTCCACGATACATAGCGGTCAAGGGCGTCTTGCGCCTGCCCAAAATCGGGGTAGCCGTCCGGGTCGATGTAGCCCCGGCACACCAGCTTGCGAGGTGCTTCCTTGGCACGCTGCGCCCATACGGCAAAGCCGCTGTCAGGCAGCGGGGCAGCGAAAAGGTGGCGCTGGGTGGGGTCGATGTAGGTTACTTTCATTTCTCCGCTTTGCATGTTTCATGCTCTCCCTTCATCGTTCGGTAATAGTCGCATAGCTTGAACAGGCCGCAGCAGTAGCGCCTGTAATGCTCGTTTCGTGGGTCGCTGCCGGGGTATTCGTGCTTGACGCCGCCGCACACGATGTAACATCGGCCCCGGTAGCTGCTGCGATGCTTAAAGCAGGGGCAGCGCGCCCGCAGGCCGTCCCGCGTTATGCCGCGCACCGGCTGGCGGCAGTTGCAGGTTTCCCCGATCTCCAAGGGCCTGCCGCAGTCATTGCAAACCCGCATATTGGTGGCAAATCGCATTGTTGTGCCTCCCTTCAAAAGCGCCTGCGCGGGCGCTTTTATCGAAATTCTTCCGGCAAATCCGCGTCGTCAACGGGGATAAAGTCGCTCTTGGGGTGGAAGTCCATGCGCGTCTGCTCCTGTGCCACCTTGGGGCCGTCAATCAAGCGGCGGGGTATCCACAGCAGCCGTTGGGTCTTTCCGTCTATCCACTTGGGCCGGGTGGCGCTGGTGCTGGTGGTCGTTTCTGCCGTCAGCACACCGTCCTCGCGCATTTGCTTGTACAGCATTTTTGCCGTCAGCGGGAAAGCCTGCCCCTGATCGTTGCACAGCTTGGCCACGGCCCGGTAGGCCACCTGCGGCATGAGATAGTAAAAATCAGCGTCCATGTAGCCGATCATATCCTTGGGTGTGGAGCTGCCGCCCTCGCCGGGCGAGCCGGTCAGGTCGCGCACCGCTGCGCTCTTGCTGATGAGCAGTTCTCCGATGCTGGAAAGAAAAATCTTGCTGGGCCGATCTTCCCGCATGTCCTCGGACTGCTTGCGGCTGTTGTCGGTCACAACCTGCCAAGCGTGGGCGCTCATGCTGATGCAGTCCTCGGTGGTGATCGCACCCACGTCCCGCAGGTATCGCAGCATGGTGTCATATCCCAGCATCATATGGGCGATGGCCTCCGCTGTGCGGCCATGCTGTCCCTTGGTCTTTTCGATGGCGTGGGCGCGGTTTTTCAAAAAGGATTCATGCAGCAGCGCGGGCATTTCGTCGATCTGTTTTAGCAGCCATACGATATAGCCGCGCATGCTCTTTTGCAGGTAGCCCATGCGGGCCACTTCCTGCATCGCGGTCAGGCTGTCCGTGGCGGGCACGTCGTCGCGGCTCACGTTGACCACATAAAAGCGCGCCATACCGCTTTCACCCACGCCCGGCGTGTCCTCGCCGCTGATGATCGCCACGCCGCGCGGCGGCATGCTCTCCTGCAATGTCAAGTCGCTTTTCATTCGTCCTCGTTCTGCACCGTCGCCAAAGGCGCGGACAAGGCTCTGCGCGGTGGCCTCCATTTTCTTGCGCTCCTGCAAGCTGGTCACGGGGTGGTAGTCGTCCACCACGATGGGGGCGTCTTTCAGCAGAAAAGCCTTTTTCCTGATAAAGTTGGCCGTGTCGTTAAAGGATGCGGGCAGGCTCTTGCCTGTGAAGTTGCCAAAGTGTGAAAGCGCCAGCGCTGCCGCTGTACTCTTGCGGCTGCCGGTGCCGCCCAGCAGAAAAAGCGCATAGGCGGGGGCGATGCCCGTAGCGCTCAAAAACTCGCGCAGCGGTGCAAGGAAGATCGTGCCCAACAGCGGGATGCACACATGTTCCGCGATAACGTCGCTCATGTTAAGGGTCATAACTGCGCCGTCCAGATAGCTGATCTTGTCAAAGTCAGCCGCGCCGCTGCCGTCCAGCCGGTACATATCCAAACCACTGCCCAGCGATACGGTCACGCCGTCCACGCCCACGGCCCCGCCCTCAAACAGATAGGCCCACTTGCCGCCGATCTTGCGCCAGCCGGTGTGCGTGTATTGGGTGATTCGCTCGCAGGTTTCCCGGCCCACCTCGCTGATCGCGTAGCGCAGCCGGTCTTTCACGGTGTTGCCGGGGGCGATGTTGGCGCGAAAGTCCCAGTTTTTCGTCACCCATCCCATGCTGTCAAACTGATCTGTTTTCACGTTCACACGGGGAAGGGGCGCGCCGTCCATCGTCCAGCCGTCGAGGATGGTTTCCTGCGACACGTTCACGCCATCGTCGCGTGTCACCACCGCGCGGGGCAGCACCACAAAGTTGGCCAGCGGCTTGGGGCCGTCCTGCGTTTCTTGGCAAATGCGCCCGGCGTCCACGCAGTAGCCATACACGCGGTTGTAGTATTCAGCGGCAGCATCGCGCTGCGCCAGCGCGTCCCCGGTGAAGGGTTCGGCCTCCTGCATGGCCCGTTTGAGGGCGGCGTCGCCAGCCTTGCGGCCCAGCAGCTTGTACATGTCTGTTACATCGCCCTTGGGCGGCAGCTCGCTGCACACCTTGGCCAGCTCCACCACGCGCACACTCTGGGCCAGCTTGTAGGTGTTCTGCGCCACCTGCTTGGCGTGGTTGCGGCCCACGTCGTCATTGTCGGGAATGATGTACAGGTCTGCGCCGGTCAGGCTGGCGCTGTATTCGCCCGCCAGCCACTTGCCTGCGCCCATGGGGTTGGTCGTGGCCGTGTAGCCCATGGCTGCCATGTTGTCGCAGTCCTTTTCGCCTTCCACCACAAAAACCGGCTTTCCCGCCTTGATTGCCGCCAGCACTTCCGGCAGCCGGTACAAAACCAGCCGCGCGCCTTCCTTGGTGTATTTATAGCCGCTTGGCTCGCTGGGGTCGGGCTGCCGCAGGCTGAAAGTCTTGTCACCGTCCGGGCGCTGGTAGCGGCAGGCTTCAAACAGCACTTTGCCGTTTTCGTCCGTGTAGCTGTATGCGCAGACGAATTTGCCGCGCGGCTTCTTGCCGCCGCCCTTCTTGGTGGGCGGGGCGGCCTTGGGCGCATCCGATCTGCTTGCCGGTGCGCTGCTCTCACGGAAAAGGTCGCGCATTTTTAGCCCCATGGCTCCAAGCACCGCCTCGGTGTCGCAGCCCGCTTGGCATTTCAGTACAATGCCTTTGTCACCATCGCGCACGCATAGGCTTGCGGTTTTGTCGTCGTGCGCTGGGCACCTGCACATGTATTCGCCGCTGCTGTTTGGGCCGGATTCCACGCGAAGGCGGGATATAAACTCGCGGATGTCCATGCGCCCGCCTCCCTTTATCTGCTTGCTTTGGTTTGTGCCTGCATGCGCGCCTCGATGGCTGCGCGTACTTCGTCCATGTCGAACATGAAGGCCCGCCCGCTCTTGTCGCAGGGCATCCAGCCCTCGCGCACAGCCCGGCGGATAGATGAAACGCTCAGCCCGGTTTCGCCGCTCACGGTGGCGATGTTCACGCCCTCCGGCCTTTTCAGCAGCTCGGCCACGCGGTCAATGTCCACCACCGTGCGGGTGCCCAGCTTCATGTGGGGTATGTCGCCGTTTCTCACGGCGCGGCGCAGCCTGTCCTCGCTGATCGTCAGCTCGACGGCTGCCTCCCGGATGGTCGCAAATTTCACGGCCAGCCCTCCTTCTTAGATATTGGCCACCGCCTTGTCGATGGCGGCGATGGTTTCCTCCATCACGCGGCGCAGCTCCACGGCCTTGCTGCGGATGGCCTCGGCGGCAGGCAGTTCGTCGGTGGTGATGCGCCCGTCGCGGGCGACGGTGGCAAACCGCAGCGCGATTTGCTGGGCGCTCTCAAAAGCCACGGCCCAGCCCAGCGCAGCGCGGGCCAGCTCGCTGCTCTCTGTGCTGCCGTAATCCGGCAGCAGCGGGCAGCATGCGCGGATGTGCGCGCCCTTCAGGTCGGGGTCGTTGTACGCCTCCACCATTTTCTGCACCACGTCGCACGGGGGAACGGTGCGCCCGGTTTCATAGTCGGCCAGCGCCTCGCAGCTAACATAGATCGCGCTGGCCGTGCGCTCCCGGCTGGCGTGCAGCGGGTCGCGCTGCGCCGCCTGCATCCGGGCACGGTAGTAAATGTTATCGCTTTTCATACGCGGCTCTCCCATTCCTCGCAGCAGCACAGTCCATCGGCAGGGCCGTGAAGGCAATCGCCAAACCTGCGGCAGGTGTCGCAGCTGATGCGGTGGCCGATCTGCTGGGCCATACTGCGCTGCATGATCTCCACAGTGCTGACGTCCTCGCTCGTTACGCCCACAAGTTCGGGCACGCGGTGAACAGTTACATAGCGCGGGGCGATGTAGTTGCCCGCGATGTCGCTGCGCACGGCAGCGGAGCACACATTAGCGGCTAGTCCGCTGTGGGCCTTGTGGTCGCCTTCATCGTAGAGAGCGTAAAAGTACACGTTGAGCAGTTGGGTGGTCATGCCGTCGCCTCCTCAATGTAGCCCGCCGCTTCCTCAATGCTGTCCATGGCGCGTTCAAGGTTGGAAATGGCTTCCTCGGCTTTCTCACCGCGCTCGCTCATCTGGATGCCCTCGGGCATGTTGTCGTAATACTCCTGTTCTTCGTCCTTCAAGGTTTCCAGCTCATCACGCAGGGCGTTGAGCTGTTCAATGATGCTTTGCAGGCTCTTGCGGCGGGGCTTATTCATATTGGGGCCTCACTTTCTGCCATTCGTGGCGAGTTCCGGCACCATTTCCCGCCCTTGTCTACCTTGTGTTTCCGGGCTGGTTGGTGTCTAATATGTTTGTGATATTTGACATTTTAGCGTTTTTTTTTTTTGTCAAGTCTTTTTTGTAAATTGGCATAACATAGCACACAAAATGACGAAATAGCGCACGAATGTGGTAAATTATGAAACGAACAGGGGGAATAATTCAAAATGTCATACACACAGAATAGACTGCGGCAGTTACGGGAAGAACGGGAAATTAAGCAGCAGACGGCTGCGGAAGAATTAGATATTTCCCGCGCGATGCTCTCAAATTATGAAAGCGGAAAGATGCCGTCACTATGGAACGGTATAAAGCTGGCGCAGTATTATCACGTTTCACTTGACTACATTTTCGGCCTGTCTGCGGAGAAAAACGCCACAGACGGGGCGCTGACGTCTGCGTTTACCACGCTGCAAGGGGTAGCCGCCAGCAGCGCACCCACTGCCAGCGACGTGATGGAGCTGGTCAACGCTGCCATACTGTATCAGTGTAACGGCTCCCCCTGCGGCGAGCAGCCGTTGGCTGCGTGGCGCGACTTCATGCGCCATCTCACCATCTGCCTGCAAGCTGCTGCCACAGGTGACAAGGCCAAACTGATGGACAGTGCAAACGCTGCTACCGTGGCTGCGCTGGAAGTCACAAAGATGCCTGCCGCCTATCTGGAAGGAAAAGCAAAGGGGGCGCAGAAATGAAAAGAAAAGCCACGGCCTTGGCCTTGACGGCGCTGGCCTGCGTCTGCGCTTGGCTGGGTCTTAATGCCACAAAAAACGCTGCCTTTGCATGGCTGCTTGCCGTTGTCTGCATCGCGGTGGCCGTCCTGATCTGGAAGGGCAAGCGGAGTGCTGCACCCAAGAAGCAGGGCGCACAGCCTGTCGCCCCGGCCTATTCCTTTATCAGCTTCCATCTAAGCGGTGTCACCTTCCCGAACGATGAAGGCATAGACCGGCAGGAGCTGCTGCGCCAGATTGATGAAGGACTGCCGCCCTTCGAGAACGGCGGCGAGCTGGATATCAATCTCAAACCCGTTAAATTCAAAGGTGAGGACGCTATCGAGTGCCGCGTAAACGGGCGTCAGATTGGTTTTGTGCCCAAGGCCATGGTGCCGGATGTGCTGGCGGCCATGAGGAAGCCCGACTATACCATTTCGGATTATCAAGTAGTCGGCGGCAAAGATGGCATAAACTATGGCTTTAGCATGGCTGTACGCTTCACCAACAAGCAGGCGGCAAGGCGGCGGGATGTGCTTTCGTTTGATGCTGCCACGGTATATGTCGTTGAGAATGGGCGTGTATACCACAGAGCCTCCATTTGTCAGCATGCGCTTGGCCGGAATTACACCAGCATGACGCGCGCGCAGGCAAAAAAACAGGGGTTGAAGCCATGCAAAAAGTGCTATCCGTATGGGGATTGACGCCGCATTACACTTTTTCAGCCTGCGCCCTTACATAAAAAGCGGCCCGCTTACCGGGTCGGTGTAATGAGAAAAACCCTTGCCAATTCAAGGGTTTTTCGTGCATCTTGGGGCTAATTACACTTTTACAGTTAAAAAACAACATACCCCCGCAACATTTTCTTTTTGGAGGCGTTGACACATGGGAACGATTGAGAAGCGCGGACGCAATTCGTGGCGCGTCGGTGTGCAGGTACTCACAGAAACCGGGTGGCAATGGGTGCGCGAAACCATCAAAATGCCGGAAGGCATGACAGAGGCCAAGCAACGCAAGGAAGCGGAAAAGGCCCTCGCGCAGCTCACCGCTGACGCCAATGCCGGGCGTGTCAAGCCCAGCCAAACCCCGCATACCGTCCGCAGCTTTGCGGCCATGTGGATGGAGCAGCACGTTAAGCCAAACTGCAAGGCCACCACCTACAAGGATTATCAATACTTCCTTGATTCCCGCATTTTGCCGCTGCTCGGCGACGTCCAGCTAAAGAAGCTCACGCCGCTGATGCTCACAAAGTGGCTCAATGACGTGCGCGCCAGCGGGCGCAGGCTCACGCGCCTGCCGGATGAAAAGCTCAAAACGCCGCGCCGCCCCAGCGACGTGGCCAAGATGGCCAGCGCCGAAAAGCTGGACAAGCCGCTTTCGGCCCGCACCGTGCAGCACTATTATGACACGCTGGACGCGATGCTTGACAAGGCCGTGCAATGGGACGTTTTGAGCCATAACCCGATGGACAAGGTCGACAGGCCCAAGGCCAAGAAACCAAAGGCGCACTTTCTCACGGAAGAGCGCGCCGTGGAGCTGCTGCGCTGCCTGCGCCATGAGGAAAACATGTGCTACCGTGCGGCGCTCCTGCTGGCGCTGCTCTGCGGCCTGCGGCTGGGCGAGGTGGGCGAGCTGCGCCTTGACGACGTAGACTGGAAAAATGGCACCATCGACATTTCCCGCGCGCTGGTCTACACGCCGCAAACCGGCAGCTTTGCCGGTGATCCCAAGACGGAGGCAGGCGAGCGCCTGATCGCGCTGCCGCCCGGCATGATGGCCGTGCTGCATGAAACCCGCGAATACCAGAAAGAGGTGCAGGCGTGGGCTGGTGATCTCTGGAAGGGGGAAGGGTGGATAGTCCACGGCTGGAATGGCGCAAGGCTCCACCACGACACGCCCTCCAAATGGTTCCGGCGCTTTGCCGATGCCCACGGCTTTGAGGGTGTCCGCTTTCATGATCTCCGGCACACCCATGCCACCATCCTGCTGGCGAATAGCATTGACGTCGTGGCCGTGGCCTCGCGCATGGGGCACGCAGACCCCAGCGTCACACTGAAAACATACGCCCACGCATTGCGCCGCCGTGATGAAGATGCCGCCCGCACCACGCAGGCCCTGCTTGATCGCGCTGCGGACGACGACGATATGGAAGAATAAAAAAAAGGGGCAGACGCCTGCACGTCTGCCCCTAAATCACGCCTGCGCGTCACCCAGCTTCCCCCAATTTTCCCCCAATCCGGGGCAGGGCGGCGCGGTCTGTGAGGTATTTTGTTATGTTTGAACATAAAGAAAAGGCGGTTTCTTGTTGAAACTGCCTTAAAATCTGGTCGAGGTGACAGGATTTGAACCTGCGACCTTTTGGTCCCGAACCAAACGCGCTACCAAACTGCGCTACACCTCGATGCTGGAGCCGATAATGGGACTCGAACCCATGACCTGATGATTACGAATCAGCCGCTCTACCAACTGAGCTATATCGGCAAAACCAGCGCTTGATATTATAGCAGACTTTTTTTCTTTTGTCCAGCCCTTGCGTGAACTTTTTTCTTTTTTTCCACGCAGGGGCTGGACAAAATTATTCCTGTTCTCCGGCAGGGGAGTCCGGCTCCGGGGTTTCCTGAAGGAACACCTCCAGATGCGGGTAGTTGTCCTCCGGATTGTAGCCCTCGTACTCGTCGATGGCCGCGGGCGCCGCCGTGGCGCTTGGCAGCGTGTACAGCGCTGCGTCCCCGCTGCCCGCTATGGGGAAAATCAGCGTCAGCTGCAGCCAGTTCACGTTGTCCTGATACTGGTTGGGGTAGTAGGCGTAGTACGCGCGCGGCGCGTTGCCGTTCATCTCGTCCACCGGCTCCTCAAAGGAGTTCTGCGGGGCGGACTGCGCCTTGGTCGCGTAGGGTTGCGCGCTGGCAAGCGCGTCTTGCAGTGTCATCGCGCTCGGCGATACGGCTTGGATGCAGCTCGCCGCCAGCGGGGCGAACCGCGCCGGGTCGCTCACGCGCAGCTGAAGCATATTGATACTGTCTGCATAGAGAGAAAACGACAGCTCAACCTGCTCCGGCACCTCCGCGTTGTCCTGCGCGGTAACGCCCAGGCACGCAAAGGTCGCGTAGCACTCAAAAAGCGTGTTGAATGGACTTTGCCCCTGTGCGGTCAGGCTTTCATCCACGAGGGTCATGTACGCCTGCAATTGACGCTGGCCTTCGGTCTCTGCTGCCGGCCAGGCGATCGTCCGCGCGCTCGCGGAGGATGCCAGCGCCAGGCACATCATCAGCATCAGGACGAACCGGCGTACCCTCATTTCCGATGCTCCATCAGGGCCACGCAGTCCGCCAGCAGCGATACTGCGCCGTCGATCCCCAGCTTGCCCGTGTCCACGCACAGATCATAATTATTCACATCACCCCAGGTAGAGGTGGCGTAATAATTGTAGTAGCTTGCGCGCTGTTTATCTGCCCGCCGCACGGTGTCCTCCGCTTTCTCGGGCGCGACGCCGTAATTCGCAACAGCCCGCTCCACGCGGCTTGCCATATCTGCCTTCACAAACACATTCAGCACATTCTTCTTGTCCCGCAGCACATAGTCCGCGCAGCGGCCGACAATCACGCACGGCCCTTCCGACGCGATCCGGCGAATCGCGTCGAACTGCGCCAGAAAGATTTTGTGGTTCAGCGGCATATCCATATACATACTGCCCGCGTCGCCGTGCATCTGCATCCCCGTTACCAGCGAAAACAGCAGCGAGCGCGTCGGCTTCTCATCATGATCCTCGAAAAGCTCCTCGCAAATGCCGCTGTCCTTCGCCGCCTCCGACAGCAGCTGCTTGTCATAGTAGGGAATGTCCAGCCGCTTCGCCAGCAGTTCCCCCACCTTGCGTCCGCCGGAACCAAACTGTCTGCCGATGGTGATCACTACGTTCGTTGCCATTGCGATTCCCTCTCTTTCCGCTCGGAGCGGCGCGCCGCCGCTCTCCTCTTCTAACGATATTATAGCACATTTTCCGGCGCTTGGGAACCATTTTCCCCGCCGTCGCAAAAACAGCCAAAATACAATTTCCCTCTTGACAGCATGAATATTCATGATATAATCATTCTCGTGAATAATAATTCACTTAAGGAGGAACCCCTTATGAAAAAGTATGTTGCTTTGCTCCTGTGCCTGGCGCTGGTTTGCACCATGGTTCCCGCACTGGCCTGCACCGGTTTTGTCGCCGGCAAGGGCGCGACCGCCGACGGCAGCCTGATTATGGGCCGTACCGAGGATATTGGCAGCGCGTACAACAAGAACATTCTGGTGAACCCCGCCTCCACCGCGGAAGGGGAAATGACCCTGACCGATCCCTACAACGGCTTCACGATTCAGCTGCCTGCCGCTTACGGCCAGTGGACGATGGTGTCCGACGTGCCCGAGCACAACGACGGTCTGTTTGCCGAGGCGTGCATGAACGAGTACGGTGTGAGCCTGACGGCGACGGTGTCCACCGGCGTTAACGATGCAGTCAAGGAATTTGACCCGCTCGTTAAGAACGGCCTGCGCGAGGCGTATCTGCCCAACGTCGTGATTCCCTACGCCAAGACCGCCAAGGAAGGCGTGCAGATGCTCGGCAAGGTTATCGAGGAGTATGGCAGCGCCGAGGGCAACACCGTGATCTTCGCCGACGCGAACGAGGCGTGGGTGATGGAAATCGTTTCCGGTCACGAATGGGCCGCCGTTAAGGTGCCGGACGACTGCTACGCCGTCATCCCCAATTGCATGATGATTGGCTATGTGGACGTGAACGACACGGACAACTACCTGTGCTCCGCCACGCTGTTCTCCATGCCCGAGGAGAAGGGCTTCCTTAAGACCCTGAACGATCAGCCGCATGTGGCCTTGACCTATGCGCCTGAGATGTCCGACGGCAACCGTGCCCGTGCCTGGGGCGGCCAGCATTATTTCTCCGCCGCTCAGGAAATCCCTTATGACACCGAGGTTTTCACCCTGTTCCAGAAGCCGGACGAAAAGATTACGCTGACGGACGCCATGGGCGTGCTGGCTTATCGCTATGAGGGCACCGAGTATGACGTGAACGAGCATCCCGAAGTGCGTGCCATCGGTACGGAGGGCACCTCCGAGGCGCACCTGTTCCAGTACAAAACCAATGGCGTGCTGACCGCCTGGCAGACGCTGGGCAACCCGGAACACAGCGTGTTCCTGCCGATCTATCCTGCTATCGCCGATACGCCCGATGCCTTCAAGGTGGTCGGTCGGGAGTACAACGCTGACTCCGCCTACTGGACGCTGCGCGGCCTGTCCGCCCTGTGCGAGATCGACCGGACGAACTACGGCGCGGGCGTGAAGAACTACTGGAAGCTGTATCAGCAGCAGCTGATTGACCAGATCGCCGCGTGCGACGCGGAGTACGCGGCCCTGAGCGGCGACGAGCAGGCAAAGTACGCCACCGAGCTGTTCGCCGAGGTTTCCGCCGACGCGCTTGAAAAAGCGAAGGTCATGACGGACGAGCTGATGTACTTCATTTGCAAGCGCGGCTCCATGGCCAAACAGCCCCGTGCGCCCTTCGCGACCTCGCTGATGCCCGCCGCGGAGTAAACAAAGCTTCCTATGCCTCCTTCGGTTCTTGCCGGAGGAGGCTTTTCAATTGCCGCGAAGGGGAATTTTTCCGGCTTCGACGCATTCTTTTTCCCGGATATGTCCGTCTAATCAGGTGAAAGGAGTTGATCGCCGTGGCCTTTGCAGCGAGCTCATGCGAAGGAAGCGAGGAAAACGCGATGGTTCTGGACAGCGAGGAAGCGATGGAATGCCTGATGAGCCGCTATGGCCGGGAAATCAAGCGCCTGTGCTGTCTGCAATTGGGGGACTGGGCGCTGGCGGAGGATGCGGCGCAGGAGACGTTCGTCAAGGCGTGGCGCGCCCGGACGAGCTTTCGCGGGGCGTGCAGCGAGAAAACGTGGCTGACGCGCATCGCCGTCAACTGCTGCCGCGACATCATGCGCGGCGGCTGGCTGCGGCATCTGGATCGGCGCGTCACGCCGGAGGAGCTGCCGCTGGCCGCGCCCGGTCAAATGCCGGATCCCACCCTGCGGCAGGCGCTGGCCGCGCTGCCGGGGCGGGAGCGGGAGATCCTGCTGCTGCGGTATTACGAGGAGATGAGCGTGGGCGAGATTGCGACGATGCTTTCGCTGCCGCTCAACACGGTCAAATCCCGTTTGCAGCGGGCGAAGAAGAAAATGAAGCAACGGCTGGAAGGGTGGTATTTTGATGAGTAACCAAATCCGGGATGATTTGAACCGCCAGCTTTCCGGCGTGGACTGGACGGCGGAGGATACCCGCGCGGTATGGCGCGCCGTCCGAAAGGAGGAGCCTGTCGTGAAAAGAAAGATGTCGGCGAGCGTGGCGCTCGTACTGGTTTTGACGCTGCTGGCGGCCGTGGGGCTGGCGGCTTCCGGGCGCTTGAATTTGCAGGCATGGATCGAACGCAATACCGGCGCGGGGGCGACGCTGCCCGACGCCGCGGAGCAGATTCTCCAAAACGTGGCGGAGGCGGAGACGGACAACGCCGTGTACCGCGTGCGCGAGGCCGTCTACGACGGGGTTGCGGCCTACATTCTGGTGGATGTAACGCCCAGGGACGCGCACACCTTCCTGATGCCCGACGGCAACGACGCCGATTTGCCGATTGACGACCTGATTCCAGGCGCGGAGGGCACGATCGGCGAATACGCCGCCGCGCACGGCTACACAACGCTGGCCGTCGCGGACGCGTGGCCGCTCGATTACGAAGGGTCAATGAGCGCCCAGTGGGCGGACGGCACGCTGTCGCTGGAGCTGGCCTTCCCCGTCCAGGCGGCGGGCGACGCGCTGGACGTGACGCTGAGCCTGTGGACGGACGGCGTGACCGGTACGCTGCCGCTGCGCCTCCCGGCGCTAACGCCGCTGTGGACGGCGCAGGCGGAGGAAGCCGTCGAATGGCCGGAGAAGGGGCTGCGCATTGATCACATCCGAATGGTGGGCACCGCCATGGCGACCTACCTCTATGTGGACTGCACCGTCACCGACCCGGAAAAGTCGCAGGACGGCGCGTCCCTGACGCTCTACGATGAAACGGGCAAGCCCTTCCCGAACGGCGCGCTGATGTACGGCAGCACCCCGGCGATCACCGAGGCCGGGCAGCAGGTGACGAGCTTCCACTGCGCCGCCGCCATGGCGGCAGCGCCCGCGGCGGTCATACTTGACGAGGATTATCTGGAAAGCGGCGCGTTCCACCGCTTCACGCTGCAATAAACAGGAATGGGGGTTCCTCTCATGACGGGAGGAACCCCCTGCTTTATGCCTGCGTCATCGCTTTTTTCGCGGCCGAGAGCAGCAGCTTGATGCGGTTGAGCTGGTTGACCTCGCTCGCGCCGGGGTCGAAGTCGACCGCGGCGATGTTCGCCTGCGGATAGGCGCGGCGCAGCTGCTTGATCACGCCCTTGCCCACCACATGGTTCGGCAGACAGGCGAAGGGCTGAATGCAGACGATGTTGTTCACGCCGCTTTGGAGCAGCTCCGCCATCTCGCCGGTCAGGAACCAGCCTTCGCCATACTGGTTGCCCAGGGACAGGAAAGGCTCGGCGAGCTTCGCCGTTTCCTCAATGGGCATGGGCGGCTCAAAGCGTCGGCTGGCGGCGAGCGCGTCCGACGCGTGGCGGCGAAGCAGCGCAATCGCCTTCGTGCCCGCCTGCGCGCTCAGGGCGCTGGTCCAGGGCGCGCCCAGGTTGTCATGCTTGAATTCCCCGTTGTACACGCAGTAGTTGAAAAAGTCCATCAGATCGGGCACAACGGCCTCCGCGCCCTCCCGCTCCAGCAAATCGACCAGGTGATTGTTCGCGAAGGGCATATATTTGACGAGAATTTCACCCACCACGCCGACCCGCGGCTTGCGCAGCGTTTCGTCGATGGGCAGCGCGTCGAAGTCCGCCACAATTTCGTGGCACAGCTGCCTGAAGCCGGGCTGCCTGCCCTCGCCCGTCAGCGCCTCGACGCATTTTTTCTGCCAGGCGGATAGCAGCGCGTTGGCCGACCCTTTCTCCTTTTCATAGGGGCGGACGCGGTACACGCAGCGCATCAGCAAATCGCCGTAGACGATGGCCTCCACGCCGCGCAGGAGCATCGGCGCCGTCAGGTGAAAGCCGCTGTTGCGCTCCATGCCGTTCAGGTTCAGGGAGATGACCGGAATCTGCGACAGCCCGGCCTTGTCCAGCGCGCGGCGGATGAAGCCCACATAGTTGCTGGCCCGGCAGCAGCCGCCCGTCTGCGTGATGATGAGCGCCAGCCGGTTTACGTCGTACCGGCCGGACAGCACCGCCTCCATCATCTGTCCCGTGACGATGATCGAGGGATAGCACGCGTCGTTGTTGACGTACTTCAAGCCCGCGTCCAGCGCGGCCCGGGTGTCGTTTTTCAGCATTTCGACGTGGTAGCCGTACTTCTCAAAGATCGGCGCGAGCATATCGAAATGTATCGGGCTCATCCGCGGCGCAAGAATGGTGTAGCCCTTTTGGCGCATCTCCTCGGTAAACTCCGTGCGGGTGTATACGCTGGACACGGGCGCGGGCTTCACGCCCCGCTTCTCCCGCATCGCCATGGCGGCCAGCAGGCTGCGGACGCGGATGCGAGCCGCGCCCAGGCTGTTCACCTCGTCGATCTTGAGCACGGTGTACAGCTTTCCGCTGCCTTCCAGAATGTCCGCCACCTGATCGGTCGTCACCGCGTCCAGGCCGCAGCCGAAGGAATTGAGCTGGATCAGCTCGAGATCCTCCCGGGCGGCGACGAATTCCGCCGCCGTATAGAGCCGGGAGTGGTACACCCACTGGTCGTTGACGCGCAGCGGACGCTCCGGGGCGAAGTCCTCCGGCACGCAGTCCTCCGTCAGCACCGCCAGGCCGTAATTCGCGATCAGCTCCGGGATGCCATGGTTGATTTCCGGATCGACATGATAGGGCCGCCCGGCCAGCAGAACGCCCTTTCGATGGTTCTCCGCCATCCACTGGAGCGCCCGCGCACCCTCCGCCCGCACGTCCGCCTTCGCCCGCAGCTGCTCCGCCCAGGCGGCGCGCACCGCCGCGCGCGTTTCCTTCGGCGGAATCTGCCACGTTTCCCGGAAAAATGCCGCCAGCCGATCCGCCGCCGTCCGCTCGCTGGTCAGGGCGATGAAGGGCTTCAAATACCGCACGCGGCCCTCGGTCACGTCCTCCACGTTGTTGACCAGGTTTTCCGGGCTGGCCACGACCATCGGGCAGTTGTAATGATTCTGCGCGCCGGGCGTTTCCTGCCGCTCATAGAACACGCAGGGGTGGAAAATCGTCCGGACGCCGTGGTCGATCAGCCATTGCACATGGCCGTGCGCCAGCTTGGCAGGATAGCACTCGGACTCGGAGGGAATGGAGGCCATTCCCAGCTCGTAGACGCGCCGGGAGGACACGGGCGACAGCACGACCTCAAACCCCAGCGCCGCGAACAGCGTCGCCCAGAAGGGATAGTTTTCGTAGAGATTGAGCACCCGCGGAATGCCGATCACGCCGCGGGGCGCGTTCTTGCGGGGCGGATAATCAAACATTCGTTTCAGCTTGTAGGCGACGACGTTCGGCCCCTTGTCCCGCTTTTCCCCGCCGCCCAGCGGCTTTTCGCAGCGGTTGCCGGTGATGTGGGCGCGGTCGCCGGGGAAACGGCTGACGGTCAGCAGGCAGCGGTTGGCGCAGCCTCCGCAGCGGCTGACGCGGGTGCTATAAGTCATCGCGAGGATTTCCGGCAGCGACATGGTGCTTGTCTCCTGCCCGGCATAGCGCTCCCGCGCCAACAGCGCCGCGCCGAACGCGCCCATCATGCCCGCGATGTCCGGGCAGACGGCCTCCGTCCCCGCCAGCAGCTCGAAGGCGCGCAGCACCGCCTTGTTATGGAAGGTGCCGCCCTGCACCACAATATGCGCGCCCAAATCGCTGGCGCTTTTCAGCTTGATCACTTTGAACAGCGCGTTCTTGACGACGGAATAGGCCAACCCCGCGGAGATGTCCTGAACGGACGCGCCTTCCTTCTGCGCCTGCTTGACGTTGGAGTTCATAAACACGGTGCACCGCGTGCCCAGATCAAGCGGCGACGGCGCAAAGAGCGCCTCGGCGGCAAAGCCCTCGGCAGTGTAGCCCATCGACGCGGCAAAGTTCTCCAAAAAGGAGCCGCAGCCGGAGGAGCACGCCTCGTTGAGCATCACGGTATCGACCGCTCCGTTCTTCATGCGGATGCACTTCATATCCTGCCCGCCGATGTCCAGCACGCAGTCCACCGCCGGGGCGAAGAAGGCCGCGGCCGTTGTGTGGGCGATGGTCTCCACCTCGCCCTCGTCCAGGCGGAAGGCGGCCTTGAGCAGCTCCTCCCCGTAGCCGGTGGCGCAGGAACGGGCGATCCGCGCCCCGGCGGGCAGGCGCTCGGACAATTCCGCCAGCGCCCGGCGCGCCGTTTCGATCGGGCTGCCCTCGTTGCCGGCGTAGAACGCGTACAGTAGCTCGCCCGCCTGACCGATCAGCGCGACCTTGGTCGTGGTGGAACCGGCGTCGATGCCCAGGAAGCAGTCGCCCCGGTAATCCGCCAGCTCGCCCCGAGTGACCTTCGCCCGCTGATGGCGGCGCAGGAAGGCCGCGTACTCGTCGTGATTGGCGAACAGCGGCGACAAACGCTTCAATCCGGCGGTCAGCACCACGCCGCGGGTCAGATGGTCGATCAGCCCGTCCAGCGGCGTTGGGGCCGCGTCACCCGCCTCCATGGCCGCGCCGGTCGCGGCGAACAGATGGCTGTCCGCCGGCAGGACGGCGGTTTCGTCGTTCAGCCCCAGCGTGCGGATAAACGCCGCCCGCAGCTGCGGCAGAAAGTGCAGCGGCCCGCCCAGAAAGGCCACATGGCCGCGGATCGGCTTGCCGCAGGCCAGGCCGGAAATCGTCTGGTTGACGACGGCCTGAAAGATGGACGCGGCCAGGTCGGCCCGGGACGCGCCCTCGTTGATCAGCGGCTGAATGTCGCTCTTGGCGAACACGCCGCAGCGGGCGGCGATGGGATAGATTTCGTGATAATCCTCCGCCAGACGGTCCAGCCCGGCGGCGTCGGTTTTCAGCAGCGCGGCCATCTGGTCGATAAACGAGCCGGTGCCTCCGGCGCACACGCCGTTCATGCGCTCCTCCAGCCCGCCGGTAAAGTAGATGATTTTTGCGTCCTCGCCGCCCAGTTCAATCGCTACGTCGGTTTGGGGCGCGGCGCTCGTCAGCGCGGTGGACACCGCGACGACCTCCTGCACGAACCCGACGCCCAGCGCCTTGCCCAGAGAAATCGCCCCGGAGCCGGTGACCATCAGGCGCACGTCGCACGGGCCAAGGAGGCCGCGGGCCTCCCGCAGCAGGTCGAGCAGCGTCTGCTGCGTATGCGCCAGGTGGCGGCGATACGCCCCGTAGACCTGCCGGCCTTCCCCATCCAGCAGGACGAGCTTAACGGTGGTGGAGCCGACGTCAACGCCGGCGCGATAGGTATTCCCAGCCATGAAACTTCCTCTTTCTCTCGTTTGCCGCGCGGCGCTGCCACCCAGCGCGCGCGGATCAGTATAATGTTCTATTTTGATCTTGTCGATTCCTGCCGGAAAAAGTCGGGTTTTTCTTCGCGCTTTTTTCCCGATACACAAAAAGCCCCTTCGCCCGCAAGCATGGGCGGAAGGGGCTGCGCGTTTGGTCGGTCAGAGGGTTTTCAGGCCCAGACGCGGCGCGCATTCATCCAGATCAAGCGTGGCAAAATAGTCGCGCGGCTCCTCAGCCCGGCGGATCAGCCGATAGCCGCCGTCCGCGGTATAAAGGATTTCGGCGGAGCGGAGCCGCCCATTATAATTGTAGCCCATCGAGAAGCCGTGCGCGCCGGTGTCGTGGATGACCACTACGTCGCCCAGGCTGATCTCGGGCAGGGCGCGCTGAATGGCGAACTTGTCGTTGTTCTCACACAGGGAGCCGGTCACGTCGTAGACGTGGTCGCAGGGGGAATTTCGCTTGCCGCAGACGGTGATGTGATGGTACGCGCCGTACATCGCCGGGCGCATCAGGTTCGCGGCGCAGGCGTCCAGGCCGATGTAGTGCCGATAGGTGTCCTTGCGGTGGACTGCGCGTGTCACCAGCCAGCCCATCGGGCCGGTCATCCAGCGGCCCAGCTCCGTCTTGATGGCGACGCCGCCCTCGGGGAACACGGCCTCATACACCGCGCGCACACCCGCGCCGACGGCGGCGATGTCCGTCGCGGCCTGATCGGGCCGGTAGGGGATGCCCACGCCGCCCGACAGGTTAATAAAGGCCAGCGTCAGCCCCGTCTCCCGTGCCAGATCGCGACCGCAGGTGAAAAGAATCTTCGCCAGCGCCGGATAATAGGCCGTGTCCGTGTTGTTGCTGGAAAGGAACGCGTGCAGCCCGAAGCGCTTCGCCCCCAGCGCCCGCAAGCGCTTCAGCCCCTCTTGCAGCTGCTGATAGGTGAAGCCGTACTTCGCCTCTCCCGGATTGCCCATGATCTCCGTGCCGATGGTGAACGCGCCGCCCGGATTGTAGCGGCAGCAGACGCAGTCCGGCACGCCGCCATGTTCCTCCAGCAGAGCGATGTCCGTAATGTCGTCGAGGTTGACATAAGCGCCCATGCGGCGGGCGTGGTCAAACTCCTCCGGGGGCATCGCGTTGGCGGAGAACATCACGTCCCGCCCGGAAAAGCCGCAGGCCTCGGCCAGGGTCAGCTCCGTGTCGCTGGAGCAGTCCACGCCGCAGCCCTCCTCCCGCAAAATGCGCAGGATCGCCGGAGTGGGCAGCGCCTTGACGGCAAAATACTCCTGAAAGTCCTCGCACCAGGAAAACGCGTCGTTCAGCGCCCGGGCGTTGCGGCGGATGCCCGTCTCGTCATACAGATGGAAGGGCGTCGGAAAGCGACGCGCGGCTTCCTCAAAAACGCGATCGTCCAGGGAAAAATTCGGCAATGCAATCATCTCCGATTTCGTCTGCGGTACCGGATATACTTTATCACAGGAAAGCACCGGATACAAGAGGGCGGCTGCACTTTTCATGTTTCACGATTTTTTGCAAATGTATGTTCGTGTTCGCATTGCGTCCGGGGCGGAAATGTGGTACACTATTCTTCGCGGCGCTGCCGCGTATCAGCCGGAAAGACGAGGAGATCGCCATGAGCAACGATTGCATTAGGATACAGGGCGCGCGGGAGCATAACCTGCAAAACGTCAGCCTGACCGTCCCGCGGGACAAGCTGGTGGTGTTCACCGGTCTGTCCGGTTCGGGCAAAAGCTCCCTGGCCTTTGACACGATTTATGCCGAGGGACAGCGGCGCTATGTGGAAAGCCTGTCCAGCTACGCGCGGATGTTCCTGGGGCAGATGGAGAAGCCGGACGTCGATCTGATCGAGGGACTCAGCCCGGCCATCTCCATCGATCAGAAAACCACCAGCCGCAACCCGCGCTCCACCGTGGGTACGGTGACGGAGATTCATGACTACCTGCGCCTTTTGTGGGCGCGCATCGGCGTGCCGCACTGCCCGATCTGCGGCAAGGAGATTTGCCAGCAGACCGTCGACCAGATGGTGGACGCGGTGCAGCAGAAGCCGGAGGGCACGCGGATGCAGGTGCTCGCCCCGGTGATCCGGGCCAAGAAGGGCGAGCACGCCAAGGTGCTGGAGGAGGCGCGGCGCAGCGGCTTCGTGCGCGTGCGCATCGACGGCGAGGTATACGATCTGGACGATACGCCCGCGCTGGACAAGAAAAAGAAGCACACCATCGAGCTGGTGGTGGACCGGCTGATCGTGCGCCCGGGCAAGGAGTTCCAAAAGCGGCTGACGGACTCCATCGAAACGGCGACGAGCCGCGCCGCGGGCATGGTGCTGATGGACTACTTCGACCAGGGCGAGGCGCTGTTCTCGATGAATTACGCCTGTCCGGACTGCGGCGTGTCCATCGAGGAGCTTGCGCCGCGGATGTTCTCCTTCAACAGTCCCTTCGGCGCGTGCCCGGAGTGCTCCGGTTTGGGCGTCCTGATGAAGATCAGCCCGGACGTGCTTTTCCCCAACAAGGAGCTGACGCTGCGCCAGGGCGCGCTGAACGCCATGGGCTTCAACACCGGCGACGCAAACGGCATCGCCGCGCAGTTCATGGCTGCTATTGGCCGCAAGTACGGCTTCACCATGGATACGCCGGTCAAGGAGTTCTCGAAGGCCGCCATGGACGCGATCCTCTACGGCACGGGCAAGGAGAACGTCGAAATCACCTATCAGAGCGCCCACGGCGAAGCGCATTACGCCACGCCCTTTGAGGGCGTGATTCCCACGCTGGAGCGCCGCTACCGGGAGACCTCCTCCGAGGGCATGAAGCAGGCCTACGAGGAGTACATGGCCGAGGAGCCGTGTCCCGCCTGCCATGGAAGGCGGCTCAAGCCGGAGGCGCTGGCGGTGACGGTGGGCGGCCGCAACCTGGCCGAGGTCAGCGATATGAGCATCACCGATGCGCGGGCGTTCTTTTCCTCGCTGCACCTGACGGAGAAGGAAGCGATGATCGCCGCGCAGATCCTCAAGGAGATTGACGCGCGGCTGGGCTTCCTGATTGACGTGGGACTGGGCTACCTGACGCTCTCCCGCGC
>CAZRLM010000004.1:0-8694 GCA_964600835.1 uncultured Oscillospiraceae bacterium
CGTTGCTCCGCTGGTGCATCAGGAGGGACAGGGCCATCAGCAGGAAGGCGGCCATTGACGCGGCCATGCCGATGCACACCGTGCGCACCTGCGGGCGGATATAGCGCATCGTGTCAAAGATCGCCATGCCGGCGGTAATGGAGCCGCCGGGGCTGTTGATGTACAGGCTGATGTCCGCGTCCGGATCCTCCATTTCCAGGAAGAGCAGCTGCGCGACGATCGTGTTCGCCATGCCGTCGTCGATTTCGCCGCTCAGGAACACAATGCGATCCTTCAGCAGCCGGGAATAGATGTCGTAGGAGCGCTCGCCCCGGTTGGTTTGCTCCACCACATAGGGTACCAGCGTCATGATGATCCCTCCAGTCCATTGCCGCGCCATTTCATTTTATGCGTCCGCGCGTCAATTCATGCCTCACATGATCAGGAAAACGGCGCGGGAAAGCGTCCGGCCAGTGCCGCCGCGCCACCACCCCGCGCCGCCTGTTTGCTCCCGCTTATTCGGCTTACTCCGCGTCCTTGGCCTCGTTCTCCTCGGCCTTGGGCGCTTCCTCCGCCTTCTCCTCGGCCTTGTCGACGACCTTCGCGTCCGCCTTGAGCAGATCGACCACCTTCTGAATCGCCGCGCTGTCCTTCAAATAGGCGCGCTGCTCGTCGGTCAGGGTCTTTTCAAACTCCTCGACAGACTGGCCGCGGTTCTCGGCCTGCTCAGCCACCTGCTTGGCGACCTCCTCGTCGGTCGGCTCGACGCCCTCCGCCTTGCGAATGGCCTCCAGCGTCAGCTCCATGCGGACGCGGCGCTCGGCCTCGCCATGATAGGCGTGCTCCAGATCCTCGCGGGTCTGGCCGGTATACTTCAAATAGTCGTCCATGCGCAGGCCCTGATACATCATCCGCATTTCCATTTCGCGCATGATGTAGTGCAGCTGCTCATGAATCATCGCGTGGGGCACGTCGATCGTCGCGTTGTCGACGGCCTTTTCCACCAGCGCGTTCTCAATGGAGATGTCGTAGTTCTTCTGCGCGCGCTCCTCCAGCTCCTTGCGGATGCCGGCCTTGTACGCGTCCAGGCTGTCGCAGTCGTTGTCGGCGGCGAAGTCGTCGTCCAGCTCAGGCAGCTCGGTCTTGGTGATGCCGTTCACCTTCACATGGAATACGGCAGGCTTACCGGCCAGGTTCTCCGCGTGATACTGCTCAGGGAAGGTCACGGGCAGGTCGCGCTCCTCGCCGATCGCCATGCCCACCATCTGCTCCTCAAAACCGGGGATGAACTGGTGGGAGCCGATGGTCAGCGTCTGCCCCTGCGCGGTGCCGCCTTCAAAGGCCACGCCGTCCACCGTGCCCGCGTAATCGAGGTTCACGGTGTCGCCCTCCGCCACGGGACGGTCGGTCACGTCGCTGGTGCGGGCCTGCTTC
The DNA here is from genome assembly GCA_964600835.1 of uncultured Oscillospiraceae bacterium. GTDB lineage: Bacteria > Bacillota > Clostridia > Christensenellales > Aristaeellaceae > UBA11524. The sequence continues at coordinate 1,414 of CAZRLM010000004.1, forward strand.
TGCCGATCCTGCTCGATGCGGGCGCTGATCTCCTCCTCGGAAACCTCGTGCTTCTTCTCCACCTCGACGGTCAGGCCCTTGTAATCGCCCAGAGCGATGTCCGGACGGACAAACACCTCGCAGGTGAAGTGCAGATCCTTGCCCGCGCCGATTTCCTGCACGTCCAGCTCAGGACGATCCACCGGCTGCAGCTCGAACTCCTTCACCGCCGCGTCATAGGCGTCGGGGAACACGATCTCCAACGCGTCATCATAGAAAACGCCTTCGCCGTACATCGTCTCAATCATCTTCCGGGGCGCGTGGCCCTTACGGAAGCCGGGCACCGTGATGCGGCCCCGGTTCTTCAGATATGCCTTGTTCATCGCCGCGTCGAATTCCTCGGCCGGGATGGTAAAGGTCAGCTTTGCCTTGTTGCTGGAAACCTTCTCATAGGTATGGCTCATACTGGAATGTCCCTCCTGCGCGATCGTCGGGCGCAAATCGCCCTCGTCCTGCTTCTGCCATTGCAGAAACGCATTACGGTTTAGTTTATCACACTTTTTCGGCCTATGCAAGATCAACCGTCAAGAAAATGGCCGGAAAGCACGAAATTGCAACGCATTTTTCTTTTATTGCGGCGCGGGCGCGAAGAATTGCTCCCATTCCGCCGCCCTGAAACCAATCAGCACCCGCGCGCCGTCGATGACAAGCGGCCGCTTGGCCAGCATTCCGTCCCCGGCAAGGAGCGCAAGCTGCTCGTCCTCGGTCATCTCCGGCAGGCGATCCTTCAGGCCCAGCGCGGCGTACCGTTTGCCGCTGGTATTGAAAAAGCGCTTGAGCGGCAAGCCGGACGCTTCCCGCCATGCCCGCAGCTCCTCCGCCGTCGGCGGCTCCTCCCGAATCAGCCGCGGCGTGTACGCAATTCCCCGCTCGTCAAGCCACTGCTTGGCACGGCGGCAGCTGATGCAGCCCGGATAGTACAGAAACAGCATTGATTTTTCCTCCTTGTCGTCAGTCCCTTGGCAGCATGGACGCCGCCCGCAGCGGCTGCTCCAGCCGCCCTTCCACAAAAGCCCGCAGCAGCGTGAAGGGCGCGTAGCAGTCCGGCGCGTTGATCCATCCCGCGGATCCTGTTTCCAGCGCGCGGCGCATCCATCGCGCCTGCGCCGCGGCTACGGCGGTCATGCCGTCCGTCCGGCAGTCCGCGCAGCATAGGCCGCCCCCGGCCAGGTCAAAAAACGTCGCCTCTCCCTCGCTCAGTCGCTTCATGCAGCGCACGCAGTGGTTCAGACGCGGCTTCTCACCCAGGCAGGCGGAAAAGTGCAAAAGGAACCCCGCCAGCAGCGGCTTCCATTCCTGATCGGAAAACGTCAGCCGGGACAGCGTATGCAGCAGCAGCATGAACAGCTCCTGCGCGGGCTGACCGGGCTGGCAGACCGCTTCGGCCAGGTTGAGCAGGTAGACCCCGCAGGAGAGCCGGTCGAAATCCTCCCGGAGCGGATAGAACGTCTCAATCAGCAACGCGCCGGTGACGGTCAGCCGTCCGCTCCGCTCGAAAAGCGAGTAGTCCCCCAGCGCAAACAGCTCGCTGGCGTTGAGCAGCGGCGACCGCGGACGGCGACATCCCCGCGCCAGCGCCTCCACCCGGCCGCGGGTCGGGCTGAGCAGCGTCAGCATCCGGTCGTTGTCGCGATAGTTCGCGTACCGGAGCACAATCGCCGTGTTCTCCGTCTGATGCATCGCGCGCCCTTCCTTCCGCCGGTTTTATGCCTTGAGAACATTCGCTCCTGGCGGGCGTTTTCCCTGCCGTCGCCTTCGCGTCCGGCGCGGAATCATGAGCCAAAAATTTTTTTGCTTTTTTTCTCTATTTTTCAACAAAAACCGTCCGTGATCCGTTATAATAGATGAAACAGCGCACGACATGGAGGGAGGCTTCATGATGCAGACCAACGATACGAATATTCGCGGATATTTTCCGCAGCCTGACCCGAACCTGCCACGGCAGCAGACCGGGTCTTTCACGTCGCTCCAGCAGACGCCGCCCGTGGTGATGGGCGGCAATCAGCCCGCGCCCTTTGCGCAGCGCGCAATGGCGATCTGGCAGGCGCTGGACAAATCCATGCTGATGCTGCTGGTCGCGGCGGTGCTCGGTGCGGCCTACGCGCTGTTCGTGACCATCTCCTTCTGGTGGTTCACCCGCCTGCTGCCCCACATTGTGGTCGTCTGGGCCGCTGTGGCGCTGACCGCCGCGGCCATGTTCACCCGCGACCGTCGGCTGGCGCTGGCCGCGACCATCGGCTATCTGATCGCAATCCTGCTTTTCCTCAACTACTGTTACCTGCTGATCCCTTCTCTTCTGCTCAGCGGCTTTGCCCTGTACCGGATGACGACGGATCCGTAACGTCCTGCCGGTCAGTCCGCACAGCTTGGCCGCGCGCATCCAAAAGGCGATGGCTGAAAGGCGCTCTCTTTCAGCCGCCGCCTTTTTGTTTTGCTTTGATCAAGCGCCGGGATCAGATTATATTTTAATGAAGAAACAGTTTTCGTTGTCACTGGTGCACTTTTTTGCTTTTCCAGGGATAGCCTCCTTTGTTAATGGCTGTTTTGGTTGATTGTGTGCCATTTTAATTAACATTTGCTCTTTTTCAGCTTGCTGCAAGCAAAAAAAGCACACAAAACAGGCCCGCAATAACTGCACAGGCGAAAATAAAGATGGCATATTTACTTTCCTGTTTTCATGCGTTAAGCTTCATACAACGAAACTCGAAAATCGCATAAGCATCGTGCAACCCTGCGGTTGTCGCAGCAGCACAAAAGGTTTTAGCCTTATTTCCAGCACGATGAGTTCACAAAAGCATTTGCGGTTTTCGTCAACGCATGAAAGGGGTGCATGAGCATGGTCAACACCGCCCACAACAGGAAGAAGGCTTCATGGGGCCGACGGTTGCTCACCGACATAGCCCGCAGCCCAGTGACCTACTTCATTGGTTTCGCGTGCATGGCCTACTACTTCATCTTCAATTATCTGCCGATGGGCGGCATGATTATCGCCTTCAAAAACTTCCGTCCTGCGCGAGGCATCTTCGGCAGCCCCTGGGCAGAGCCGTGGTACAAGTATTTCGAGCAGTTCTTTAGTGGATACTACTTCGGACGGCTGTTGCGCAATACACTGATCCTCAGCCTGCAGGATCTGATCTTCGGCTTCCCCGCGCCCATTCTGCTGGCCCTGTTGCTCAACGAGCTGCGTTCAGTGAAGTACAAGCGCGTGGTGCAGACGGTGTCTTACCTGCCCCACTTCATCAGCCAGGTGGTTGTGTGCGGTATCGTCCTTGACTTCTTCTCCTCCTCCGGCCTGGTCAATCAGATCATCATGGCACTTGGCGGAGACAGAATTCTCTTTATGCAGGATCCGTCTTACTTCCGACCCATCTATGTCGGCTCGGGCATCTGGCAGAGCGTCGGCTATGGCTCCATCATCTACCTGTCTGCCCTGAGTGCCGTGGATATGGAGCTGATGGACGCCGCGGCCATCGACGGCTGCAATCGCTTCCAGCGGGTATGGCATGTGACGCTTCCCGGCATTCTGCCCACGATCGTGATTATGCTGATCCTCCGCGTCGGCAGCCTGATGGGGATGGGATACGAGAAGATCATCCTGCTCTACAACGAATCCATTTATGAGACTGCTGACATCATCTCCTCCTTTGTCTACCGCTACGGTATGCAGAAAGCCAATTACAGCTACGCAACCGCCGTCGGTATGTTCAACTCCATTTTCAATTTCTCGCTGCTGGTGATGGTAAACGCCATCAGCCGCCGCGTGAATGAAACTTCGCTGTGGTAAGGAGGAGCGCGTTATGACTTTGAAAGCCAAGAAAGGTCAGCCCTGGTGTTACGGCAGACCGTCCGTATCCAGCCGCGTTTTCGATGTTTGCAATATTATCTTCATGTTCCTGTTGATGATCGTCACAGTTTACCCCTTTCTCTATGTTCTTTTCGCTTCCTTCAGCGATCCGCTGAAGCTGATGGCGCATTCCGGCATTCTGCTGGGTCCAGCAGGCTTTTCCACAAAGGGCTATTCGCTGGTGCTGGGATATGATCCCATCTGGCGCGGCTACGGAGTGACCATTTTCCTGGCCACCTTCGGCACGGCCTGCAATCTGGTTGCGTCGATCCTGTTCGCTTATGTGCTCTCCCGCCGCCACCTGATGCTGCATCGCTTTTTCACCTTTGCCGCGGTGTTCACCATGTACTTCAACGGCGGCATTGTCCCCACCTACCTGGTCGTCAAAAGCGTCGGATTGATCAACTCCCTGGGTTCGCTGATTATTCCCGGGCTGATCAGCACCTACAACGTGATCATTCTGCGCACCGCGCTCTCAAGCGTTCCGGTCGAGATGACCGAGTCCGCCGAGTTGGACGGCGCTGGTGAATTTACCATCCTCATCCGAATCCTGCTGCCGCTGATTGTCCCCACCATCGCCACGATCGCGCTGTTCATCGTTGTCGGGTATTGGAACGGCTGGACCAACGCCCTGCTGTACATTCAGGACAACAAAAAGTATCCTCTGCAGATGGTGCTGCGCCAAATCCTTGTTTCCAACGATATGACCGCCGCCGCTGGTTCCGGCCATTCCTACCAGGCAGGCGACGACAGCGCAACCCGGATGCTGCTCAAGTATTCCACGATCATTGTGTCGGTCATCCCCATCATCTGCGTTTACCCCTTCCTTCAGAAGTACTTCACCAAGGGCGTCATGATCGGCGCGCTTAAGGGGTAAGCACCCCAACCCTGGAACTGCATGGCATTCTCCGCCCGACCCCGGGTGTCGATTGCCGTGAAGTATACGTTAAAAGGAGGTTGTCCCATGAAGAAACTGTTGTCCCTCGTCTGTGCTCTCGCGCTGCTGTGCACCGTACTGCCAATCGTTGCCAGCGCCGATGAAGAGCCCATCACCATCCGCTACTACCGTCAGGAGCTGGGCCGCAACTCTGCTGCGACCTACGCTGAAACCGCCTGGATCCAGGAGCTGGAAGCCCGCCTGAACATCAAGCTGGAGATCCAGGGCCCGCCCGCCGGCGAAGACTTCAACACTGCCGCCAACATCATGCTGGTATCTGGCGATTACCCCGATCTGCTGTTCTATGACTGGAACAATTACAGCGGCGGTATCGAAGCGGGCATTGAGGACGGCATTGTCCTGCCCATCAGCTCCAACCCCGACTATGTCGCCAAGGTGCAGAACTGGTTCGACATCGTGAACAGCAATGACTTCATTCGTCGCGCTGTTTCCCAGGACGACGGTTCGATCAACATCTTCTGCCATTACGAGACGGACATCGCCCGTTCCGCTTACTGGGGCTATGCCATCCGCAAGGACTGGCTGGATCGTCTGGGACTGGAAGTGCCCACCACCATTGACGAGCTGTACACCGTGCTGAAGGCCTTCAAGGAGCAGGACGCCAACGGCAATGGCGACCCCAACGACGAAATCCCCTTCACCTCCTGCAACTGGTGGGGTTCCGTGCATCCCGGCATTGATACGCTGGCCGCTGCCTGGGGTATCAAGGTCAACGCCATCTATCGCGATCCGCACACCGGCGAGGCCCAGTTCTGGACCGAGCAGGATGACGGCGAAGCCTTCAAGGACTATGTGTTGACCATGCGCAAGTGGTACGAAGAGGGCCTGATTGACCCCGAGTTCGTGTCCCAGAAGTATGACAATATGTCCGCGAAGATCACCCAGGACAAGGCTGGTATGTTCTTCTCCTTCCCTGACAACGTGAGCAACTATAAGCTGTCCCTCAAGAAGACCCTGGAGGATGCCGGCTATGCCGATCCCGATGGCGTGTGCATCTACGGCATGGTGCCCCTGACCGGTAAGGATGGCATCAACTACGCCTATGACTCCGACAACGCCATGGTGTCCTGGGCGGGTTCCGGCCAGCCCACCGTCATCACCACCGCGGCGCTGGAGCGCGGCACGGTTGACAAGTGCCTGGAGCTGCTGAACTACCTCTATTCCGAGGAAGGCTCTGAGCTGATCAACTGGGGCGTTGAGGGCGTGTCCTACACCAAGAACGCCGACGGCACCCACGAGTGGACCGACGAGGTCAAGAACAGCCCCGATTACACCCTGGCCGACAACGTGTTCAAGTATGCGCTGCCCACCCTGGGCGGCTGGCCGAAGGCCATGAGCTACGAAGCCTGGGCTTCCCTGAACCTGCTGGATGAGGACGCGACCGTCCTGCACCACAACTATGCCAACTGCGATACGTCCCTGTTGATGCCGGCCATCAGCATGACCGCCGACGAGGCCGAAACCTATAACTTCATCATGACCGACGTGATGACCGCGGTTTCCGAGACTTACCTCAACGTCATCACGGGTCAGAAGCCCGTTGAGGCGCTGGACGAGCTGCTCGCGCAGATTGACTCCATGGGCGTGGCGGACGCCATTGCCTGCAAGCAGGCCGCTTATCAGCGGTACCTGGCCAAGTAAGTCATTCCAAGCCTATTGGGCGGGTTGCCTTATGGCAACCCGCCTTTTATAAAAGAAGAAAGAGGTTCTGAAGCGATGATTGATTACGCGTCCCTGCAGTATCCCCTGCCTTATATTCCGGTAGAAAAGCGCGCGGACATCCTGCCCCGCCACAGCATCTGCTCCATCGCCCCTGCCACGGAAACCTCCGACGATTTCATCACGGGCAACGGTTCTCTGCGCGTGCAGGCGTCCGGTCGCCCGTACAGCGACACCATGGCCTACACCCAGGAGCTGCTTTATGAGCCGCTGTGGGAAAAGACGCCCCTGCCCCCCGACCTCGTATCCGACGGCACGCTGGCGAAGATCCGCAAGCTGCTGCTGGAGGGCAAGCCCGAGGAAACGGACGCCCTGCTGGATGAAGCGCAGAAGAAGGCCGGCTTTGACAAGTACATGGACTTCGACCGCAAAATTCTCTACCCCACCGGCTCTCCCCGTCTGCACACCGCCTTCTGGCTCACCTTCAATCAGCCCGAAGCTGAAAAGACCTGGGATTATCTGCGCTATCTCGATATGCAGAACGGCCTGATCACCTCGCTCTGGACGAATGAGAAAGGCAATTATCGCACGGAAACCTTCGCCGCCTACGATGGGCAGATCATCGTCAACCGCCTGACCGGCCCTGCCGGAAAGCTGGATGTGGAAGTCGAGCTTGAAATACCCGGCCGACCCTTCAAGTATGGCAATGTGAGGTTCTCCAGCCCCTTCAAGAAGAGCACCCACCGCCTGACCGTGGATGACGATATGTTCACCCTCGCCT
>CAZRLM010000004.1:8704-12973 GCA_964600835.1 uncultured Oscillospiraceae bacterium
GGCCACAAGGGCTTTGTCGCCGTGATCCGCTTCATCCCCTGCGGCGAAAACGCCACCATCTGGAAGCGCAACACGGGCGTTGTGGTCAAGAATGCGGACAGCCTGATGGTCGTGAGCAAGATCGTCAAGTTTGAGGGGGACTTCACCTTCGACTGTGCGAACCCCATCGCGCAGGAAATTCGCGCCCTGAAGCCCGACTTTGACAAGCTGCTCAAGGGCAACGAAGAGTACATCGGCCAGCGCATGGATCGTTCCCGTATCCACCTGGGCGACGAAAAGGACTATGTGCTTTCCGGCGAGGAGCTGCTGCGTCGCACGCACGCCCAGAACGAGCTGGATCCCACACTGCTGGAAAAGCTCTACGACATGGGTCGGTTCTTCCAGATCTATGAAACGGGCAAGCTGCCGCCTATGATGGGTCAGCACAACATCAACACCAACCTGCAGGTGTGCGCCGGCAACAACACGGGTCTGTTCGACGAGATGGACGTGTACTTCAAGTACTACGAGACAAAGTTCGACGATTTCCGCACCAACGCCAAGCGGCTCTTTGGCGCGCGGGGCCTGCTGGCCAGCGTCCACTGCGATCCCGACTCCGGTCTGTATTACCATTTCTCCCGCACCTACCCGCACTACGCCTGGACAGGCTGCCTGGGCTGGGTGTATAACGAGCTGTGGGGCTATTACCTGGTAACGGGCGACAAGAAGTTCCTGGCCGAGCGTCTGCTGCCCGCCTACGAGGAAATGGCGCTGTTCTTCGAGGATTATGCCTGCGACAAGGACGACAAGGGCAAGTCCATCTTCTATCCCTCCTTCTCCCCCGAGGATCCCACGCCCAACCCCGGATACGAGACGGTGACGTGCTCCAGCATCAACCCCACCCGTATCAACACAGTGATGGACATCGCCATCTGCCGCGAGATTCTGAACAACCTGATCACCGGCAACAAGACGCTGGGCATCAACGAGGAGAAGATCCCGCACTGGGAGAAACAGCTGGCGGAGCTGCCCACCTATCTGCTGGACGAGGAGGGCGGCCTGAAGGAATGGGCCTGGCCCACCATCGAGGAAAACTACAACCACCGTCATGTTTCCCACCATTACGATGTGTGGCCCGGCCGCGCCATTACGCCTGAAACCGAGCCGGAGCTGACCGAGTCCATCATCATCTCCAACCGTAAGCGCGGCCAGCAGGACGATTCCGCCCACGGCATCATCCACCGCGCATTCACCGCCATCCGCCTCAAGGACGAGCCGGAGGCCGTGCAGAACCTTTCGCAGCTGCTCAACCACGGCTTTGTGCGCCGCACGCTGCAAACCAGTCATTTCCCCTATCGCGGCGTATTCCCGGATCTGCAGGGCGCGGTTCCCGCTTTCCTGGTGGAAATGTGCGTGCTGTCCATGCCGGGGCTGATTGAGCTGCTGCCGATGATTCCCGAAGGCATGGAGGAAGGCGCGATTGACGGCGTATGGCTGTACACCTTCGCCAAGCTGGAGCACATGGACTGGAATGCCACCGGCGCTCACGCGGTCATCGTGTCCAACGAGGCGCAGACCATCACCTTGCGTTGCCGCCGTCCCGGCTGTGTGATCAAGGTCAACGGCAAGGCGCTGCCCATGACCGGCGACCACGCCGAGTATGCCTTTAAGGCCGGCGAGCGTGTCGAAATCGACCTGACCTTCTAATATATCCCCTATCGCAAAGGGCCGGAGATCATTCGCTGATCTCCGGCCCTCATTTGTTTGGTGCGATTTGCTTACTTGGTGAAGCGGAACACGTTCCAGCTCAGCGGCGCGAGGCAGGCGTGCAGCGTTCCCTTTTCGCAGGTGGTTTCAACATTGACAGCAGGCAACAGCGCGTCGGGATGCTCGTAAGTGGCATGGGTATGCTTCACGTCATCCGTCGCCATTTGCAGATGCTCGGCAAACGTCCAGCCCTCAAAGCCCCGAACGTCCAGCGTCAGCTCGTGACGATCAGCGGGATCGGCATTGATCACGAACACCGTCATTTCGCCCGCTTCCTCCCGCATGGCGGCGGCAGCCTGGATGTAATCCACATCCTCAAAGCCGGTGTACTGGTTCATATCATCGACAGCGTAGCCGGGCACGTCATACTTTTCGCATTCCACCAGCGCAAGGAGCGACGTACCCTGCCCATAGCGGATGAGATGCGCCATTGGATAGTAGGCAATTCCCCGCCAGGTATGCTCCCGATCAGTCGCGCAGAGCTGGGCCAGGCCGCTTGTGGCGCAGCCAATCTTCACCCGGTCGGCATGGCGGAGCATGGTCAGCACCGTGGAAGCATTCGCCAGCGCATTCGCCAGCTCATAGTCGCCACCGGGCGCGCGGCGGGTGCTCCAGTCGTCCGGATCGTGACGGGTGTAAGTCGAGAAGCGCTCCAGGCTCAGGAAGGACTTGGCGTTGGCCCGGCCGCGCATTCCATAGCGCCATTTCCCGGCAGGACGCATATGGCTGCCATACTCATCCAGAGAAAGCATCATGGTGTTTGGCGCATGAAGCTTGGTTTTCAGATAGTCGCACATGGCGATCTCGGTCTTGATATAATCCTCGTACGCCTTGTAGCCCGCCATCAGTGCCGGAATGTCGTCCGGCAGGGCGGAATGATAATGGTGCATGGAGATATAGTCGACCGTCTCATAGCACTCCTGCATCACCTGCATATCCCAATCCGGATAGTGCATGAGGAACGGCGAGGAGGACACGCAGGCCGCCGTCTCAATGGACGGATCCACCCACTTCATGGCCTTGGAGGTCTCATGGGCCAGCACGCCGTACCCCTTGGGATCGCGCTCATAGGAGCCGATCTGCCACGGGCCGTCCATTTCGTTCCCCAGGTACCAGATCTTGACCCCATAGGGCGCGGTATGCCCGTTCTTTGCCCGCAGGTCAGACCAGTAGGTGCCGCCGGAGAAGTTCGTGTACTCGACAATGTCGACGGCGTCGTTCAGGGTGCCCGTCCCCAGGTTGATGGTGTACATCGGCGTCGCGCCGGTGCGCTCAGCCCATTGCAGGTACTCGTCGTGCCCCACATCATTGGGAATGAACTGCGCCCACGCCAGATCCAGATGCGCTTTCCGCTGCTCCCGGGGGCCGATGGAGTGCTTCCAGTCCCAGCCGGACACGAAGTTGCCGCCGGGCAGGCGGACGCAGGGCAGCCCCGCGTCCCGCAAGCCGCGAATGAAGTCCCGCCGCAGCCCCAGCTCGTCCGCCTCCGGATGCTTCGGGTTGTACATACTGCCATTCACCATGGAACCAATCGGCTCCAGAAACGCGCCGTAAATTCTGGGGGAAATTTCACCGATCGTATAGGACGGATGAAGCGTGATCTTTGCTTTTTTCATTGGCAATGCCTCCTTTCCACACAAACGGCTCACTCAAAAGCGACGCTCTTGAGCTGGGCGTTTCCGCGACCGGAATAGACCAGATACAACGCCTGCTTGCCCTCCGGCGGCGTGAAAGAGGCCGTATAGGGAACCCAAACATTCGTATTGTGCAGTGTCATGCTGGCCAGGGTCGGGCCATCGGGGCTGACCTTGACCTCCATCGTGCCGCCGCTGGCATAGGCGCGGATTTGCAGGGTAATGCGCTTCACGTCCTTGAAGTCAAAGTACTTGAAGCCGATGACCGTGCCGTTCTTGATGTTGGTAATGTAGGCAGGCTCCTTGTCGCCGTCCCGGCCATCCTGCGTCACCTTGGGCGCGTCCGCGCTCATGGCCATCAGCGGGCGCTGCGGGTTCTTGAGGCGATCAGGGGTATACAGGTGGCACGCGATGTAGGCCGGATACTCGCCCTTGCCGGGCAGCGGGCCGCCGTTCAGGCCGCAGGACGTAATCTCCACCTGCGGAATGCTGCCATCCGCCAGCAGCTGAATCGGCTCGGCGCAGCCCTGACGGCTGTACCAATGGCCGTTGGTCTGGCGATGGTAGAAGATATACCACTGATCCTTGATGCGGATGATGCTGCCATGGTTGTTGCCGCCGTAGGCCTTGGACAGCTCCGGCTCGTCGCCCATGTGCAGGTCGCAGTTGCTGACGATCACGCCGCCGTAGCGGAAGCCCTCCACAGGGGATTTGCTGGTCGCGTAGCACAGCTCGTGCATCACGGAGGAGGAATACACAAAATAGTAGGTGTCGCCATTTTTCCGGATGGAGGGCGCCTCAAAGAACGCGTGGCCTTCAAAGCCGGTGCCCTGTTCATAGCACGCGCCGGGAGCAACGAACCGGGGCGCTTCGCGGATGGTCAGCATAT
>CAZRLM010000004.1:12983-36780 GCA_964600835.1 uncultured Oscillospiraceae bacterium
GTTCAAGCACCGTCACCATCGCGCCGTGACGGCTCTTGTCGCCAAAGCCGCAGAAGCCGGTGTACAGGTACGTCACATCGCCCTCGGTCAGCACGCCGGGATCGAACTGCGGCTCATCGCCCTCGCGCTTACCGAGCAGCGTGCCGTCCGGATAGTGAACATAGCCGTGGAACTGGAAGCGCCCGCAGGGGGAATCACAAACCGCGACGGACACAACGTCCAGATGGTCGAGCACATAGAACAGGTAATAGCGTCCGTCCGGGCCGACAGTCACATCCGGCGCATACAGGCACATCGCGCCATCCTTGTTGGCGGGATCCTCATTGCGCGGGTAGATCACGCCCTCATAGCGCCAATCGGTCAGATCGTCCACAGGAGCGGACCAGGTCACATAATCGCCCATGCAGAATACATGACCGTTGAAAGTGTCGTGAGAGCCATAAACATACACGCGATCGCCAAAGACGTAAGGCTCGCCGTCCGGGATATATTCCCAGGAAGGCAGGTAAGGATTGAAGCCGGGTTTTTTCATGGTTGTTCCGTCCTTTCTATGCTGGTTTGTCTTGTGTGGGTTCATTATACCACGATTTGTCCGTTTTGTGTGCCAAATTGGCAATGCTGTATTGCTTCGCAAAAAATTGGATATAAAAACGGTTAAAAAAGAAATGAATAGCCCCATCAGGAAGATGAATATCCCCGCAGCGCCCGTCAGTCTTTGAAGCAATCGGCGGAATGTGTTATAATGAATTCATCGTTTGTATCGTATTACTAAAATATTTTGCAGCGGACAGAATGTGGAATCCGCTGCCGATGCCTTGCCGCCTTCCACACGGCCGAAGGAGGTTCTATGCGTTTCAATAAGAAGCGGTCTTTCGTCTTCCTCTGGGTTTTGTTGCTGGTTCTGTCCTTTTTCTCCCTGACCTCGGCAGAGGACGCGCCCTCCGCCTTTGAGCCGCTTCCGCTCGGCTCCTTTTTCCCGCTGGATGAGCCGATCACCCTCACCGCCGTCACCATGAATATTTCCTCCGGCCCCTCTGTAGCGGACAGCTATGTGCTGGACTGGATCCGGGAAAAGACCAACATCAACCTGGAAATCGTCGGTGAGTTCGTTGGCAGCGAGGGCGCGGAGAGGTTGGCGACCATGCTGGTCACGCAGAGCCGCCTGCCGGACATTTTTCTGTGCACCCGCTGGGATAAATCGGAGTGCGCCATGTACGGCGCGAACGGCTTTATTCTGCCGCTGGAGGAGTACCTGAGCGAGTGTGAAAACTGGCAGCGCGTGCAGGAAATCTGCGGGCCGAGATTCACTGCCGACCTGACCATGCCCGACGGGCACATTTACTGCTTCGGTTCGGTCAACGAATGCTTTCACCTGACGCATCAGGCACGGATGTGGGTCTATCAGCCCTGGATTGACAAGCTGTGCGGCGGCGTGCTGCCCACGACCACCGAGGAATTCCGCGACTATCTGCGGAAGGTCGCCGCCATGGATCCCAATGGCAATGGCGTCGCGGACGAGCTGCCGCTCACCGGACAGATTGTCGATGGCTGGGCTACCGATCCGTTCACCTTTCTCAGCAACGCTTTTGTGCAGAACAACGTGATTCAGGGCAGTACCAACGCCAGCGTCGCTCCGGGGTGTTATGTGGACGCAAGCGGTACGGTGCACTGCAACTGGATCGAGGACGCTTACCGAGAGGCGTTACGCTATATGCACAGCCTGTACGCGGAAGGGCTGCTTGATCCGCAAACTTATACGCAGAACGGTATGCAAATGGACGCGCGTGTGGACGCCGAGCCGCATCTGGTAGGCGCAGTCGCCTGCGGCACCGTGCCCAACTCAAACGACCTGCTTTACAGTCAGGGTAACCGATGGCAGGACTGGACATTGCTGCCGCCGCTGGAAGGCCCCGACGGCGTTCGGTTGAGCTATCAGCAGAACTATGACTACTTCTACAACTGCAACGGTTTGATTTCCCGCGACTGTGCCTCTCCCGAAATCGCGGTTCGCCTGTTTGACCTGCTGTTCTCTACCGAGGGTACCCTGGTGCAGAACCATGGCATGGAGCACGTCAACTGGGATTACTGCGACCCGGACGCGGGGAAAGCGCTGGACGGTTCCGCGCCCTTCTACACCATTTGCGGAATGGAAAGCTATGAGTCAGCTGCGTCTAAATACGACTACGGCTCCATGTACTGGCCGCCGGATATGCAAATTTCCGCCTGCACGCTTGGTTTCCGCAATGCGGTTCTTTGCGACAAGGAATATTTCCCTGAAAAGCTGCTCTGGCAATGGGCTGAGGTATACGACCAATACTCCCCCGGAAAGGACGCCTGCTACCCCAACGCCATTCTGTCCGGAGCAGCTGAGCCGGGCGAAACGTCTCCCGTCCACACCATCACCCAATATTTCATGACCAGCGCCGTCAATTTCATCACTGGCGCCATGAATATCGAAACCGAATGGGACGCCTATCTGGCCCGGCTGGACAGCATCGGTCAGCAGCGTCTCCAGCAGGATCTGCAGGTTGCATACGACGAATGGCGAACCATCCTGCGCACTGCGCAGTAAATAAAACAACACAAAACGGAGGAGGTCACATGAAGGAACTTCGTTATCACGCGCCAACGGAACTGTGGGGCAACGCGCTTCCCTTGGGAAACGGGCGGCTGGGCGCTATGGTGTACGGCCATACCGCCGTGGAACGCATCCAGCTGAACGAGGACAGCCTATGGTATGGCAAAGCCATGGATCGCAACAATCCCCGTCTCAAGGACGCCCTGCCTGCCATTCGCGAGCATCTGTTCAAGGGTGAGCTTCGCGAAGCCGAGGATCTGATTCAACGCTATATGTTGGGCGCGCCCTATTCCATGCGCCACTACGCCTCCCTGGGCGAGCTGGACATTGGCCTAAACGTGCTCTCCCCCTTCAGCGCGGGCTGGTCGCCCAACAGCGAGGGCGCGGAGAACTACGAGCAAACGCTGAACCTGGAAACCGGCGTGCTCACCACCCGCTGGACGCAGGAAGGCGTCGGCTTCACCCGCGAGGCGTTCATCAGCCATCCGGATCAGGTGCTGTGTCTCCGTTACACCGCCGACCAGCCGGGCGCCATCGCTTCCTTCAACGCCCGTTTGGATCGCGGTCGCATCTTTGAAGGGCGTGTGCCCGACCCGCGCCGCCCCGGCAAAACCATCCGGGCAGGCGGCTGGGGCAGTATGTTCCTGGACGTCAACCACACCCTGGACGCAAACACGCTGCTCGTGACCGGCAACGAGGGCGGCACGCGCTTTGCCGCCGCGATGGGCGTCGCGACCGATGGCGAGGCCGTTGACAGCTACACGCAGCTGTTCGTCCAGAACGCCTCCAGTGTGTGCCTCTATCTGGCCGCCTCCACCGACAACCGTGAGGACGACCCTGCCGAGGCAGCATTGGCCCATGTACGCGCGGCAACCGAGCTGGGCTTTGATCGGCTGTTGGCGCGGCATATCGCCGACTTCCAGCCGCTGATGCAGCGCTGCACGCTCGATCTGGACGATCCCGACGCGTCCATGCCCATCCCGGACCGCCTTGCGCGGATGAAGGAAGGCGCGGATGACCCCGGTATGGCGGCGCTGTACTTCACCTTCGGCCGTTACCTGATGGTTTCCGGCGGACGGGAAGGCTCCTCCGCGCTGAATCTGCAAGGCATCTGGTGCCGTGAGTTCGACCCCATGTGGGATAGCAAATACACCACCAACATTAACGTGCAGATGAACTATTGGCCCGCCGAAATCTGCAACCTGTCCGCGCTGCACGACTCGCTGTTCTCGCTGATCCGCACCGTCTGTGAGCGGGGCAAGGAAACCGCGCGCGTGATGTACGGAATGCGCGGCTCCGTCTGCCACCACAACACCGACTACTACGGCGACTGCGCGCCGCAGGATCAGTACATGGCCTCCACCAGCTGGACGGCGGGCGGCGCATGGATGGTCATGCACCTCTGGGAGCATTTCCTGTTCACCCGGGATTTGGACTTCCTGCGCGAGTGGTACCCCGTCATGCGCGAGTTCGCGCTGTTCTTTGTGGATTTCCTCACGCCGCTGCCCGGTACCGACCTGCTTGTAACGGCGCCGTCGCTGTCGCCGGAAAACCGCTACATTCTGCCGGACGGCTACGATACGCCCATTTGCGCCGGCCCCGCCATGGACAGCCAGCTGCTGCGCGACCTGTTCGGCGCTTGCATTGAAGCCAACCGCCTGCTTGGCGCGCAGGATGATGCCGTCGCCGAGTTCAAGGCGGCGATGGATCGTCTGCCGCCGGATCAAATCGGCTCCAAAGGGCAACTGCTGGAATGGTTGGAGGAGCTGCCGGAAAAAATGCCTGGTATGAGCCACATCTCCCACCTCTACGGCGCGTATCCGAGCAGCCAGATCAACTGGCGCGATACTCCCGAGCTGCACAAAGCGGTCATGCGGAGCATCGAGCTGCGCGTCGAGGCCGGCACCGATCCCGGCGGATGGCCGCTTGCCTGGCGCATCTGCCAGTATGCCCGCCAGTTCCGCGGCGACAAGGTCGGCCAGGGTGTGCGGCAGATGATCTCCCGAGCCACCGACAGCCTGCTCAACGGTCTGCGCGTTTTCCAGATTGACGGCAACCTGGGCGCGATCGCCGGCATCGCCGAGGCGCTGCTGCAAAGCCATGTCGGGCTCATTGATCTGCTGCCTGCGCTGCCGCCTGCCTGGCACGCGGGCTGCGTGAAGGGGCTGCGCGCCCGCGGCGGCGTAACGGTGGACATTGCCTGGGCGGAGGATCGCCTGACCGAAGCGCGCTTGACGCCTGACTTCGACGGCACGCTGGAGCTGAAAGCGCCCATCCCCGTACACGTTATGGCGAATGGTCAGCCTGTCGCCTGCGAGAAAACCGACTGCGGTCTGCGCTTTAGCGCCAACGCCCATGCGGTCTATACCGTTCTCCCCCTCTGATGGAAGTCTATTATGCGGTTTCGACCGCTGAATAAGGAGTGTTGTGTCATGTTTGTTCGTCAGGTCAAAACAGAAAACGGATGGGTTCGCGGACTTCCGGCCGCCGATCCCCGCATCACCAGCTACAAGGGCATCCCCTTTGCCGCGCCGCCCGTCGGTGAAAACCGCTGGCGCGCGCCTCAGCCCTGCGAGAACTGGGAAGGCGTGCTGGACGCGTTTGATTTCAAGCCGATTTCCATGCAGGACGTGCCGCCCCTGGACGATCGCAACGTCTACACTCGTGAATGGAGCGTCGACCCGGATCTCGCCATGAGCGAGGACTGCCTGTACCTGAACATCTGGGCGCCTGCCCGCGAAGGCACGGAAAAGCTGCCCGTCTTTGTATGGTATTTCGGCGGCGGGCTGCAAGTCGGTCATCCCTCCGAAATGGAGTTTGACGGCGAGCGCATCGCCCGGCGCGGCGTGGTGGTCGTATCGGTCAATTATCGGCTGAACTGCTTCGGTTTCCTGTGCCACCCCGAAATCACCGCGGAAGCGCCGAACGCTCCCGCCAACTGGGGACACCTGGATCAACAAGCCGGCACGCGGTGGGTCAAGCGCAACATCGCGGCTTCGGCGGCGACCCGGAGAACATCACCATCGGCGGTCAGAGCGCGGGCGGCATGAGCGTGATGGCGCAGCTGACCTCGCCGCAAAACGCCGGGCTTTTCCAGCAGGCGATCATTCAAAGCGGCGTATCCGCTCATGTTTATCCGCAGGCTCGCGCCTTTGGACGTGTCCCCAAACTGGCGGAGGCCGAGCAGACCGGCGTGGCCTTCTTCCAAGCCATGGGAGTAAGCACGCTGGCCGAGGCACGCGCGCTGGACAGTCAGACGGTGCTGCAAAAGATGAAGGAGTTCAAGCTGCACTGGGGAACCGTAGCGGATCAGCAATTCTGCATGGATGATTACAATCTCCTGTTCCAACGCAATCAGCGCCTGCCCGTCCCCGTGATGCTGGGCCATACCGATTCTGAGTTTTTTGTTCGCCCCGAAGTCAAGACGCGTGAAGAATTCATCGCCATGGCCCATGACGTGTTTGCCGAGGACGCAGAGGAGTTCCTGGCCCTCTCCGGCATCGAAAACGGTTCGCTGGAGCAGGCGCTGGAGAACGTATCCTTTCCCTCGATCGAACTTGCTATCCGCGTCATGAGCGCCTGCAATCATCGCACCGGCGCGGATACGCCCCTGTACTATTACACCTTCGCCGCGGAGATTCCCGGATGGGACCACGCCGGCACCTTCCATTCGGTCGACCTGTGGTTCTTCTTCGAGACGCTGGCGAAGTGCTGGCGGCCGTTCGTGGGCAAGCATTATGACCTCGCGCGGCAGATGTGCGATTATTGGACGGAATTTATCCGCAAAGGCGATCCCAACGGTGCGGACACCGCCGGCGGCACGTTGCCCGCCTGGCCGAGCCTGACGGAAGATCATCCTCAGAGAATGCGTTTCGGCGACGTTTCCGCCGCGGAGGATTGTGCTCCCTCCCCGCTGATGACGCTGTTGGTTCGGGCCTATCTGCGTAAGCGCGGCCTGTAATTTCCCGTCGGTTTCGCGACAAAGACGAATCCTGCATCATGAACCGCAAGTCCATTGCAAATTCCAATGCAGGATTCGTCTTTGATCAACATTATGAAGGCAGCGAAGGAAGAAACGTAATGAAAAAGAAAGGCCGCACGCTGTTTTTCAGCTTTTTTTACACCTATTGCCTGGTGATGCTGATTCCGCTGGCAACAGGAACGTTGTGCTACTATGAAGCGCTGAGCGTCGTCAAGGCTGACATAACGCGCGAGCACACAGCCGTGCTGGAGCACGCCATGGCGCTGCTGGACAATCACCTTGCCGAGATTGACAGCATCGGTACCCAGCTGGTGAACAACAGCAGCGCCGCGCTCATCGCCGGCTTCCGCGAACCGTTGACCTACCCAAACATCGCCATGGTGCGGGAGATGCAGAAAAGTATCCCCCACTTCGCGCTCTACAATGAGTTTATTTTTGACTATCTGGTTTACTTCAACACCGGTCAGCTGGCGCTGAACGATTATTCCGCCTATACCTATCAGGATTTTTACAGCCTGTATATGCACCGGCTTGGTCAAAGCTATGAGGAATGGCTGGAGGAAATGCGCCGTGCGCCCGTCGTGTACGGGCAGGCCGTGCCCATGCAGGTCTGGCATCAGGACAGCCGGAATGGAACCGCGCAGGAGGTTGCGCTGATCGCCTTCAACTACTCGCTTGCTCCCTACGATACCTCCTTGGGCAAAGCGTCGGTATATGTGCGTCAGGACGCGCTGCTGAACCTGGTGCTCAACGCAGATACCTACCCGGACACCCGCGTCCTCATCGTGGACAGCGACGGCGCGGTGCTGGCGTCTCGCTTGCCTGAAGGAGAAAGCGTCGAGGACTATCTGCCCATCAACGACCCTGCTCGCGAGAGCAGCGGACTGTTCCGTACGGGACAGGAGCGAATGCTCTACTCCAAGCTGATGTCCAGCGAATCCGGCATTAGCCTGATCCTGCTCAAGCCGGAGCAGCTGGCGTTTAGCAAGCTGCTCCAGCTGCGGATGATCGTGCTGCTTACGATGCTGAGCAGCCTGGCGCTGGGTTTCGGCGCGTGTTTCATCATTTCCCGCCGCATCGAGCAGCTGCTCCGAAGCACGGATAGCGCGGCCAACATTCAAAACATGAACTATGCGCGCGCTTTTGAGTACCTGGCCGCCTCCATGTCGGACATCCAGGCCAGCAATCAGGATATGCAGCACAACCTGACCATGCAGCAGGCGTATCTTGTTCAGTCCTTTACCACAGGGCTGATCCATGGCGTATATCAGAACGAGGACGCCGCCCGTGCCATGGCACAGGCGGTAAAGGCTGCGCTGCCGCAGGGAAATCTATGCGCTGTCCTCTTCTGTATTCAGCCCGACAAAAGCTCGGACGACGCGGCGCTCATCCAAGTGACAGCCTCGACAAAACGACTCATCTGGTCTGTAATCGCGGAGAAAGAGCCTTCCCTGTTGCTGACGGATCACGCTGCCGACAAGCTGGCCGGCGTGGCTGGCACGGAAAATCTTCACGCGCGGATGGAAGCGCTGTATGCCGCCATTCTGGAAGCCCTGCCGACCGCCCTGTGCGAGCGTGTGTTCATCCTCGTGGGGAATCCGTCGGACAGCCTGTGCGGCGTGGCCCGTTCCATGGATAACGCCGCTTCCATGCTGTTCCGCCCGGCGGACAAGCTCCAGTGCGGCGTGACCTTTTTCGAGGAGGCAGACCAGCCGCACGCGGTGTTCTCCTTCTCCCAGGGCGCGCGCGAGCACTTGATCTCCTGCGTCATGAATGGCGACGAACAGGGAATGCACAGTCAGCTGCAATCGCTGCTACAGGAAAACCTCATCGGCGATTCGCTGCCTCGTCATCTCCGGCAGCTGTATATCAACAACCTGCTGAACACGGCATTGTACATCACCAGCATTTCCTCCACGCCTGAGCAGCTTAGCGAGCGCATCTACGCGCAGGTCAAAACGCTGATGAATCTGCCCCTGTCCGAGCAGCTGGAGGAGATCACGGAGCTTTTCTCGCTGCTGTGCGAAAACGCCAATCGAGAGAACGTTTACAACAAAAAGTATCTCGTTGAGCGCGTAACCAGCTTCATTGACGAGTGCTATTCCGATTGCGACCTGTCCCTGACCAAGGCCGCCGAACGCTTCAACGTGTCGGAATCGTACCTGTCCAGCACCTTCAAGCAGCAAAGCGGGGTCAACTTCTTCAACTATGTGGAATCGGTGCGCCTGTCCAAAGCGAAGGACTTGCTGCAATCCACAGAGCTGAAAATCAACGAGATCGCCCGGCAGGTAGGCTACGCCTCCTCGAACTCCTTCTGCCGCGCCTTCAAGCGTTACACCGGCGAAAACGCCTCCTCCTTCCGCGACAGCAATCGCGCGGAAGAGGAGGAATAACGTTCGGTTGCGCCTTACTCGCGAACAACGCCCTTTTTCAGGATGATATTGGCATACTGCGCCCGCTCGCCGGTGGCAACGATGCAGTATGCCTTTTTCGCGCGCTCATAGAAAGCGAAACGCTCCATAAACCGCGGGGTGGTCGCCGGCTCCGCGCCGCGCAGGATGTCCGTATAGACGCCCCAGATGGCAGGCTCCACCGTATCGCCGCCGCCGATTTCCATCAGCGTAAAATGATCCGAATCGTACTGATCCAGCGGAATGAGCCGCAGAATCCCTTCCAGCAGCTCCGGCGCGCCCACGCCATCCGCGCGGATCACCTGCGGCCCCAGGTTCATCGCGGGAAAATGCGCGTCCGCCAGCACGATTTCGTCGCCATGGCCCATCTCGCTGAGCACCTTCAGGAGCTGCGGGGAAATCAGGGGAGAAATTCCTTTCAGCATAAGCGTCTCCTTCCTTATTCGGCCATATGATGAACATAGGGCATCTCGGGCAGTTTGCCGAAGCGATAGAACTGCTCGGCGTTGGCATGAAAGAACAGCCGCTTTTCGGCGTCGGAGAGCAGCGGCGACTTGTCCGCAAAGTCCCAGCTCATGCGATAGGTGATGGCCGTCATCGTGCGCGGGTAATCCGAGCCCCACATGAGCTTCTCCATCCCGCACTCGTCCCGGGCCTCCAGGATCGCCCGCACCGCGGAGGGATACGGGTAATACTCGCTGTTGAACAGCCAGGTGATGCCGCCGCTTTCCACATAGACGTTGGGCAGGCGGGCCAGGCGAATCTGCTCCAGCCAGCCGGGCTTTGTCACCATGCCGAAGTGGCCGATGGCAATCCGCAGCGTCGGAAATTGCTGAGCCAGCTCCCGCAGCGAGCCTGTCTGCCGGTCGCCCTCGGCCATGTCGATACCAATGAACCTGTCCGTGGTCGCGGCCAGTTCAAACACTGCCGCGTGCTTTGTCAAATCCGTATCCGCCAGCCGTCCGCCGCAGATTTTGACGCCATCCATGCCCGTCACATCCGGCAGGCCCCTCTCCTCGTACAGCGCGCTGACCCGCAGCCGCTCGGGATACCGGCCTCGCGCCTGACGCAGGTAATCGTCCTGATTGCCGTCGATGTACTCCTGCGTCGCCACGGCGCCCGCCACCTGCGCAAAGTCCATGCAGGCGATCAGCCGTTCCACGCTGTTCACGCCATCGGTCATATAGGGCGGCAGCATTTGACGCACCTCCGCGCCGAACTGGCTTTTGCCGCCGCCCAGGTCGTACACGGGCAGGCCGTTCACCCGCCCGTGCTGCTTCTCCCACAGGTGAAGATGCGCGTCGATCATAGCCGCGCCTCCCTTACTCCGGATCACTGAACCGCAGCAGCACCTTTTCCAGGGTGCCGTCATTGTGCGTCAGCGCGTCGAAGGCCTGAGCGGCGTCATCCGCCTCGTACACGGCGCTGACCATCCGCATCACGTCCACCTTGCCCGCCGCGACCAGGTCAATCAGCGCTTCAAAGTCGGTGGTATAGGCGTTGCGGCTGCCGAACACGTTCAGCTCCTTCTTCAGCAGAATGGAGTGCAGGAAGGTCGTTTCCGTCTTGCCGTTGCCGATCAGGATCAAATTCGCGCCCTGAGCCGCCTGCTCGATGCAGGTCAGGAACGTCTTGGACTGGCCGCAGGCTTCCACGCAGACGTCAAAGCCGTTGCCGCCATTGCATTCCCGCAGCTGCTCCGCCGCGTTCTCCGCCTGCGCGTTGACGGTGTGATCCGCGCCGAAGGCCCGCGCCATCTCAAGGCGGCCGTCCAGCACGTCGCTGACCGTCACCTCCGCGCCCTTGACCTTGGCCGCCATCAGCGCAAACAGGCCGATCGGGCCTGCGCCGACAATCAACAGCCGATCTCCCGGCTTCACCTGGCAGCGGGTCAATGCGTGCTGGCTGATGGAAAACGGCTCGATCAGCGCCAGCTGGCGGGCGTTCAGGCCTTTGCCGGGAATAATACGGCTGACGGGCATCGAGATATACTCGCAGAACGCGCCGTCCCGCTGCACACCCATGGTCTGGTTGTCCGTGCAGGCGTTCACCAGCCCCTTGCGGCAGGCATAGCAGCTTCCGCAATTGAAGTAGGGGTTGCAGGTCACAATGTCGCCCGCCTTGATCCCCTTGTCGTTCTCAGGGATGGATACCACCTGCGCGGAGAACTCATGGCCGGGAATGCGCGGATACGTGGTAAAGGGCTGGTTTCCCGTGAAGCTGGCCACGTCCGCGCCGCAGATGCCGCAGTACAGCACGCGCAGCAGCGCCTCGCCCTCCCGGACAACGGGCGCCGCCACATCCGCCAGCTTGATTTCATAGGGTTTCGCAATGGTAATGGCTTTCATCAATGGTTCCTCCTCAGCGTGCTGCGTCAATATAATCCTTGTTCCAGATCACCGCCGTTTTCATCGGCGCGGCCTTGCAGTAAATCTTGTTTTCGTACGCGTCCATCGGGTCGCGGGCAAACTCCTCCCGGTCAATCAGCTCCACAATCTCGTTGTAGCGGCTGCGGGCAAGCATTTCGATCGCCTTCTCCATGTGATCCTGACGGAAGTTGATGGAACCGAAAATCAGATGGTTCTGGAAACCGAAGGGCATGGTATCGAAGCTGATCTTCGGCCCCAGGGAGAAGGAATTGTACAGGCCGTTGCAGCCCAGCGCCCCATGCTGGAAGGCGATTTGATGCTCCACCTGCGCGCCGCTCACGCCGATAAAGGTCGTGGCGCGCCCGCCCAGCGCCTCGCAGATCGCCTTTGCGCAGTCAGCCGGATCGTCGAAGCGGTTCCTGACGTAGGTCGCGCCGGTCTGCTCCAGCGCAAAGCGAACCTTGGGGCTGTCCTCCTCGCTGCGGGCCACAAAGACGATCTTCGCGTCGGGATGCGCCTGATGGATCACATCGCCTACGAACATTCCAGTGGTGCCCAAGCCGAAGATGACCGTGCGGGCGAAGATTTCGTCCGCCGCGATCTTCCGCGCAGTCGTTTCGTCGCAGTGGTGACGGCGCGCCGTCTGCCGGAACCAGTGCGCGCTGCCCAAATCCTCCATGCGCTCCAGCTGAAAAAGCATACAGGCGAAGGGATCCGGGAACACCATCCGCTTGGCAAAGGACAGATCAAGCTTGCCGTCATGGACATGACCGTCAGGAATGCGAAGGAGCATATCGGGATTGACGTACATCCTGTCGCAGAACAGGCCGTCAGCCTGATCGCAGCCGTACTCGAAATAACGCTCGTCCTCGGTGTAGCGGGTCGGATCGACGCTGTCGCCGCCGCGGATCAGCACGATGGCGAAACGGTTTTCGCTCGGAACCCATACCACGCCCTCATGGCCGTTGATCAGCCGTTTCTGTCCCTCAGGAAATTTGGGGGTCAACAGCCCTTTGCGGCCCATTGTCATCAGCTCGTGATCCGTGCCGCAGAAGCCCACGATGACCGGCTCCACCAGCACGCCCGGCTTTTTCTCCTCGCCGCGAAGGCGCTGCCGCGGCGGGTTGATCAGCTCCACCTCGCCATAAACAAGCGGTCGCTCGGGATCATTTTGAAAATAGGTGCCAAATGCCTTCATGCGTCTTTTTCCTCCATCCGATTGTCCAGATGAACGGCAACCGCCTCAAAGGGCGCGCTGAACGAAATGGTCAACTTGCCGTCCTTGAGCTGAACGCGGTTGTTCTCGCTGCACATGACGCGCAGGACGCGCCGCGCGTCCACCGGCAGCGTGATCTCGCCAGGGAAAGCGTCGCCGAAGGTGTGCGCTACCACCAGCGTTTCGCCTTTCTCCGTCGTCCTGCAAACGGCCTGCCAGCCCTCCGGATGCCGCCAGGAGTCCGAGGTCTCACCATAAAGCGCGGACACGCCGTCCCGGATAATATCCCGCACCGCCTTGTAGAACGCAATGCCCTCATCCACCTTCGCCCACTGCTCCGGCGACAGCTTCATGATGTCGCCCGACAGGCACATTACGCCCAGCAGCGCGCTGACAAGGGAGTAATTGAGCCGACGCAGGCTGTCCGTCGCGCGCAGCACCGCCCAAATCTGCGACTGGCCGGGCAGGATCGTCCGATGCAGCCGCGCGGCGATGATGGGAATTTCCTGACACTCGTGCGCGTCGGAGAAGGAGGCCATGTCCGTCGCCGCCATCAGCGACGGCTCCAGGCGGTGACCGCCGGAGGAGCAGTTTTCAATGTACAGCTCGGGCAGCGCCTCCCGCATACTGCGGAAGAAGCGCAGCGTTCCCTGCATATTCTGCCGAAGGCCCTCGCCCAGGCTGTCGGGATCGTCGCAGCCCACGCCGATGCAGTCGTTATAGTCAACCTTGATGTAATCGAAGCCGCAGTCCCGCAGCAGCCCCGTCACCCGTTCCGTCAAAAAAGCTTGCGTTTCCTCCTTGCGCATATCCAGGAAACGCCGGTTGTCGGTGTCGATGACCGCGCCGTGACGCTTGAGCAGCATTTCCTCCTGACGGAAAATAGCGGAACCCCGCGCGCAGGTTTCCGGCTCGAACCAAATGCCCGGCTTCATCCCTGCCGCGCGAATCGCGTCCGCCGTGGCCTTCAGCCCCTCGGGGAAAATCGTCTGGTTGGGAATCCAGTCGCCGCCGCAATCGCTCCACCCGAAGCCGGAGCCGTACCAGCCTGCGTCCATCACCAGGTAGTCGATGCCATGCCCCTTGAGCTTGTCGGCAATCTTCACCATGTTCTCATGGGAAGGTTTGCCCCAGGTGGTGCAGTATTCGTTGAACATCATCGGCAGCGTCTCGTCCCGGCGCAGCCAGTTCTCGCGCTGGATGGTCAGAAGCCGCTGGGTGGCCGCGTCCACCCCGCACGCGCCTACGGTGAGATACGCCTCCGGCGTTTCAAAGCGCTCGCCGGGGCGGATGGTCTTGCACCAGTGACCATAGTCCTCGTCGGGCAGACCAGCCATCATGCTCAGGCCGTCGTCCTTGCGGC
Organism: uncultured Oscillospiraceae bacterium; assembly: GCA_964600835.1. Classification (GTDB taxonomy): domain Bacteria; phylum Bacillota; class Clostridia; order Christensenellales; family Aristaeellaceae; genus UBA11524. The sequence goes on from CAZRLM010000004.1 coordinate 26,903, forward strand.
GAATCTCCATCTGCCAGGAGGACGGACAGGCCAGCTGCATCGCCCAGGTCACGCCAGCCTTCACGTCCTCCACCGCCGCGAAGGGGAACCAGCCCCGCACCGGCATCGACCCGAGCTGACCGAACTTCTCCACGCGGATGGCGTGCCCCGTCCAGGAGCGCTCCAAATGCGCCGCCTCAATGGACTCGCTCTGCAGCCGTCCCTCGGCGCTCCAGGCGCTGCGGATGCGATGCAGGCGCATAGCGCCGCAGGCGTCGCCCTCCTCAAAGGGCGTGAACCAGCCGATATTGACGCTGGAAAGCAGCTCCAACGTAATCGGCGCATCGGTTTGATTTTCAAACGTCACGGACACCCGCATCGCCTGCAAGCCGTCGTGCCAGGTCACCTGATGGTGTGCCAGGCGACCCGCGCCGTCGCTCAGGGTGGTGATGATCCGCCCGTCCTTTTCCTCCTGCCCGACCAGCGTCATGCGGTCGGAAGCCTTGCTCAGCGCCATACTGTGCCCGTTCGCGTAGCCATTGGGCAGCTGGTCGCCGCGGGCGTGCAGCTGTACCAGGTTTTCCACAGCCCAGCGCTTATCCAGCACGCGTTCCCTCATGTCCCAGGGGACAAGCATCATTCCAACGTGTTGCCGATCATCCAGCACATAGCGCAGCAGCATATCGCCCAGACGGTATTCATTCAAAGCTTCCATAACGTACCTCCTTCATTTGAGCACGATAGGGTTCCGGTCATTTTCTTGCCACCATTATACCATCAGAACAGCGCAAAGAAAATATGCTTTCTTTGGCAATTGATGCGCTTTTCTTGGTCAAACTTTGATCAAAGCAAAAAAACGTGCAGCCGACGCTCACAGGCAGCACGTTTCATATTCGTTTTTTTTCGACGCATTGGCTTTTGCCGCTTACCAGGGATCGTCAAGTGCCCGCACCAGATCCGACGTGCCGATACCCAGAATCTCCGCGGTTTTGCGCGAACTGGCGTTTCGCTTCGTCTTGCCGATCTGGCACAATTGATGCCCCATAAAGACGATGGTAGACGTTTGCCCGCCATCCAGGTTGAAGGCCACCGTGCAGCCCTTTTCCAGCAGCTTCTCCGCCAGGAAGGACACGCCCGCGCCCCGGCTGTTGGCATGACGGCCCTCCAGCATCATGGCGAAGTAGTGCCCCTTTTCCACCATGCCAATCGCCGTGCGCTGGGCGCTGCTGGTACCGTACTTTTTCAGCCCCGCCTCGTTCAGCTCGCCGTCGCGGATCAGGAGTGGGCCGAACGCCAACACGTCCAGCGCGCCCATTTCCACATACTCCTCGGCGGTTTTTTCATCGGAATAGAACACCTGCATATCCCCGTCCGGGAAAAGCGCCAGCGTGTCCAGGTTCGGGAAGGTGCCCTTGTTCTTCGCCAGCGTCCGCTCGGAGAGAATCTCCCCGTCCCGCAGCAGGATGCCCACGCGCTTCTTCTGGGTAATGCGCAGCTGGGCGAAATCGCTGTTGATCGCCAACACCGTGCGGTTTTTCCGCGCGATTTTGTAGGGGTACTCCTGGCTTTTCATCCGCTTCTCCGGATTGTTCGCAATCATGCGGAAAATATCGCCGTCCCGGCTCCAGACCTCCGCCTCGTACCAGATCTGCTTGGGCTTCTCCTGCGTGCGGCGAATGATCTCCACCCGCAGCGTCTGTCCGGCGTAGCGCCACACGCCCGCTTCCTCGTCCTCAAAGAGGAACTCGCCCTCATCCAAAAAGCCCGCCTCGTTCAGCGGCGGAAAGGCTCCGTCCTCGTCGGATTCCTCCGCCAGCGCGGGAGCCATCAGCCCGATCATCAGCGCCGCCATCAGCAGCGCAAGCAAACGCTTCAGCATAGCGCCTCCTCTGCGATCCCGTTACTCGCCCTCCAGCCCCATCATCCGGTGCAGCAGCTCCTGATAAGCCTGCTCGACATTGCCCAGGTCGCGCCGGAAGCGGTCGATGTCCAGCGGCTCGTGGGTGCGTGCGTCCCAGAAGCGGGACGTGTCCGGCGAAATCTCGTCCGCTACCAGCACGCGCCCGTCAAAGCGGCCAAATTCCAGCTTGAAGTCAATCAGCTCCACGCTGATTTCCCGCATGAAGTCGGTCAAAATCTCGTTGACGCGCAGCGCGGTGCGGTTTATTTGCGTCATTTCGTCGCGGGTCGCCAGGCGCATGGCCTCGATATGGGTAAAGTTGATGAGCGGATTATCCAGCTCGTCGTCCCGGAGGGAGTACTCGACGACCGGCGGCGTCATCGGCGTGCCGATTGGGTAACCGATCCGTCGCGCAAGGCTGCCGGCCACCCGGTTGCGCACCTTTACCGCCACCGGGATCATCTCCACCCGCTTGACCAGGCTCTGACGCGCGTCCAGCCGACGGATGAAGTGGGTTTCCACGCCCTGCTCCGCCAGCAGGGTAAAGATATGCTCGCAGACCGCGTTGTTGACCTCGCCCTTGCCCAGGATCCGCCCGCGCTTGAGGCCGTGAAACGCCATCGCCTCGTCCTTGAAGTACACGATTGCCGTTTGAGGGTCATCGGTGGCATAAACCCGCTTGCTCTTGCCTTCAATGAGCAGCTCGCCCGGTTGCGTCATCCATGATCAGCGTCCTCTCCATGTATCAGACCAGACAGCTTCAGGCTTGAAGCCCGCGCCGCCGGGGTACGCGCCTTATTGTAGCAGATTTCTCGCTTTCCCTCAAGTATCCCGGCGGAATTTGTCGGAAAAGAAAATGGAAATCGCGCTACGGCCTTGCGTAAACCACTAACAACGCGCCCGACGCGAAGGACAGCTCCGCCGCCTCGGCCCGGAACTCGTTGCTGCACCCCAGCGGACAGCGGCCCGTCAGCGTGGCGTGGTGAAGCAGCCACTCGGTTCCAGATAGGCAGACGTCCGTCGCCGCGCCGTCAAACGCCAGCAGAGACAGCATTCGCCCGGCCTCCGCAGGCAGGCGGTACTGTCCGGGCGTAAGCACCGTCGCCCGATTGACGCCGTCGCAGACCCACGCCGTTTCGCCCCGCAGGGCGCAATCGTAAACACATTGCAGGGCGCTGAAGGTGTGATCCAGCCGCCCGCCGAGGCAACCGGCCAGGCGAAACTCGCGGTAGCCACGCTTCCGCCCTTCCCTCAGGCAGACGACCAAGTCTGTGTCGTCCTTGTGGACGGGCAGCCGAAGCGTCGGGCAGTCCTGAACATGGTCAATCGGCATGGAGTCAAAATCGCCAATCACCAGATCAGGTGACATTCCCGCTTTGATTGCCGCGTCATAGCCGCCGTCGGCGCACAGAAGCAGATCACCCGGCTCTTTTCGCAGAAAAGCCTGTTCCTCTCCCGCGTACAGCGGCGCGATAATGATGCACTTCGCCATGATCTGCCTCCCCTGTATGAAAAGGGAGGCAAGCCTGTCAGCCTGCCTCCCTGTATTTCCTGCTTTTCCCTTTGCGACTGCTGATTAAGCCTCCGGCTCGGCTTCGACAGGCGCTTCCACCACGGGGGTCTCGTCGCTCGCAACCAACTCGAACTCATCCTCGGCCGCCTCGCCGTCAGCGAAGGCCTCGTCCTCCAGCACCTGCTTGATGCTCAGAGAAATGCGCTTCTTCTCCGGGTCAACGGACAGCACCTTCACGCGAACCACCTGGCCCACCTGCACGGCGTCCTCCACCTTGGCGACGCGGGTCAGCGCGCACTGGGAGATGTGCACCAAGCCGTCCAGGCCGGGCTGCAGCTCAACAAACGCGCCGAAGTCGGTGATGCGAACCACCTTGCCCTCGACGATGGAGCCTTCCGGATAGCGCTCCTGGGCGTGATCCCACGGACGCTCCTGCAGCTGCTTGTAGCCCAGCTGGATGCGCTCGCGCTCCCGATCCAGGCTCAGCACCTTCACGTCGACCTCCTGGCCGGGCTTGACCACCTCGCTGGGATGCTTCACGCGGCCCCAGCTCAGGTCGGTGATGTGGATCAGGCCGTCCACGCCGCCCACGTCTACAAAGGCGCCGAAGTCAGTCAGCCGACGGACGATGCCGTGGATCACGATGCCCTCCTCGAGCTTCGCCCAGGCTTCGGCCTTCTTCGCGGCGGCTTCCTCGGCCATCACAGCCTTGCGGCTGGCGACGATGCGCTTCTTCTGCTTGTCCACCTCGATGATCTTGAGCTTCATGTCCTTGCCCACGAAGTCCGCGATCTTCTCGACATAGCGCTGGGACAGCTGGGACGCGGGCACGAACGCACGCACACCCTCGACGTCGGCGATCAGGCCGCCCTTGACAGCCTCCTTGCCCACGCCGTCGACATACTCGCCGGCCTCATACTTAGCCAGGAGCGCTTCCCACGCCTTGCGGTTCACGATATTGCGCTGGCTCAGCAGCACATTGCCCTCGCCGTCGTTGACCTTGACGACCTCAACCTCCAGCTCGTCGCCCAGCTTTACGTCCTGCTGGGTCAGGTCGGAACGCTTGATCAGACCGTCGGATTTGTAGCCAATATTGACGCAGACCTCGTCCTCCGTCACCTGGACAACCGTACCGGTCACCGTCTGGCCGGGACGAATCTTCACCAGCGTAGCGTCAACCTCAGCCATGAAATCCTGCTTCTCGATGTCGGTCATGGTAGTGTAAACCTCCTTAAATGAACCGTCCGGCGTGGAAGCACCGGCCGTAATTCCTATGAATTCGGAATTTATATTTGCAAAGCCTGACGGAATCTCCGCAGCGCGCTCCACCAGGATTGTACGCGGACACCTGCTTTTGCAGGCCGCGTAAAGCTTTTGCGTGTTCGCGCTCATCCGGCCGCCGACGACGATCATCGCGTCGGCCCGCTCGGCCAGCTCCCGCGCCTCGCGCTGCCGGGTTTCCGTCGCCGAGCAGATGGTGCACACCGCTTCCAGCGAGTCAACCCGCTCCTTCAGAACCGCGATGACCTCTTCCCACCGATCCGGCGGAAAGGTGGTCTGCGCTACTGCCAGAGCGCGAGGCATCTTCGGCAACGCCGCGGCATCCTCTGGCGTCGCCGCAAAGTAGACCTCGCCGCCCGCCCATCCGGCGGTGCCGCGCACCTCGGGATGCTCCCGTTCCCCCACCAGGATCACCGGACAGTCCGGCCCGGTCTTTTCCTCGACAATGCGATGAAGTCTGTCCACAAAGGGGCAGGTCAGGTCAAGCACCCGGCAGCCCGCGTCGCGCAGGCGCTTGAGCGTTTCCCGGCTCACGCCATGGCTGCGGATCAGCACCTGCCGCTTTGCCGCTTCCTCCACGGAGGAAACCGGCGGCACGCCCTTTTCCCGCAGCGTCTCCACCACCTGCGGGTTGTGGATCAGCTCCCCCAGCGTGCAGGAAGGCACGCCGGACGCGGCAACCTGCGTCGCCGCCTCCACCGCCCGCCTGACCCCGACGCAGAAGCCCGCGTGGGCCGCGATCTCGATGGGCATCGCAAGCATCCTTTCGCAAAATGCTCTGATTTTGTTTCTTTCGCCGCAAAGGCTCGAATTCCTGCAAGATTCTCAACTTTTTCAAAAAAGTTTGCGACAGCCGCTTTTGCAGGAAAAATCAGGATTTTTCGGCCATCTTCGCGTAGGTTTCGGTAATCCGCTTAAGCAGCGCCGCGCAGGTTTCCCGATTGATCCCCTGCGCGCGCAGATCCTCCATCGGAATCGGCTCGCCGATCTGTACGTCCGTCCGCCGCAAAAAGGTCAGCTTGTGGGGAATGTACACCGGCACCAGCGGCACGTTGGCCCGCATCGCCATCAGCGCCACGCCGGTTTCGATCTCGTTCATCAGCCCTTTGTGATGGCGCGTGCCCTCCGGAAAAATGCCCAGAACATTGCCGTCCCGCACGACCTTCATGCAGGCGCGCATCGCCTCCATGTCCGTATTGTGGCGATCGACAATGATCATGTGCATATTCGTCAGAATTTTGCGCGCCACGCTGGTTTTGACCAGCTCCTTTTTGCCCAGGAAGCAGATCTCGTACCGCTTGACCGGCAGCGCCACCACTACCGGATCAATCCAGGACTGATGGTTGGCGATCACGATGTAGGGCGCGTCGAGCGACAGACGCTCGGCGCCGCGGTACTTCACCGGAAACAGGGTATGAAACATCGCCGTCGCCGCGACGCGCGCCGCCCCGTACCAGCCGGAATGCCGGACAAGACCCGTGTTCTCCTGCTCCGCTTGGCTCATGCCGTTTTCTCCTTTACAATCGTCAAAATGGCCGCCACCGTCTCCTCAAAGCTCAGGGACGTCGTGTCGACCGTCACCGCATCGTCAGCGGGCCGGAGCGGATCAACCGCCCGGTTCATGTCCTGCGCGTCCCGGCGAATCAAATCGGCCAGCACCTGCTCGTAGGTCTCCCGGCCGCCCCTGCGCTGCTGCTCGACAAAGCGACGGCGGGCGCGCTCCTCCGGGCTGGCGGTCAGATAAATTTTGACCGTCGCCTCCGGCAGCACGCGGGTACCGATGTCCCGCCCGTCCAGCAGCATGGGCGCGTTCGCCGCCAGGCGGCGCTGCGCCCGAACCATCTCCGCGCGCACGGCGGCGTACTTCGCCACCGTCGAGGCAGCCATGCTGACCGCCTCCGTGCGCAGCCGCTCCGTCACGTCGGCCCCGTTTGCAAAGGTGCGCTGGCTCCCGTTCTCATAGGTCACGCCGATGGACGTTTCCCGGCTGAGCGCCGTCACCGCGGCCTCGTCCGCCGGATCCACGCCCCGCTCAAGCGCCGTCAGGCCGACCGCGCGGTACATCGCGCCCGTATCCAGATGCAGAATGCCCAGGCGGCGCGCCACCTCGTCCGCAATGGTGGATTTACCCGCGCCCACCGGGCCGTCAATCGCCAGATTCAACGGCATTGCCGGAATCCCTCCTTCTGTTCTCTCGCGGATCAAATGGCCCGGTGCCCCATGCCCACGCACACCTCGTTAAAGTGCGCCAGGCCCACGGTAAAAAACACCGCCACGGCCACATGGCCCTCGCAGCGCGCCACGCCGATCTTCCCGCCGACGCTCAGGCCCATCGCCTTGGCGCTGACCTGGCTGATCGCCTCCCGGGCCGCGCCGGCGACAGCGCCTTCCTCGTCCTCGCCGATCAGCCCGTCGCGCCGGGCGGTGAGCACCGCGCGCTCCACCATCCGCATCACCGAGGCGACGAACTCCCCGCCGTAGTCAACCGCCGCGCCGCGAATGCCGCGCTGAAGCAGCGACCGCTTCAGGTCGCCCTCCTCCTCCCGGCTCTCCGTCATCGCCAGGGAAATCGCCGCCCGGGCCACTGCCCGGCTGCTCCCCTCGTCACGGTTCATGCGTTTCGCCTCCTGATTTATATTATTATAGCATGACTTCGCCGCCGCTGACAAGCGTTTCACCGCCCGCGGCGAAGATTCTTATAAAATTGCGCCTGCGACGGCCGCGCCCGCCAAATAGGAAATCAGCGACGCCGGCAGCAGCCCCGGCAACCGCTTCACCTTCGCTGCGGCCAGGTAAACGGTCAGGGTATAAAAGATCGTCTCCGACGAACCCATCAGCACCGACGCGATCCGTCCGGCGCGGCTGTCCACCCCGCAGCGCGCGAAAATCTGCTCCAGCGCCGTCAGGCTGGCGGATCCGCTCAGCGGCCGAAGCGCCATCAGGGGCGCGACCTCCTCCGGCAAACCGAGCCGCGTCAAAATCGGCGCTAACAGACGCGTCAGCAGCTCGTTTACGCCGGAAGCGTCCATCAGCCGCAGCAGCAGCGTCATCGCGCACAGCGCGGGGAGCAGCGCCGCCCCCGATTGCGCCCCCTGCTTCGCCCCCGCCGCAAAAGCGCCGTAGCAGTCGACGCCCTTCCATGCGCCTCGAAGCACAATCGCCGCCACCGTCGCCAGCAGCGCCACGCTCGCCGCCGTTTCCATCCTCATCGCCGTCCTCTCCCGCGGTTCACCACCGCCATCAGCGCCGCCGCCGTCAGCGTCGATACGCCGGAGGACAGCAACGTCGCCAGCCAAATATCCGCCGGATGCGCCGCGCCTGCCGCGCCCCGCAGCGCAATGACCGTCGTGGGCAGCCATTGCAGGCTGGAATTGTTCAGCGCCAGCAGCATCGCCAGCGCCCGCGCGCCCGCCTCCCCCAGCTCCGACAACCGCCGCGCCGCACGGATGCCCGCCGGGGTCGCCGCGTTGCCCAGGCCCATCACGTTCGCAGCCAGGTTCATTCCCATGTCCGCCCAGGCCTCGTCATCCGTCACGCCGCCAAAGAGCGGTTTCAGGACGCGGCGCAGCAAGCGGCCCAATCGCGCCACGTCCCCCGTCTGCTCCAGAATCGCCATCAGGCCGCTCCACAGCGTCATCGCGCCCACCAACGTCAGCCACAGCGTGACCGCGCCGCTCCCCGCCGCCATGATCGCGCCCGCCGCCTCGTCCGCCCGGCCCGCGTAAAGCGCCAGGGCGATGCTCCCGATGGTCAGCACCATCCAGATTCGGCTCATCTTTTCTTCCTTTCTGACACATCGCGTTTTGTGTCATTTTTTCTTTTTTCCCGCGAAACCTCGCGCATAACGGCTGTTTCGTCATACCGATTTTTCCGGTGCCAGAAAATATCCAGTTAAATGATCATGTTTTTATAACACTTTCCGCTTGACATTCCTTATCGCTTTTTGTAGAATAAAGCGATGGGCTATCAAGATATAGCGCTACTGCCAAAAGGAGGGTTAAAAGCGTGAAATCAACAGGCGTTGTTCGTCAGCTTGACTCGCTCGGCCGCATCGTTCTTCCCATTGAGCTGCGCCGCACGATGGGGATTGATGTAAAAGATATGCTGGAGATTTTCGTTGAGGGCGATGAAATCATCCTCAAAAAATATCATCCGAGCTGCATCTTTTGCAACGACGCGCGGAACGTCGTGCCCTACAAGGGAAAGCTCGTATGCAAAAAGTGCCTGGAGGAGCTGCGCAACAGCAAGGAGTAATCTCCTTTATTCTCTATGCGGTTTTCATGCCTGAAAGAACCGGATGCGGTTCGGCAGCGATTCATTCCCATGTCAAAAGCGGCTTCGGTCGCTTTTTTCTTTGTCGCGCCGGTTCTTGAACAGTTTGCAAAAAAGGATTATAATAGCAGTCGCGAGGTGACAGCTATGGAAGAGCTGCTTGATCTGTATGACCGTCACGGTCATCCGACGGGCGTAACGATTCCGCGCGGCGCGGGAATGCCCCAGGCGCCCGCAAGAATGTACTGGCGCGTTTGCGACGTGTGGCTGGTCAACCGCAAGGGCGAGCTGCTGATCCAGCGCCGCGCCATGACCAAGGAAAACTGGCCCGGACGCTGGTGCGAATCGGCAGGCGGCGCGGTGCGCGCCGGAGAATCCGCCGAGGATGGCTGCGTACGCGAAACCCTTGAAGAGCTTGGCGTACGCCCGGATATGAACCGGGGCGGCATGATCTTTGAGTACCTGGGCGGTCACGCGCTGCATCAGGTCTGGCTGTTTCATCAGGACGTGCCGCTGAGCGACCTTCGCCTTCAGGCGGAGGAGGTCGCCGACGCGCGCTATGTGACCCCCGCGGAATTGCGCGCCATGGCCGCCCGGGAGGAGTTTATTCCGCTGGGCTACCTGGAGCAGTTTTTGACCATGCTGCCCGTGCTTGTGCGCGCGGCAGGAAAGGACGGCGATTGCCATGTTAAAGACTTATAAGGAAGAAATTCTTCTCCGCACCGGCCAGTGCGATCTGATGGGGCAGTGGCGGCCCAGCGCAATCCTGGAAACGATGCAGGAATTGGCAGGCACCCACTCCGAGCTGTTAGGCGTGGGGCGCAACGCGCTGATTGAGCGTCAGGGCGTGGTCTGGATCCTGTCGCGGGTCGAGGTGGTCATGGATCGGTATCCGCGCATCGGCGAGCGCATCGCGGCGGAAACCTTCCCCAT
>CAZRLM010000004.1:36790-46438 GCA_964600835.1 uncultured Oscillospiraceae bacterium
CCATGCCGCTCAAGCGCTGGTTCTTCCCCCGCTACTTTACCTTCAGGGACGAGCATGGCGAGGAGATCGGCCGCGCCGGGTCGCTGTGGGCGCTGCTTGACCTGTCCACCCGCCGGATGGCCCGTCCCGAGGGCGTGGCGTCGCTGCTGCCCGACAACAGCGACCTGCTGGCCCCGCTGGGCTTGCCGGCAACGGTGAGCGAGGTGTCCGGCACGCTGACCACGCAGGAGCGCCAGCCCGTTTACACCGATCTGGATCTGAACCTGCACGTCAACAACACGCGGTATATGGACTGGTGCTGCAACGCCCTGGGCGTTGTAACGATGACCCGGCAATGTCTGCACCGTTTCGCGGTCAACTACGACGCGGAAATTCGCCCCGGACAGCTGATCCGCACCGAGCTGCGGCGGCTCGGCAGCGACTTCTCGTTCTGCGGCTTTGAGGGCGAGACGCGCCATTTCGACGTCGGCGGCACGCTGTCGGACAGAGCGTAAGGCAAACATTACGCGCAACGGGCAAACGCGTTTCTTCCAAAAAAGCTTCCTTTATTATAAACGCACATTCTCTAAAAAAGCATTCCCGCTGTCACGCGTACAGCGGGAATGCTTTTTCTGTTCTCATTTTTGAAACAGGTCAGGCAGGATGTGATAGAGATAGGTATACAGGGCGCTGATGGTATGCGTGCCGCCAATCATCATCGAACAGCTGGTATTGTCGCCGGGCTTGAAAAGGTCGGCATACTCCAACAGGGAGATCATTTGCTTGGTGGACACGTCGAATGCCTCGTCCTCGGTGCCCGTGGCGACATACAGGCGGAAGTCATCCTTGCCGAAGCCCTGGGCCATCACGGCGTCATAGAGCACCTGGGCGGACACGTCGCTGTTCCAGATGCCGCTCGTACCGCCCGCGCCGTCGTCCCAGCTGGCCTCGCTGATGGGCAGGAACCAACGGAAAGCCTGCATCTGCTGCAAAAAGACATACCATGTGGCCGTTCCGCCCAGGGAAAATCCCGCGACGGCGCGATGATCCCGGGAATCTCGGACAGCCTGCGCGTCGCTCGACGCTGCGTAGGTTCTATAATTTTCTTCCACGGCGGGAACAATGTCCGTCACCAACTCGTTAGGAAATGCGGACGCGACCTCTACCTGCATGGCAAGCGGCAAATACTGCGTATAGCCCTCGGACGGATAGTAGGTCGCCGCCACCACTAAAAGCGGCGACAGCTCCCCGGAAGCGATCATGTGATCCAGCAGGCACTGGAAGGACGTTGCCTCCTCCGGCGACAGATAATTTTTCGGGCTTCCGCTGGCCGCATGCAGCAGATAGAGCACGTTGTACGAATCCGCCGAGTCGTCGTACCCATGCGGAAGATACACCATGACGGACTTCACGCTTTGATTTTCATCCGACACAAGGTAGCGCAGCTTTTCCACCCGTCCGGGCTGTTCGGAGGGCAACAGGTAGTCGTCAGGAATATCGTCGGCTGCGAAGCTCTCCTCCGTCAGCGTCGGAAAGGCAGAGCCTTCGGGTGCGGATTCCTCAGCCTCAGCCGCGGCCCCACCGGCGGAAAGCCACAGTATCGCGGCGGTCAGGAGCGCGAAAAGGCGCTGCAAGGCACGAACTCTTGCGGATTGGATCGGCATAGCTTTCCTCCTTGGAATGCGGCTCAGGCTTCCGGCGCGCAGGGCATGACGATGGTGATCACCGCGCCGCCGTCGTTACGAATGGAAACGTGGATGTTCCCGTGGCTGTAATAGTACAGCCGCAGGCAGGTGTTGAGCAGACCAATATGGCCCCCTGTCGCTTCAATGCTGACCGTGCCCGTTTCGATCTTCTCAATGCGCGCCCGAAGGCTTAGCAGCATTTCGTCGGAGAAACCGGTGCCGTTGTCACGAATCTCCAGGATCAATCGTTCTCCCTGCGTCTTTCCGGTGATGGACAGCCTGCGCAGCGTATTGGAGCCGTCAAAGCCATGGGTCAGGGCGTTCTCCACCAGGGGCTGAAGGGTGAGCTTGGGCACGGTGATGGCGCTCAGGTTTTCGGGCAGATCAATCAGATACTCCAGGTTATCCTCGTAACGCGCCTTGGCCAGCATCAGGTAGCAGCGCACATTTTCGATTTCCTCGGCCATGGTGGCGGTTCGCGAGCGGGTGTCGGTGGAGTAACGCAGCATTTGGGCAAACTGATCGCAGATTTCGATGACCACAAAATTGCCGCTTTCCATGGATTTGGCGCTGATGATATTCAGCGTGTTGTAGATGAAATGCGGATTGATCTGCGTTTGCAGCGCGCTCAGCTGCGCCTGCAGCGCTCCTTCACGCAGCGCCAGCTCGTTGGCGGCGCTCTTTTGCAGACGAATCATCAGCTGGTTGAACACCTGCTCCAGCTCATGTGTTTCCCGATCGCTGGAGGAGGTGATGGTGGAAAGCATCTTGCTCGTAACCGCCTCATCCGTGCGAATCACGTTGTCGGCAGGGTACTGCTGCACCTTCTTGGTCAGCTTGGTCATGGAATGGGTCAACCCGATGGATACAAGCACAATCAGCGCAAAGGTGGGCAGCAAGATGTACATCGCCCGCTGGAACATGGAGCGGCGCAGCGCCTGGTTCGATCGCGCGTTAATCGAACCGTCCTGACTGATATACAGGTGCAGGCCAAGATCCTCCAGCACGGTATGAAACACGGTTCGCTCCCCGCTACCGTCGGCCAGGCTGACGTCAATCAGCGTCCCCTGCGGTACGTTTTCCGGCCACGTCCACGCCCCGTCCACGCGCTCAAACAGCCGCTGCCCGTTGTTAAAGATCACTTCCACGCAAACGTCCGGGTTATCCACGGACTGCATGATGTCGGTAAAGTCCTCATACCGGTTGGCAACCTCCAGATAACCGATGGGCTTGCCGTGGCGCTCCACCTGCTGCACAATGCCGTACAGACTTGTACCCTGCGCGGCGGACAGAAAGTCGTCATGAGGAGGGAGCAGGATAAAGCGGGTGGCGCGATCCGCGTCGTCCAGCCATGGCATGACGGAAATTGCCTCCCGTGCCTCGGCTGACCTGGGCGTCAACGCATATCCAGCTCCGCCCTCCTCCATCCCCGTCGTGAGGAAGTCGCCGTTTCTTGCGTAAAAGACCACCCGGTAGAAGGTCGATGCCAGCGGCGATTGCAGCAGCTGATTGACGGCGGTTTTTTCGGCGCGCCGGGCCATTTTCTGGTCTGCGCTGTCGTCGCGTACGATTTGGTTGAGGGCCGACATGAAGGTGGTGTTTTCCGTCAGCTCGCGCAGGGCCATGTCCATCATGAAGATTTCCTGCCGCAGCTCACGCTCGATAGCGGTGCTCATGTTGAGAAACCGCGCCCCCGTAAAGGTATTGGCGCCTTTGACGGAGGTGTCGGCGGCGTAGGAAGAGAGGAACAGCAGCCCCACCAGCATCATAACCGAAAAAATCAGCATCATTTTGACGCTCAGCCGCATCAACATCACCCTCCCCTTGTGATATAAAATTATAGTACATGAAAAGGCGTCGTGTAAAGCGTCGAGGAGGGATAATCTTCTTTTGTGTCCGATATTCCTATTCAGTGTGTCGAATATTCCCACTGTCTTTGCGTATGCTGTTTTTTTTCAATGGATCGTTTTGTATCTTATCGTGTCCATTGCTGATCGGCTTGTTATAATGGCCGTGAAAAGAGCGGGGAAGAACAAAAAGCCCGCCAAGTAAAGGAGGACACCCTGGATGAAGAAAGTCATTGCCCTTATGATGGCGCTTACGCTGCTGCTCAGCCTTTCCACGTCCGCGCTGGCTTATGCCGACAAGAACCTGGAAGCGCCCAAGGCTGGCGAGGTGGTCATTGACGGCGCGCTGGACGAGTGGGATACCGCGCGGATGCTGAAGATCGACAGCCAAGGCCAGATCATTGATCAGATCGAGCACTGGGACGGCGAAGCGGACTGCTCCATGGAAGTCTACGCGATGTGGGATGAGGAAAACCTCTACCTCGCGATGAAGATTCTGGACGACACCCCGCTGGTGTACCGCGAAGGCTTCCCGCTGGACGAGCTGGACGCGGTGATCTTCTTCCTCTCCACCGACCCGAACGCCGATCCTGCCCGCACCGAGTACGCCGCCACCGACTGGCGCATCGTGCAGAGCGCCTACGGCTACAAGGACGAGTACGAATTCTTCAACTATATTGATCGCGATATGATCGCCGATACGAAGGGCTGGGATACCCAGGGCGAGTACGGCGACGAGGTGGTCTTTGACGACTACGAGGCGGCCATCGCGACCATCGAGGGCGGCATCGTGTGGGAGAGCAAGATTCCGCTGCACAACCTGGCGAACGAGAACATCGCGCAGCTCAAGCCCGAAGCGGGCATGACCATCGGCTTTGACTTCTCCGTGCTGGACGTTGACCTGCCCTGCCCGGGCATTCACTCCCTGCGGATGCAGTACTCCTCCGAGCTGGACGGCCGCGACCGCAAGCCGGAAATGCACGCCGTGGATACGAACCCGAGCCTGTGGGCGACCCTGACCTTTGTGGACTGACGGGAGGACAAATGGCATGAAGCTGAAAAGACTGGCGGCCCTGGCGCTCAGCGGCGTCATGATGATGACGTCCACCGCCGCGCTGGCGGCCAAGAAGAACGAGAAGAAAGACGCGGACGCGATGGACATCCCCGCTATCCTGCAGGATGTGGACAGCAAGGGCACCGTGAACGTGTACCACTGGTGGACGGCCGGCGGCGAGAAGGACGCCATTGAGAGCGTGGTCAAGGGCTTTGCCGACTCCTACGGCAGTATTCGGGCCAAGTCCAACGGCATTCCCGGCGGCGCGGGCGGCGCGATGGTCATGAAGGTCAAATTGCTTCAACAGTCCGGCAGAAGCCCGGAAACCTTCCAGGCGCATCCCGGTGAGGAGATCGTGCCGTACCTGAACAGCGATTTGCTGCTGAATCTGAACAAGGTGTGGGAGTACGGCAACCTGAGCGAGCGCGCGCTGCCCGGTCTGGAAGCGCTGTGCACCGCCTCCGACGGCAACAAGTACATCGTGCCCATCGGCATCCACAAGACCAACGTGATCTTCTACAACATTCATGTGTTTGAGAAGTACGGCGTGGCCATTCCCGATCATCAGAACATCACCTGGGACGAGTTCTGGGCGCTGTGCGACGAGCTGGCGGCCAAGATGCCCGACGGCGAGTATCCTCTTGATTTGGGCGACCGCAAGGGCTGGCCCGCCTGTCAGGTGTTCGAAAACATCATGATGGGCACCGACCCGCAGCTTTACGAGGACTTCATCAACGGTACCTACGACCTGGATCGGGTGACCGAGGTGCTGGCGACCTACGCCCGGCTGATGGACTATGTGGCGCCCGATCATTCCAGCCGCGACTGGTTTGAGGCCAGCGGCCAGGTGGTAGCCGGCGCCTACGCCATGCAAATCATGGGCGCGTGGATGCAGCCCCTGATGACCAGCATGGATCAGGTGTACGGCGAGGATTACGGCGTGTTCACCTTCCCCGGCACCGACGGCTGGTTCGGAATGTGCATCGACGGCTTCGTGGTCAGCAATGACTCCGCCGACGTGGAAACAGGCGTCAAGTGGGCGTACAACGTGTCCACCCCCGAGGTGCAGACGGCGTTCTCCGCCCTGAAGGAGAGCATCTCCCCGTACAACGACACCCCCGACGAAACCTACTGCCCCCTGACGCTGGAATTCAAGAACGAAATCACCAGCGAGAACACCAAGGTTTACCCCAGCTTTACCCACGGCACTGCGCTTCCCTGGTCCGCTTCCACCAGCCTGCAAACGCAGATTCAGGAGTTCGCCACCTCCAGCGACCACAACCCCGAGTTCTTCGCCAAGAAGATCGTGGACATCATGAAGGAATCCAGCGTGAAAGGAGATTGGAACCTTGTTGACTAAGCAGCTTTTCAAGCGTGGGCTGTCCCTGCTGGCCTCCGTCGCCATGGCGGGCAGCCTGATGACCGCCGGCGCCTTCGCCGAGGAGGAAAAAACCTTCGAGCAGCCGACGCTCAATCCCCACGTCAAGTCCGTCATTGAAGCGGACGGCTACCAGTTCATTGACCTGAACGGCAACGGCTCCCTGGACGCGTATGAGGATTGGCGGCTGGACGCCGACACCCGCGCCGCCGATCTGGTCTCCCAGATGACCGTACGCGAGAAGATCGCCCAGATGCAGCATCCCACCTACCTGCCCCGCTCTGACGGCAAGATCGCGCCCTACCTGGAAAAGTATTGCACCGATTACGGCATCGGAATGCTGCTGATCCGCGAGCTGAACAGCGTGCAGACCGCCGCTGAAACGATGAACACCGTGCAGGAGTACGCCGAAGCGTCCCGCCTGGGCGTGCCGGTGCTGGTATCCATGGACTCGGTGCACGGCCTGTCCTATGTGTCCGGCGCGACCGTCACCGGGCATAACCTGGCCCTGGCCGCGACCCGCGACGAGGAGCTGGTCACCCGCCTGGCGGAGATCGCCCGCGACGAGCACATCGCCATCGGCGTGCGCATGACGCTCTCTCCGGAAAGCGACATTGCCTCCGAGCCGCGTTGGGGCCGCGTGATGGAAACCTTCGGCGAGGATCCCGATCTGGTGACGCAGATGGTGCGGGCGCAGATCGTGGCCTTCCAGAACGGCGAGGACGGCCTGAACCCCGACGGCATCGTGGCCTGCATCAAGCACTTCCCCGGCGCAGGCCCGCAGATGGACGGCAAGGACACCTCCCCCATCGTCTCTGATGAAGAAACGCTGCAAATTCACCTGAAGCCCTACTACGCCGCCATCGAAGTGAATGTCGGCTCCGTCATGCCCTACTACTCCGTGCCCCTGGCGCTGGATATGGAAAACAGTGCCATCGGCTCCGAAGCCACCCTGCAGGATCTGCTGCGCGAGCAGATGGGCTTTGAGGGCATCATCCAGACCGACTGGGGCATGATCTGGGCCATTCAGGAGGGCCTGGGCACCATGACCGGC
Organism: uncultured Oscillospiraceae bacterium; assembly: GCA_964600835.1. Taxonomy (GTDB): domain Bacteria; phylum Bacillota; class Clostridia; order Christensenellales; family Aristaeellaceae; genus UBA11524. The sequence goes on from CAZRLM010000004.1 coordinate 43,788, forward strand.
GAGGAGGTTTCCGACGAGGAGGCCATCATCATCGGCGTGACCAAGAGCCGCGTGGACGGCATCGGCGGCGAATCCATCCGCCTGATTGATCAGATGGAGGAAATGACCGCCGACGGCAAGATCGACGAAGCCATCCTCACCGCCGCGGCCACCCGCATTGTGAAGGCGAAGTTCGAGCTGGGCGTGTTTGAGAATCCCTACTGCGACGTGGACTATGCCGTGTCCTTCGTGGGCAACGAGGAGCATACCGCTCTGAACCTGGAGGCCGCCGAGAAGGCCATGACCCTTTTGAAGAACGACGGCGCGCTGCCCCTGAAGCAGAACGCGGGCCAGAAGATTCTGGTTTGCGGCCCCCGCGCGGGCGACATGATGAGCCTGGTGGGCGGCTGGAGCTCCGAGCAGGAGGGCCTGACCATCGCGGACGCCGTGAAGGAATACGCCGGAGAAACGGATGACGTCACCTACATTGCCGACGACGTGACCGCCATCGCCGAGGCCGCCAAGGACGCGGACGTGGTGATCGTGTCCGTGGGCGAGCCGAGCTACCAGCACGATCCGCCGTGGGGCTATGACACCCTCGAAATCACCTCCTCCCAGCAGGAAATTCTGGAGGCGGTGAAGGCCAACACCAAGGGGCAGATCATCACCGTGGTGACCGGCGGCCGTCCCTACATCCTGACCTGGTGCGACGAGAACACCAACGCGATTCTGGAAGCCTACTATCCTGGCCAGCAGGGCGGCATCGCCATCGCGGAGACGCTGTTTGGCCTGAACAATCCTACCGGAAAGACGCCCATGCAGTTCCCCCGCGATATGGACTCCGTCAACGATCAGTCCGGCGATGTCTCCTTCGATCTGGAGAATCCGCTCTACGACTACGGCTGGGGTCTGAGCTACGACAAATAATGGGCAGGAGACAGGGGCTGGGCGGCCTGCCCAACCCCTGTTTTCTCCAAAAACAGAATGGAGGTACTGCCTATGTTTCAAGACTTTCTGGATAATCTGGTCTACATGACCTTTGAAGATCGGGGCGGCTTTTGGCTGGGCTGCGGCATCATCGCGGGCGTGATTCTGGTCTACCAGCTGTTGCTGCACTTCACGCCCAAGGCTGTCGCGCCCATCCATCGCTTCTTCCAAAAGCACCCGCTGATCTGGATCTGCATTCCGGCGGCGGCGCTGATTTACTTCGTGTACGTTTCCCTGGGCTGGAACCTGTGGGTGTCCGTCTCCGACTGGGAGGCAGGCGAGCTGGAGGCCAGCTACGGCTGGGGCGGATTCGGCAACTACGCCAAGATGTTCTCCAGCGCCACCTTCTGGCCGGCGCTGAAGAACACGCTGCTGCTGTTCTGCCTGATCCCGCTGTGCCTGCTGCTTGGCCTGGGCCTGGCGCTGATCATGGATCAGGGGCTGCGGGGCACGACGGTGTTCCGCACGCTGATTCTGCTGCCCTTCGCGCTGTCCTTCGTGGTCACGGGCACGGTATGGGCCTATATGTATCGCCCCACCGGCGGCGTGCTGAACAGCTTCCTGAGCATTCTTGGCATAGACGTTTCCGCCGCCATCAAGGATGGTCATCTCATGTGGGCGTCCAGCAGCAGCACGATCATGCTCTCCATCATCATCGCCATGGTGTGGCAGTTCTCGGGCTATGTGGCCGTCATCTTCCTGGCCGCCATCAAAAACGTGCCCGTCAATGTGATCAACGCCGCCAAGCTGGACGGCGCGTATATGCCCCGCATTTACTGGAAGCTGATCATCCCGCAGCTCAAGGGCGCAATGGGCAGCTGCATCACCATTCTGGCCATGTACGCCCTGCGCTCCTTTGACTTCATTGTTTCTCTCGTGGGCTACACCACCTCCTCTGCGTGGACGCTGCCCATCTGGATGTACAATGAAGCCTTCCAGAGCAACAACTTCGCTTACTCCGCGGCCATCAGCTGCTTCCTGCTGGCGCTGGTGCTGGTGCTGATTCTGCCGCTGACCTATTGGACGAACAGGAGGAAGGCATGATGCAAAACAACGTGACCATTCAGCGCAGCAAGGAGGCGCAGCGGGCACAGACAATCCGCGTCAAGCCCCGCTGGCACATGACGGTGCTGCACATCGTGTACTACCTCATCATGGCGGCCTTCCTGGTATTCTATATGCTGCCCTTCTGGGGTACGGTGATGACCAGCTTCAAGACCAACAGCGAAGTCATGACCTCCACGCCCATCACGCCGCCCACGGCATGGACGCTGGAAGGCTACGCCAACGCCATGGAGGAGCTGGGAATGCCGCTGATGACCTCCCTGGTGGTGACGATCTTCGGCGCGGCCGGATCGGTCTTTCTCGGCTCCATCTGCGCCTACGCGCTGAGCAAGTGGAAGTTCAAGCTCAACAACGTGTTCTTCATCGCGCTGGTGGCGGCGACGTATCTGCCCTTCCAGGCCATCCTGATTCCCCTTTTACAGACGATGAACCGCCTGGATCTGTACGATAACGTGTGGGGACTGGTGCTGGTGCATTCCGTGTTCGGTATGCCCATGTGCACGGTGATGATGCGCGGCTACTACGCCGACGTGCCCGACGCGCTGATCCGCCAGGCCATGATCGACGGCAACGGAATGTGGCAGATCTACCGCAAGATTGTGGTGCCCAACACCATGATC
>CAZRLM010000005.1:0-20619 GCA_964600835.1 uncultured Oscillospiraceae bacterium
ATGAGACAGGGCGGCATATCGTCCTCAGACAGGTCCACCACGGACGCGCCCTCGGAGATCGTCAGCAGCCCCTTTTCCCGCAACTCGTCAATCACCGGGCCCATCTTGTCGATGTAGAAGCTCTCCCCGGCGTAGCTGTCAAAGGTCACGCCCAGCAACTCATATACGCGCTCGGTATCCTTGAGCGTCAGCGCTTTGAACCAGTTGAAGATGCACAGCGCTTCCTCGTCGCCGTCCTCAATGCGCTTGAACCAGGCGCGGCCCTCGTCGTTGAGGGACGGATCCTTTTCCGCCTCGGCGTGGAAGCGGACGTAAAGATCCACCAGCGCCTGCACGCCCTGCTGTTCCACCAGTTCCTCGCTGCCCCATTTCTTGTAGGCGCAGATCATCTTGCCGAACTGGGTGCCCCAGTCGCCCAGGTGGTTGATGCTGACCGTCTTGTAGCCCAGGAAATCATAGATGCGCCGCAGGCTGTGGCCGATCATGGTGGTGGACAGATGGCCGATGGAGAACCGCTTGGCGATGTTGATGGAGGAGTAGTCCAGGCAGACGGTCTTGCCCGCGCCCTCGCCGGACGCGCCGTAGGCTTCGCCGGATTCCAGCACGGCGGAAAGCGTCTCCCGGGCGAAATTGACCCGGTTGAGGAAGAAATTCAGGTAGCCGTTCACCGCCTCGACGCGGGCCACGTCGCCCTCCGTCCAGCTGTCGGCGATCGTCTGGGCGATCTTGGGCGGGGCCATGCGCAGCGCCTTGGCCAGGCGGAAGCAGGGAAAGGCATAGTCGCCCATGGCGGGGTCGGGCGGCACGGCCAGCAGGCCGCGCAGCTCCTGCGCGTCAGGAAGCCCCTGCGCGTCGGGCCAGCAGGCGGAAAGCCGCTGGGCGGTCAGGGCGGCGATACGGGTCATCATATCCATGCAGCATCAAACTCCTTACTCGTCGGGCGGCGCGGGCCGCCACAGGCATCCATTGTATCACACGCCGACGCACGGCGCAAGGGGCGCTTACGCTTCCTCGTACACGGCGCGGCTGCCGCCGATGAAGGGCAGGCGGGCGTAGGCCATTACAAGATGGGCGTGGCCGATGCGGTCGTCCGCGATGCGCAGCGGCACGGCGACGGGCCGGATGTGCATCCCGACCAGCGTGTCGCCCACGTCGATGGCCGCGTCCGCCTGCACCGCCATGGCGAGGGCGGGGCGGCGCAGCATATGCCAGGCCGCGGCGGGCACGCTGCCGCCTGCCTTGGGCTGGGGAATGGCGCGCACCTGCGTCAGGCGGCGCGCGTCCAGCGCGTCCTGCTCCAGCACGACGGCGCGGTTCAGGTGCTCGCAGCACTGGAAGGCCGCGTTCACGCCGTGGGCGCGGCACGCGTCCAGCATGGCGGCGGCAATCGCCTGTCCCAGCTCGGGCACACTGCCCTTGCCGATGCGCGCGCCGGCCACCTCGCTGGTGGAGCACCCCAGCACAATCAGCCCGCCGGGGGCGATTTGGCCCGCCTCGCACAGGGCGGACACGGTGCGATGAAGAACGGATTGAATTTCGTCAAGCAGCGCTTGCTCAATCATGAATGCTTCCTCCTGTCTTGGGCGCGCCGGTTCCGCGGGCGGGAAGGGGCGCGCGCTGTACGATCATTTCCCAGGCGTTGGACGCGCCGATGGCGACAAACTGCCCCACCAGCCGGACGAGCATCCGGCGCGCGTCCGCGTCCAGCTCCCGAACCGCGCCTAAGATGGAGGCGGCGCTGCGCAGCTTTTCGCTGCTCATTTCGGCCAGGGTGCTGGCGCCGGTGGCCGTCAAAAGGGTAAACAGCGCGTCCACAAAGGCGCGGCGCTGCTCGGGCGTGCAGGCCTTCAGCCAGCCGTGGAGCGTTTCGTCCATCAGCTGGCTGGCTGCGTCCACCTGCCGGAGGAGCGCAAAGCGCGGGCCGTCCAGCTGCCAGGTGAACGCGTCGTGCTGGTGCAGCCAGACCGCGTCCGACTGCACCACCCGATAATCCGGATGATAGGCCATCAAAAGCCCCACAATTGAGGAGCGGGGCAGGATGGAGCGCAGCACCGGCTGAATGCGCGCGTAGCCGGGGGAGGCCATGGTCGCATCATCGAGGCCGGGGCCGTCGAAGCTGTACACGCCGATGAGGCGAGACTGCGCCTTTGGGGAGACGTGCGCCGCGGCGTAAGCCGCCAGGTTGCCGCCCTTGCTGTGGCCGCCGACCAGCACGCCGCCGCGGGCGTTCAGGCAGGCGCGTTCCAGATAGACCACGGCTTCCTCCTGTGCGGGCACCGGGCTTTCAAAGGACATATTGAGATCCTCCCGCCAGCCCACCAACGTGCTGTCGGTGCCGCGGAAGGCCACATACTCGTTGCCGTCGGGCAGGAGAGCGGTGACGGCGGCAAACTGCATCGCCCGCGCCGGGTCGACCACGTCCACATAATCGTGCAGGCCGATCGCGCCGAAGCGCTCGCTGTCCGCCATGGCATAGAGCAGCTCGCGCCATTGGCGGAAGTAGACGTTGCCCGTCCGCTCCTTCAAGTCAAGCAGCGGGGCTACGTCGCGCAGCGCCTCCGGGGCGGCGGACACGGCGTGGTCGCCCAGCTGATTGTAGCTGAAGCTGGCCATGATCAGGCTGTCCACCTCGCACCAGGGCGCGGCGGAGAGCGTCAAATCGCCGCGCCAGGTCAGGTAATCCATCATGTTGGGCAAAGAACGCACCTCCCGCTGTGTCATTCCTCCAATTGGCCGTTTTGCTTCATCTGCTCGTATTCCTCGCGGGAAATCAGGCACATCCGCGGCTTCGCGCCGTCCTTGGCGGAGACGATGCCGCGCTTTTCCATCTCGTCAACGATGCGCCCGGCGCGGGCGTAGCCGAGCTTGAAGCGGCGCTGGATCAGGCTCGTGGAGACCTGTCCGTCCTGCACCGCCATTTCGATGCACTGGGCCAGCAGCGAACCGTCGCCGCTGGCAACCTCCGCGCCGTCAACCACGTCCGCGCCGCCGGAGGTCGCGCCGGCCGCCTCGCGCTCCAGCTGCTCCAGCTGCTCGATCACGTTCGGGTCGTAGTCGGAGGGGCAGTTTTCGCGGATGAAGTCGGTCACCCGATTGACCTCCCCGTCGGACATGAAGCAGCCCTGCACGCGGATGGGGGTGAACTCGCCGGTGGGCAGGTAGAGCATATCGCCGTAGCCCAGCAGCTGCTCCGCGCCGCCCCGATCCAGGATGGTTCGGCTATCGACAAAGCTGGACACCTTGAAGGCGATTCGGCTGGGGATGTTGGCCTTGATCAGGCCGGTGATCACGTCCACCGACGGGCGCTGGGTCGCGACCACCAGGTGGATGCCCGCCGCGCGGGCCAGCTGGGCCAGACGGCAGATGTGATCCTCGACGTCCTTTTTGCAGGTCATCATCAGGTCGGCCAGCTCGTCGATGATGATCACGATGCGGGGCATGAACGTTTCGCCCTCGGCCAGGTTCTGATTATAGCCGTTGATGGCGCGCACGCCCTTGAGCTGGAACTTCTTGTAGCGGTCCATCATCTCGGCAACGGCCCAGGCCAGCGCGCCCGCGGCCTTGTGCGGGTCGCTGACGACGGGAATCAGCAGGTGGGGCAGGCCGTTGTAGCATTGCAGCTCCACCACCTTCGGGTCGACCAGAATCAGCCGAACCTCCTGGGGCGAGCAGCGGTAGAGCAGGGAATTGATCATCGTGTTGATGCACACCGATTTGCCGCTGCCCGTCGCGCCGGCGATGAGCAGATGGGGCATCTTCGCCAGGTCGCACACAATGGGGACGCCCGCGATGTCCTTGCCCAGGGCGACCATCAGGGGTGACTTGGCGTCGCGCATCCGGTCGGACTCAAGCACCTCCCGCAGGGTGACGGTGGCCGTCTCCCGGTTGGGCACCTCGACGCCCACCAGCGATTTGCCGGGAATGGGCGCTTCGATGCGGACGGACTTGACCTCCATGTTCATGGCGATGTTCCGCCCCAGGTCGGTGACCTTCGAGACCTTGATGCCCGGCTCCAGCTTCAGCTCAAACCGGGAGATGGCCGGGCCGTGGGTGACGTGCACCACCTTGGCCGGAACGCGGAAGGAGACGAGCGTTTCCTCCAGGCGGCGGGAGCGCATCGCGTCCTCCTCGGGGCTGACGCCGGCCTGCGGCGCGGGCTGCTTGATCAGCTCCAACCCGGGATAGATATAGGGCGGGGGCAACGGCAGCGCGGTCTGCTCCGCGGGGGCTTCCCTGCGGGGCGGCAGCTTCAACTCAGGCTTCCAGGCATCCTTGGGCGGCTCCTGCTGAAGCACGGGCTTCACGGCGGCGCGCGGCGTTTCCGGCGCGGGCGTATCCTCCCAGGGCGGCGTTTCCGTCCAGGAGGGGAGCGGCGGCTGCTTCTTGGCAGCGGGGCGGTCGGATGCGCGGGACGGCGCGTCGGCGGACTGCCAGCTTTCCCCGGAGCGCCAGGAGGCGTTGCGCGCGGGCGGCTCCTCCTCCCACTCCGGCTGCGGGCGGCGCGGCGAGGGCGCCGACGCTTCCTGCATGGGCGGATCATCTTCCTCGACAGGCAGCTCCTGCGGCAAATACGAGTTCTGCGGGACAGGCGGTACCTGTACAGGCTGTACAAACTCCTGTACAGGTACCTGCTCCGGTTCGCCGCCGAAAAGGCGGGACTTGCGACGCAGCTGTGTATCCTGTACATTGTCCTGTACAGGGGTCTGCTCCGGTTCGCCGCCGAAAAGGCGGGACTTGCGGCGGGGCTGTGTATCCTGTACATTGCCCTGTACAGGCTCCTGCTTCGGTTCGCCGCCGAAAAGGCGGGACTTGCGGCGGGGCTGTGTATCCTGTACATTATCCTGTACAGGTTCCTGCTCCGGTTCGCCGCCGAAAAGGCGGGACTTGCGGCGGGGCTTTTCCTCCGCGTCGGCCGGACGAACCGGACGGCGGGGCGCGGTGCGCTGCATTGGCGCGCCGCCCAGCTCCTGCGCGGTCGGCTGGAAGCCGACGGACGATTCCTGCGGCATGGCGGAGTAGCCGGGATAGGCTGGCTCCTGCCGGGCGGGGGGCGCGTAATAATAGTTGGGATCAGCAGGCGCGGGCGGCTGCATCATCTGCTGCTGATACTGCTGCTGCGCGGCGGCGCGGGCGGCCAGCTCCCGTTGGCGCTGCCAGGCCAGTTCCTGCTCGCGGAGACGGCGCTGCTCCTGCTCCTCGCGGATTCGGCGCTGCTCGCCGGATTCCCGCAGCCGGGCGAGCACCCGCTGGGGATTGAAGCGGATGAGCACCAGCACGTCGGCGATGATCAGCAGACAGGTGACGACGGCGGCGAGCACGACGCCCATTGTTTTCCACAGCGGCCAGGCCAGCAGCATCCCCAGCAATCCGCCGCCCATGTGGGACTGGGCGCTGATCTCATAGCTGCGGGCGAGCATCACGTCGAACGCGTCCGGCACGGCGACGCTGGCGCGCAGCTGGTTTTGCGACATCAGGTAGTCCAGCAGCGGGACGGCGGGGTTGCCGGTCAGGGCGATCAGGTTGGCCAGCGTCAGCGCCAGAAGAAACAGCACGCAAGTGAGGACAAACGGGCGCAGCGGCGCTTTGCGCTGGGTGGCGTACATCACCAGCCCGCCGCCCCACAGCGGCAGGACGGGAAACAGGAACGCCAATCCGCCCATCAGCCCATAGCAAACCTGCCGAAGCCCGGCAAACACGTCGCCCGCCAGGTTCAGACCCACCGCCAGGAAGATCACCACGCCCAGCGTCAGCAGCAGCAGCCCGACCGCCAGGTGCGCCACCATGGCGTCCGACGTATACGCGGGGGCCGGGCTGCTCTTTCCTTTTTTTCGTTGCTGTGCCATGGCGAACCTCCCTCAAATTTCACCCGTTCAGGGCGTTAAGATCACGCTGACGAGCACGCCTGCCTCGTCGGCATGGAGCCGCAGGCGGTACGCGCCGCACTGATAATAATCGCTTGTACCGGCGGGCAGACGGTAACGCTCGGCATCGTCCGCGTCCAGGGCGACGGTCGCGTCCGGCGCGCCCAGCACGCCGCGCCACGCCTCCTGCGTCGTTTGCCCGGTGCGCAGCCCGTACAGGCACAGCCTGTCGGCGCGGACGCCCTGCGCCTGGCTCGAATCGAAGTCCTCCGTCAGCGCGTCGGTCATCAGGAACACGCCGCGAAACGCGCCGTCCTCCAGCTGTACCAGCCGACCGCCTTCGTACAGATCCGGGTCGCTGAGCAAGCGGTAGCGCGTCACCAGCTCTGCCATGGGCTGGCCGATCTGCGCGGGAATGCCCGGCAGCGCGCCGGACTCGGCGGCGGCCCGAATGGCGTCGGCGCTGTCTGCGTTCAGGGTGAGCATCGCCTCCGCGCCCAGGCGGCGGAGCACGGCGTCCTCCCCCAGGCGCAGCAGCGGGGCCAGCTCGCTCCACAGCAGCGTGACCGAGCCGGCTCGGCCTGCCAGCGTGGAAAAGCGTTCGACGGGGTAGTACAGCGTCAGCCCCGTGGCGGAAAGGCCGAAAACCTCCGGCAGGGGCGTCAAATCGCAATGCTCGAGGTGCGCGCTCATCTCCGGCGCGACTTCCTCGGTCAGGATCGCTTCAATGCGCGCCCGGGCGGCGGTTTCGTTGACGAACAGGTCGACGAAGGCGATCGGCTCGCCGGTGCGCAGATCAAGGTTCAAAGCGGAATAAACGTGGGCGACGGCGGAAGATTCCAGCGCGCCCTCGGCATCGTAGACGACGCTGAGCACGTCGCCGGAAAGCGCCGCCGTGTAATCGACGTTCAGCGTCGCCGGATCGGAAATGAGCGCCGAAAGCCGGTTCAATCGGTTCTCGATATCGCCCGCCTCCAACAGCGCCGCGTTGACGGCCTCCTGCATCGACTCGTCCGCCAGGCCGGTCAATTGCGGATAGCGGACGCTGCTGCCGGACAGCGCAAGCCCCTGATCGCGCAGCGCGGGGACGCTTTCGCAGCGGGCGACGGGCGCGGCGGCCAGAAGCAGGGCGGCGAAGAAAGCACAAAGACGTTTCATCATGGCGTACCTCCGGATAAAGTATTGTACAACAATTGACGAAACTTCGCAAGGTTTCCCTGCACCGGCGGGAAAGAAGCGGCGGATGAGGGGCATCCCCCGCATCCGCCAAACGCGTCGCGCGTTACTTGCTCAAATGTTCCGCGGCGTAAACGCCCAGCGCGCATTCCAGGCGCTTGCGTTCCAGCTCGCACTCCATGTCGTAGGGCTTTGAGATGTCGTGGTTGAACGCCTCCGCGTTGGCCGCGCATCCGCCGGAGCAGAAGAACCGCGCCCAGCAGGAGCGGCACTTCTCCTTGGCCAGCACGTTGTTGGCGGCGAAGCGCTGCTGGATGGATTCGTCAAAGGTGCCGTCCAGCACGCTGCCCATGCGGTAGCCCTCCCGGCCCACAAACTGGTGGCAGGGGAAAATGTCGCCGTCGGGCGTTACGCAGACGTACTCGTTGCCCGCGCCGCAGCCCAACAGGCGCTTGCGCAGGCAGGGGCCGCCCATCAAATCCACATTAAAGTGGAAGAAGTTGAACCACTTGCCGTTGGCTCGGCGATCCATGTAGATCTGCGCCAGGCGGTCGTACTCTTGGCGCAGCTCGGGGAGATCCTCCGGACGCAGGGCGTAGGGGCAGGAGGGATCGGTGACTACCGGCTCGACGGAAAGCTGCTCGAAGCCCTGATCGGCCAGGTAGACCACGTCGTTGGCGAAGTCCTTGTTATAGCCGGTGTAGGTGCCGCGGACGTAATATTCCTTGTCGCCGCGGCTGCGGGCGAAGCGCAGCGCGTTGTCCGCCACCAGCTTGTAGCTGCCCTTGCCGTTGGCGGTGGGGCGCATCCGGTCGTGCACCTCGGGGCGGCCGTCCAGGGAGATGACGACGTTGCCCATTTCCTTGTTGAGGAAGTCGATGATCTCGTCGTTCATCAGCACGCAGTTGGTGGTGATGGTGAACTTGAACTTCTTGTTTTTCTTCTCCTCCAGGGAACGGCCGTACTCCACCAGACGCTTGACGACGGGGAAGTTCATCAGCGGCTCGCCGCCGAAGAAGTCGCACTCGAGGTGAACGCGCTTGCCACTGCGCTCCACCAGCCAGTCCAGCGCGGCCTTGCCGACCTCGAAGGGCATCAATTTCCGCTCGCCCATGCAGTATTCGCCGGAATCGGCAAAGCAGTACTTGCAGCGCAGGTTGCAGTCGTGGGCGACGTTCAGGCAGATGGACTTCACCACGCCCGGATCGTGAAGCTGCTCCACGTCGTCATAGTTGTCCGACGCGTTCAGCGCGCCGATTTCCTCCAGCTGCTTCAGCTCCTCGATGGCCTCCGCCAGCTCGCCTTCGGGGTACTTGTCCGCGAGCGCCTGACGAATCTCCTCGGGCGTGTGGTCGTTCCAGAGCTGCAGCGCGTCATAGGCCAGCTCGTCCACGGCGTGCACCGCGCCGCTGCCCACGTCGAGCATCATCCGCTGCCCGGCGGCCTTGAATGTATGGATCAACGCGATAATCCTCCTTCGCACATGAAAAAAGGGGAGGAACGGCCATTCCGTCCCCGGCCATTCGTCCCCCGGCGTTTGTTCCGTCCCTGCGGCAATTACTTGCCGAAGCTGCGGTTGACCTTGCCCTCGTTGCCGGCCAGCACCGCGTTGTTCTCCTTGTTCGCGCAGGACTGGTTGGCCACGGTGCAGCTGGTCTTGCAGGCGCTCTGGCAGGAAGCCTGGCACTCGCCGCAGCCGCCGTGCACCAAAGACTGCTTCAGGCAGGGCTGCTGGATCGTCTCGATATGCTTCATCGGTTCATTCCTCCATCTGTGTCAATAATACAGGGAAACCAAATACAAGTTTATTATACACCATTCCATCTCAGGATGCAACCGCTTTATCAAAAAAACCGCGTCAGGCGCGACCGGCCAGCAGCCCGACGATGCCGCCGCCCGCCACGCCCATGCCCAGGTCCGCCAGATACGAGGTCAGCGGCGCCTGCTGCCCGGACAGCAGCGCGTACAGCGCCACGCCCAGAGCCATGTACGCGCCGCCCACCAGCGCGCCGCGGCTGAGGCCGCCTTCGCCGCCACGGCCGACGGCCGTCCATACGCCCGCGGCGATGGATACCAATTTCAGCACCTGATTGAACGCCCGTACCACGCCCTCGCTGGGCTTGATCCACTGCATGAGCAGCGCGAACAGCGCCACGCCGCCCAGGGTGACGACGATCGCGACGCCCAGCCCCTTGAGGATTTGAATCCAGGGAGACACGCTCCCACGCCTTGTCCGCCGCGCGGCGGCTCTTGCCTGCTGTGCCATGAAACCCCTCCTTTTCCGTTCCCGGTGGCATAGCGTATGCGGGCGGAGGGTGGTTCATGACGCGTCAATCCAGGTGCGGGTCGAAGAAGCCGCCCAGCTCCTGCACGCGGTGGCGGAAGGCGCTGGGCGAGCGGCCCGCGATCCTGCTGAAGGCGCGCAGAAAGCCGGAGTAATCGTTGAAGCCGCAGCGGTAGGCCGTTTCGGTGATGGATTCGCCGGCGGCGATGAGGCGCTTGGCGGCGTTGACGCGGCACACCAGCAGATATTGATGGACGCTGGTGCCCATCGCGTCGGTGAACTCATGGGCGAGGTAGTATTTGTTGACGTTGAAGCGCTGGGCAATATCATCGAGGGTGAGCGGCTCCATATAATGGTCGCCGATGTAGCCGACCACCTGCAGCAGCTGACTGGTCAGTTTTGTCTGGCTGTCGTCGCCGTGCTGCCGGTCGATCACGCGGCAGAGCGTCGCGAAAATGCGGATGACGGCGGTCAAATCCTCGAGGCGGTCGAAGCGGTTGAGCGTTTCGTCCGCCACCTCGCGATGCATCTGCATGGCCAGCATCTCGATCAGCGCGTACTCCTGCTCGGACAGGGAAAAGCAGGGATGATTGCTCAGACTGGCGCGGTTGATGATCTCCCGCGCATGGATCATGTTCAATCCGGCGTAGTTCAGCAGGGAGTCCGTCACATAGATGCAGACGCGCTCGTAGTCGTGCAGCTCGCCCTCGTCGACCATACCGTGAAGCTGATGCGGCGCGATGACGAAAAACGAAAAGGGGTTCATTTTATAAGTGTTGGGGCCTATGGAGATGGCGCCGCCGTTGCGCTTGCACAGCAGCAGCTCGTAAAACGGGTGAAACGCGGTGCCCGTGGAGTGAAACGTCGGCCAGACTCGGTGGGAAACCATGTAGGATTGGCGGTGCTCCTCGATGGCCAGGCTGAAGTCCAGCTCGGGGTCGCGGCGGAGTTCGGATGGGCTGATCATGGTTTCGACCTCCCTTGGCGGAAGAAGATGATTTTAGTATAGCGCAACTTTTGCATGATTTCAAGCAAAGAATGCACTGGTCTTTTCAAAAAAGGTTGTTAAAATAGATGATGAAAGTGATCACGAATATGAGCATTCTGTACACAAACGGCTTTTTTAATTATCCAACATCGTCAACAAATGCCACAAAAAGGAGGCTGCCCAGGTGAGCAATGTTACATCTTCCCTGAACGTCCGGAGCGGAAAGCGCGCGTCTCTTGCGTCCCGTATCGGAATGCAGCTCAGGCGCAACTGGCGGTTGTATGTCATGCTGCTGCTTCCGATGACGTTCTACCTGCTTTTCTGCTACAAGCCCATGTACGGCGTGATCATCGCGTTTCAGAAGTACAACATTCGCAAGGGCATCTGGGGCAGCAAGTTTGTCGGGCTGGACAACTTCGAGTTCATGTTCAATTTGCGGGATTTCCCGATTGCGCTGCGCAACACGCTGTGGCTGAACTTCCTGCAGCTGATTCTGGGCTTCCCGGTTCCGATCATCCTGGCGATCATGCTCAACGAGATTCGCAGCGTGAAGGCCAAAAAGCTCTCCCAGACCATGCTGTATCTGCCGCATTTCCTGTCTTGGGTGATCATCGGCGGCATGGTGCTGCAAATCTTCGCGCCGGTGACGGGCGTGGTGAACGCGACGCTGCTCAAGTGGGGCTGGATCGACCAGAGCATTCCCTTCCTCACCGATGGTGTGCCGTGGCAGATCACCTATGTGCTCATCGGCGTATGGCAGTCCATGGGCTGGGGCACCATCCTGTACCTGTCCGCCATCACGGGCATTGATATGTCCCTGTTCGAGGCGGCGAAGATCGACGGCGCGAACAAGCTCCAGCAGATCTGGCATGTCACGCTGCCCGGCATCCGCTCCACCATCGTCGTGCTGCTGATCCTCAACGTCGGCCAGATGATGAACATCTCCTTCGACCGGCCCTATATCCTGGGCAACGTCAAGGTGCAGGATTACTGCGACGTGCTGTCCACGCTCGTGTACCGTATCGGCATCCAGACCAGTAAGTTCGACCGCGCCACCGCGGTGGGCCTGTTCCAGTCCGTCGTCGGCCTGATCATGATTTCCGGCGCAAACTGGATTTCCAACAGGCTGACCGAGGGCGAAGGCGGCATCTGGTAAAGGAGGGCGAAGAATATGACGGTCAACGAATCCGTAAACCCCAAGGGGAATCAGCCAGCGATCGTGGCGAAGAAGCCGAAAGTCTGGTCGCTGTCACAGGTGCTGCTGGTGGCGTGCGTGGGCGTGTTCGTCCTGATGTGCGTGTTGCCCTTCATCAACGTGCTGGCAGTCTCCTTATCCTCCAAGTCCGCCATTCTGGCCGGTCGGGTGTCCTTCTGGCCGGTGGAATTCAACTGGACAGCCTACGAGGTCATCTTCGGCGACAAGTCGCTGATCCACTGCCTGTTTTATACCATTGAGATGACGGTGATCTACACCGCCATCGCCATGCTGCTGACCATCCTGATGGCGTATCCCTTGACGAAAAAGCGTCTGGGCGGGCGCAAGGTGTTCAACTTCCTGGCGCTGTTCACCATGTACTTCTCCGGCGGTACCATCCCGATCTTCCTGAATATTCAGGAGCTGGGGCTGTACAACACCATGTGGGCGCTGATCCTGCCCGGCGTGCTGAGCACCTACAACATGATCATCCTGAAGAGCTTCTTCGCCGCCCTGCCTACCGAGCTGGAGGAGGCTGCCACCATCGACGGCGCGAACGACTTCCAGATTCTCGTGCAGGTATACCTGCCCCTGTCCCTGGCGTCCATCGCCACGCTGACGCTGTTCTACGCCGTCGGCAAGTGGAACAGCTTCCAGGACGCGCTCTATTATGTGCAGGATCGCGCGCTGCAGCCCCTTCAGCTGCGGCTGTACAACATCATCAAGGGCTCCACGGCGGTGGAGGTGTCCGTACAGGAGGGCAACGCGAACAGCCTGGCCTCCTCGGTGTCCGAGTCCATTGAGTCCGCGACGATCATGTTCGCCACGCTGCCGATCCTGGTGGTGTATCCCTTCGTACAGCGCTACTTCGTCGCCGGCGTGACGCTGGGCGCCGTCAAGGGCTGATCAAATTCGTTTTCAACCGCTGGAATGCGGTGAAAAAATACCCAAAAGGAGTGAAACACATGAAGAAGACCCTATCCTTCATCCTGGCGCTGGCAATGCTGCTTTCCTGCATTGTCATTCCCACGGCCCTGGCCGAGGACGACTGGATCACCCTGAAGGTTGAATGCTATGACCGTTCGGTTACCGGCTTCAACGTGCAGGATTGTATGCAGCTGCATTACATCCAGGAGAACTTCGGCGATCCCAACCACATCAAGGTGGAGTTCGTCCCCGCGTCCCGCTGGGAGGAGACGAACCTGCTGACCACCTGGATGGGCGGCAAGAGCGCGCCTGACCTGTGCATGACCTACGGCGGCAACCTGATCGACCAGTGGGTGCAGGACGAAGCCCTCTATCCCCTGGATGATCTGCTGGCGGAATACGGTCAGAACCTCATCGCCTTCCTGGGCGAGGAGCTGCTGGAATACGGCAAGTACGACGTGGACGGCGAGAAGATTCAGTATACCATTCCCGCCCGCCGCATCTCCGTGGCGAACGTCGGTAACTTCATCCGCGGCGACTGGCTGGAGAAGCTGAACATGGAAAAGCCCACCACCATCGCGGAGCTGGAGGCGTACCTGGTCGCGGCCAAGGAACAGAACCTGGGCGGCGAGGTCACCTATCCCTTCCTGTTCGGCCTGTACAAGCCCGATCCGCTGATCAACGTCAAGCGGTTCACCGATCCCTTCATCGAGTTCTCCAAGGTGACCGAGGAGGACTGGGTGGCCTACTACGGCAACCACGAGATGCTGCCCGGTTCCAAGGAAGGCTATCGTTGGCTGAACAAGCTGTACAACCTGGGCCTCATGCCGGAAGGCTTTGAGGTGGACGACGGCACCCTGAACGACAAGTATCGCGTGCTGGGCAACACGGGCTTCTTCACCGAGCAGCCTGACCAGCCCTGGCGTACCGACAAGAACCTGGCCATCGAGCTGGGCAAGAACGTTCCCGGCGCCTACTGGACGACCGTGAACTGCTTCGCCAACATCGAGGACGGCCGCACCCTGCATGACGTGTACGCGGCCAACGGCCTGAGCGTGCTGATCCCCTGGTGGGTGTCCGAGGAGACCGCTATCGCCGCCATGAAGTATCTGGACTGGATGGCGATGCCCGAGAATATGTTCTTCCTGCAGAACGGTATGGAAGGCATCAACTACCTGTCCGTGAACGAGGACGGCATCCCCGTTGAGACGCAGGGCACCGACCTTGTGGACGACGCTCACAAGATGCACGCCGGCGACATCTGCTTCATCGCCAACGGCCTGTGGTATGGCGACATGGAGAAGTCCAACGCCGCGATCGCGCTGGGCTTCCCGGGCTTCGAGAAGGAAGTCGAGGCTTCCTACGCGGATGCCTACACCGACACCTGGACTGGGGTCAGCATCACCGTGCCGCTGCAGTCCGTGATCGACTATGAGTCCACCGTGAAGGTGAAGCAGGGCGAGTTCCTGATTCAGGTTGTCACCTGCAAGCCTGAGGACTTCGACGCGACCTACGACGAGTACATTCAGCTGATCAAGGATTCTGGCGCGGCCCAGATCATTGAAGAGCGTCGTGCGGCCTATCAGGAAGGCAACTGGCGCGGCAGCTTCCCCTACGCCGAGGCGAAGTAATTCACATTTCCCGGGCGGGGCTTCCTCTTGCGGGAAGCTCCGCCTTTTTTCGACAAAAGCGGAAGCGCCTTTTGACGCGCATGGACGCTGGAGGTAAAACCATGTTACGCATTGCCATTGTCGGCACGGGAAACATCTCCCATGCCCATATCGGGGCCTATTTGACCTTCCCGGAGCGGTGCAAAATTGTCGCGCTGGTTGACATTTTGCCGGAAAAGGCGCAGAAGGTGAAGGAACAGTACCACCTCGACTGCGACGTGTATGACGATCATCAAAAGCTGCTGCCCCGCACGGACATTGACCTGGTGGACGTGTGCACGCCGCCCTATGTGCACGCGCAGATCAGCATCAACGCGATGCGCAGCGGCAAGAACGTCGTGTGCGAGAAGCCCATGGCCGCTTCCCTGGACGAGTGTGACGCGATGCTCCGCGCGCGGGACGAGAGCGGCAAGCTGCTGTCCATCATCGCTCAGAACCGCTTCCGCAAGCCCATCCGCGACCTGAAGGCGCTGCTGGACAGCGGCCTGGCGGGCAAGGTGCGGCACGCGCAGATCAACTCCTACTGGTGGCGCGGTCATTGCTACTACGACCTGTGGTGGCGCGGCACCTGGGAGAAGGAGGGCGGCGGCTGCACGCTGAACCACGCGGTGCATCACATTGATATGCTTGGCTGGATGATGGGTTTGCCCCAGCGCGTGACGAGCATCCTGGCCAACACCGCCCATGACAACGCCGAGGTGGAGGACTTGTCCTGCTCCATCCTGGAGTATCCGGGCGCGCTGGCGAACCTGACCGCCTCCGTGGTGCACCACGGCGAGGAGCAGGAGCTGGTGTTTCAGTGCGAAAAGGCAAAGATTGCCGCGCCGTTCTCGGTGTACGCGTCCGTGTCCAAGCCCAATGGTTTTCCGCAGCGCAACGAGGCGCTGGAGCAGGAAATCGCCGCTTTCGCGGAGAATCTGCCTCCCGTGCCCTATGAAGGCCATACCGGCCAGCTGGATAACGTCATGACCGCCCTGGAGCAGCATATCGCCCCCGCCATTGGCGGCGAGGACGGCCGCCGCACCATCGAGCTGATCACCGCCGTGTACAAGGCGGGCGCGACCCGGCAGACGGTCGATCTGCCCCTCTCAAAGGACGACCCCTTCTACACCTCGGCGGGGATGATGGCGAATATGCCGCATTTTTCCGAGAAAACGACCTCCGCGATGGATTTGAGCGGCGAGATCACGCTGGGCAGCGATTACAAGGCGTAACGCAGGAGGATGAACGCAATGCAGGTATCAAACGGCATGAATTATGCCCCCAAGGGCAAGCCCAGCCCGGTGGTGAAGCCCGGGGAGTTTGGCTTTTCCGCTGTGCGGCTGGATCACGGTCACATCTACGGGATGTGCAACGGCCTGACCGAGGCCGGGGCGACGCTGCGCTATGTGTACGATCCTGACCCGAAGAAGGTCGAGGCGTTTGTCAAGGCGTTCCCGCAGGTCAAGGTGGCTTCCAGCGAGCAGGAGGTCTTTGACGACGAGGAGACGAAGCTGATCACCGGCGCGGCGATCACCGGCGAGCGCTGCGCGCTGGGGCTGCGCGCCATTGAGGCCGGCAAGGACTACTTCACCGACAAAGCGCCGCTGACAACCATGGAGCAGCTGGAGACGGCCAAGGCGGCTGTCGCGCGGACGGGGAAGAAGTATATGTGCTATTACAGCGAGCGGCTGCACGTCGAGAGCGCGCTGTTCGCCGGACAGCTGATCGAGCAGGGCGCGATTGGCCGGGTGGTGTCCATGGCCGGGTTCGGCCCCCATCGGCTGATGGCGAAGAACCGCCCGCAGTGGTTCTTCGAGCATGAGAAGTATGGCGGCATCCTGTGCGACATCGGTTCCCACCAAATCGAGCAGTTCCTGGCCTTTACGGGCGAGGAGGACGCGGACATCGTCAGCGCCCGGGTGGCCAACTACGCCCATCCGGACTATCCGGAGCTGGAGGATTTCGGCGACTGCACCATCACCGGCAAGAACGGCACGAGCTTCTATTTCCGGGTGGACTGGTTCACGCCCGACGGGCTGCGCACCTGGGGCGACGGTCGCACGCTGATCGTCGGCACCGAGGGCACCATCGAGATCCGCAAGTACATCAACGTGGGCGAGGAGCCGATGACGACGGATCTGGTGTTCCTGGTCAACGGCGAGGGCGAGAAGCGGTTTGACGTGCACGGCCAGGTGGGCTATCCCTTCTTTGGGCAGTTGATTCTGGACTGCATGAACCGCACCGAGAACGCGATGACGCAGGCGCACTGCTTCAAGGCGGCTGAGCTGGGCGTGCGCGCGCAGATGATGGCCAACAAGATTGTCTGACCGGTCGGGGAGGGAAAAACCATGCTGCGAGCGGCAATCATTGGATGCGGCGCGATTGCGCAGGTTCACCGGGCAGTGCTGCAAAATCTGCCCGAGGCGGTGCTGATCGCCTGCGCGGACGTCAAGCCGGAGCGGGCGCAGGCGATGGCCGAGCGCTGCGGTGGCATTCCCGCGTATCCGAGCCTGGAGGCATTGCTGGCCGGGGAGCAGGTGGACGTGGTGCACCTGTGCGTCCCGCACCCGCTGCACACGCCGTTGGCGTGCCTGGCGGCGAGCCGGGGCGTGAACGTGTTCACCGAAAAGCCGCCGGTGGTCAGCGAGGCGCAGTGGACGGCGTTTGAGGCGCTGAAAAACTCGGGCGTGGCCGTCGGCGTATGCTTCCAGAACCGGTACAACGCCGCGGTGCAGGCGCTGCGCCGCCTGATGGCCGACCCGAGCGCCGGGCGGACGCTGGGCGCGCGGGCCTTTGTGACCTGGCATCGGGACGCGCCCTACTATACGGACAGCGACTGGCGCGGCCGTTGGGACACAGAAGGCGGCGGCGCGCTGATCAACCAGTCCATCCACACGCTCGATCTGCTGACCTTCCTGCTGGGCCGCGCGGCGCGGGTGGAAAGCACCATGCGCAACCATACGCTGAAAGGCGTGATTGAGGTCGAGGACACGGTGGAAGCCTGCATCGACTTTGAGAGCGGCGCGCGGGCGCTGTTCTACGCGACGAACGGCTATGCCGCCAACGCGCCGGTGATGGTCGAGGTGGCGTGCGAAAACGTCCGCGTGCGGATGGAGGGCGACGAGCTGACGGCCTTCTGGGCCGACGGCTCGGTGAAGCGCCAAAGCTTCACCGGCGACGAGGCGCTGGGCAAGGATTACTGGGGCAACGGCCACTATGCCTGCATCCGGGACTTCTACCAGAGCGTTGAGCAGAAGCGCCCCTTCGCCAACGACATTGACAGCGTAAAGAACACGATGGACTTGATGCTGGCGATGTACGCGCCCTATACGGGAAAGACAATCGACTGACCCTACGCAAAACGCGGCTCCCCGGCCTTAGGGCGAGGGAGCCAGACTGTTGAAAAACGCCGCAACCGCAGAAAGTCCGGCCGAGGAGCCGGACTTTCTGCTTCCTGCGTCAGCTGCACTTGCACACGGCGGTCATTTACATCTGTGTAAACTCCCTTGTGTGCAAGTTTGCTTCCTTGTCTTGCAGCCTTTTTGAACAGTCTGCATCCCGTCGACTTTGTCGACGGTCTGGGCTCCCCGGCCTTAGGGCCAGGGAGCCGCGCTGCGTTTTGGCGGCGCTCAGGTGGTTTCGCCGCCGTTGTGGAGCGCGTCGAACATCTCGCGCACGGCGGGCGCGTTTTTCGTCAGGCGCTTGATGCTCAGGTCGGAAGCCTTATCGTTGGCCAGGCGCAGGTTGCGCTCGGAGGAGGTCAGGGCGTCCTTGATCTTTTGCAGGTGCGCGATGGACTTGTCGATCTCCTCAATCGCCTCGCCGAAGCGGCGGCTGGCCAGCTCATAGTTCTTGCTGAAGGCGGCCTTGAAGGTGTTCATGTTCTCCTCAAAGCTGCGAACGTCCAACTGCTGATTTTGAACAATTTGAAGCTCCTGCCGGTAGCGCAGGGAGTTCAGCGCCGCGTTGCGCAGCAGCGTGATCATGGGGATGAAAAACTGCGGGCGGATGACGTACATCTTCTCGTACCGGTAGGATACGTCCACAATGCCGGCGTTGTACAGCTCGTTGTCCTTCTCCAGCAGGGAGACGAGCACCGCGTACTCGCAGCCCTTCTCGCGGCGATCCTTGTCCAGCTCCCGGAAGAAATCCTCGTTGCGGTGCTTGGCGGCGGTTTCGTCCATCTCGTTCTTCATTTCAAACATGATGGAGATGAACTCGATTCCGTCGGCGGATTCCCGGAAGATGAAGTCGCCCTTGCTGCCCGTCCGTGCGTCGTTGTCCTTCTCGAAATAGGCGGTGGGGAAGGCGGTCATGCGGATGGCGTTGAACTGGGTCAAGCAGTGCTGCTCGAGGCTCTCGCCGACCATTTTGGTGGACTGCCGGGCCTTGAAGTCCTTGTAATAGGCAATCTGCTCTTCCTTCATGCGCAGCTGCGTTTCATACTGCTCCCGGAGCGTGCGCTCCTGGAGCTGACGCTCGCTTTCGGCGCTGGTCAGCCGGGCGCGCAGCTCGGTCAGCTCGTTGGCGCGGTTGGACAGCTCCTGATCCTTGCGTTGCTCAGCCTGAGCGACGGCAAGCTGCGTGGTCAGCTTTCCCTGCGCCAGCTCGGCCCTCAGCTGCTCCAACTGCTTTGCCTGCTCGGCCAGCGCCGCGTCCTTCTGCGCCAGCGCCGCGTCATGGGCCTGATCCTTGCGCTGCTCGGCCTGGGTGACGGCAAGCTGCGTGGTCAGCTTTCCCTGCGCCAGCTCGGCCTTCAGCCGCTCCAGCTGCTTCGCCTGCTCGGCAAACGCCGCGTCCTTTTGGGCCAGCGCCGCGCCCAGCGCCTTCTCCTGGGTCATGCGCTGCAAATGAAGCTCCGCATCCTTCTGCCGGGTCAGCTCCTGCTCGCGGCGGGCCAGCTCGTCGGCAAACTCCTGGTCGCGCACCTGCTGGGCAATCTGCGCGTAGCCGGTTTCATCCACCTGGAATACCTCGCCGCAACGGGGACACTTGATTTCATGCATGGACTTGCTTCTTCCTTCCATCGGTTTATCGGGCGCGCGTTTGGAGCAGCTTGCCTGCGCGCAGCGTCATGCCGTCGCCGCGGGCGCTGAACTGCCCCGCGTCCATCGTGACCTCGCCGCGGCGCAGGCCGCTTTCCAGCGATACCGCGCGGGATACGCCGTCGTCCGAATAGAGGGTGAAACGGCAGGGGCCGTCGAGCCAGCCCAGCAGGGTCAGGTCGGTATCGTCGACCGCCTCGGACCATTCGGCGCTGCGGGCCAGCGGCACGACGCGGCCGCGCCGCACCAGCAGCGGGAACTCGTGCAGATCAAGCGACAGCCAGTGATGGCCTTTTTCCAGCATCTCGCAGTCGTAGTCCTCCGCGGAACGGAAGCGGATCAGCAGCATATCCTCCGGCAGGTAGACGTGACGGCCCCGGGCGTTCTGCTCGTACACGGGGGCGATCATGCAGTCCTCGCCCAGCATCACCTGATCCTCTACGCGGCGGGCGGTCGCGTCCTCCGGGTAATCGAAGGCCAGCGGACGGAACAGCATGCCGTCGGTCAGGATGGCCTTCATCAGCTCGCTGTACAGGTAGGGCAGCAGCGCGTAGCGGACGGTGATCACGTCGCGCATCTTCTCCCAGCTGGCGAAGCGGTACGTCTCCTGAGGACGGGAGTGGAGCGCGGTGTGGTTGCGCATCAGCGGGGTGAACACGCCCAGCTGTAACCAGCGCAGCAGCAGATCCTCCGTCGTGTCGCAGCCGAAGCCGCCCAGATCCGCGCCCGAATAAAGGAAACCGCACATATTCAGCGACGGCATCATCTGCAAATTCATTTTCAGGTGGCTCCACCAGGAGCAGTTGTCGCCCTGCCATACGCCGCCGTCCCGGTGCGCGCCGATAAAGCTGGAACGGCTGAACAGCAGGAAACGCTTGTCCGCGTCATAGGCCGCGAAGCCCTCCGCCGCCGCGCGGGTCATGAACGCGCCGTAGAGGTTGTGCACCTTGTCATGCCGGACGCGCCGCCCGTCCACCGTTTGGTAGAAGCGGCGGTAGTCCTCCGGACTGTTCGCCAGGTTGATGAACAGATCCTTCAGCCGCCACGCGCCCTCCAGCTCAATGTTCTGCCCCCGCAGCGCCTCCGCCTCCTGGTAGGCGTGCGCCAGCCCTTCCTCGGAGTAGAACAGCGCCGGCTCGTTCATGTCGTTCCAGAAGCCCTCAATGCCCTCGTCCAGCAGGCGGTGATAGCACCGGCCAAACCAGGCGCGTACCTCCGGGCGCAGGAAGTCCGGGAAGCAGGAGCGCCCCGGCCACACTGCCGCCACAAAGGGCGTGCCGTCCTCCTTCAGGGCGAAGTAACCACGGCGCAGGCCCTCGTCGTACACGTCGTAGCCGTCCTCCTGCTTCACGCCCGCGTCGATGATCGGGATCAGCCGGACGTGCTCGCGCTTCATGTCCGCCGTCAGCTTGGGCAGGCTCGGAAACGCGTCGTGATTGTAGGTGAAATCCTTGAAGTGATCCATGTAGTCGATGTCCATGCACACGCCGT
>CAZRLM010000005.1:20629-44675 GCA_964600835.1 uncultured Oscillospiraceae bacterium
CGTCCAGCGGAATGTGGCGCAGGCGATGCTCGGCGACTACCTGCCGCATCTCCGCGTCGCTGGCGTACCCCCAGCGGGACTGGATGTAGCCCAGCGCCCAGCGGGGCGGGATATAGCTGCGGCCGGTGAGGCGGCGGAACTCGCGGCAGATCTCCGTCAGGCTCTCCGCTTCGATGAGGTAGATGGACAGGTCGCCGTTTTCCGAGGTGACGGCGGCGGCGCTCATGGTGGTGAAGCCCAGATCAAAGCTGACGGCGCCGGGGTCGTCAAAGTACACGCCGAAGCGCTTCTCCGGGCCGGAGAACAGGAGCAGGTTGTGGGCCGCGTACAGGCCGGCCTTGTTTTCGGTATGGCTGGGGTCGTCGAGGTTCCAGGCGCGGTAGCGGTGGCCGCGCTTGTTGATGCCGCGGATCGCCTCGCCCAGACCGAAGATCATGTCGTCCTCCGCCAGCGTGAGGCCGAAGGTGAGGGCCGCGCCCTCGCGCGCGACGGTGAAGTAGGGCAGGGCGGACGCTTCCGCCTCCAGCGCCAAAATGACCGCGCCCGTGGGCAGCGGACAGCCGTAATCATATCTGCGAATCATGATGATTTCTCCCGTTTTCCGGCGGAAGCCCGCCGACTATTCCTATCAGATTTTCGCTGCGCCGCCGGGGAAATCCTTCTCTCCAGGGACGCAAAAAAGCCGCCCGCAGGCGGCGAAAGGTGTCAGTCATCCTCCAAATGCAGATTGCGGAAGTCGCCCAGCGCGCCCTCGTTGTAGTGCTTGCGGCACAGGGAAACGTACTGGCTGGAGCCGCCCAGGAGGATTTGATCGCCCTCCTTGACGACGCGCCCGTCCACCACGCGGGCGTTGCAGGTCGCCTTTTTGCCGCACCAGCAGATTGTTTTGACCTCCTCGATGGTGTCGGCCCAGGCCATCAGCCACAGGCTGCCCTCAAAGAAGTTGCCCTGGAAGTCGGTGCGCAGACCGTAGGCGATGACGGGCACGTTTAATTCGTCTACAATATGCACCAACTGCGCCACCTGCGCCTTGGTGAGGAACTGCGCCTCGTCCACAATCACGCAGTCGGCGGCGGCGGCCAGCTCGTCCGTCAGCTCCTCCATGAAAATGCATTCGGTTTCCAGGCCGCAGCGGGAGCGCACGGTGCGCGCGCCGTCGCGGTTTTCCAGCTCGGGCTTGACCATCAGCACCCGCTGGCTGCGCTCCATGTAATTGTACTGCACCATGATCGCGTTTGCCGTTTTGCTGGAACCCATCGCGCCATAGCGAAAGTAGAGCTTGGCCATGGAGGCTCACCGTCCTTTTTTGTGGAATCGCCGTTAAAGGCGGATGCTGGGGAACACGGTGCGCGTGCCGATCTGCCGCGCCTGGAAGGCGCTGACCAGCCGCACCTGTGGCTCGCAGTCGCTCATGACACAGGCGTTCACGCGGGTGACACCCTCCATGCCCATCAGCGTCATGGCCTGGTGCAGCAGCACCTTTGCCAGCCCCTGCCGCCGGTTGGCGGGCACGATGTAGATGGCGGCTAATTCGCAGAAGCTGCCTGTCCCTGCCAGGAGCACCTCGCCGGAGAGCTGGTTGTTGATCAGCAGTCCCTGCGCCTGCACATGGGGCTGGCGCAGCAGCGACGTCAGGTAGGGCATATCCAGATAGGTGATGTCGTTTTGCTGGAGCCGGGCCAGGAAGCCCGCGCACTCCTCCGCTGTGTTCAGCGGCGTGGGGACGATGGCGCAGCTCATGGGAATGCGCGCTTCCGTGGCGGGGATAGGAAGCTCCATCTCCCGCTCCTCGTCGCTTACAGAGAAGCCGCTTTGCAGGTAGAAGTTGCGCGCGCGTGTGTCGTCCGGCGCGATGTTGGTATACAGCCGCGCGGCCACGCCGGTGTTGTTGTCCCGGATCAGGCGGGCGCGGGCGACCAGCGCGCCCAGCAGAATATAGCGCGCGGCGGGCTGGCTTTCCAGCGAAAAGTACAGATTGATGGGGCAGTCCGGGCAGCGGTGGGGCTGGTACTGGTAAAAGATGTACCCCATGCCGAGCTGCGTGCCGATGTCGTCAACGGCGATAAAGGTATCCTCCGGCGGGACGCCATTGAGCGATCCCTGCGGATGCAAAACCTGCATGACGTTCTTCCTTTCAGAAGGCGGGTAGGGGAAAAGGCGGCGGCGATCGCGTCCCTTCGACAGGATGCGACGCTACTCCCCATTGTATCATGTTCCCGCGCCGCGCGCAAGCACGGAACGGAAGAAATTCACGCGCGGGCGCGCCCGTCGCGCAGCAGCGACAGGCCCATCACTGCCAGCGTGCCGGCCATCACCGCGTACAGAATCGTGTTGTCGATGGCGGACTTGTCCAGCGCGAATTCCAGCAGGATCACGACGCCCACGCCCGCGACGAACAGAACGATCCGCGCGATCTGCCACCTGTCCCAGCCGCGGCTTTTGACGCAGCGCTTGACGCGGGCGGCGAGCACCACCGCCATCGAAAATGCGGCCACGAGCTGATTGAGGCGCACAAAGCCGAAACGGATGAATTCGTCCTCCCGGAGCGATTCGAGGATGACCTGCGTCACGCCCAGCAGGATGATGAACGTCTCCGCCACGCGGCCCGGCTGCGCGTCACGCAGCAAACGCAGCGTGACGATCAGCATCACCACCGCCGCCAGCGCCTCGTAGAGGAACACGGGAATCTGATAGTCCTCGTACACGCTGGGCACGGCGAAGGGAAAGCGCATCATCGCCTCGTCGACGATGTAGTCGCCCAGCCCCTGGCTGGTGAAGTACTCCGCCAGCCGGGCGAAGGTCAGCGTCAAAGCCGCGCCGGGGGCGAGCAGATCCAGCAGCGGTCGCGCGTCACGATGCGTGGCCCGCGCGTAAAGCGCAGCGCCCGCCGCGCCGCCAAGCACCGCGCCGTAGAGCGTATAGCCGCCCTGCCACAGCTGGGGCAGGAACGACGCGTCCAGGTCGACCAGGATGGTTTCCAGCATGGTCAGGCAGTACAGCGCCCGGCCGCCCAACACCGCGCCTAACAGCGCGGAAGCGCACAGGGAGAGCGCGCAGTTGGCCCCGACGCGCTTGCGGCCAAGCGCAACCGTCAGCAGCGCGGCAAGCAGCGCGCCCAGGGCGACGCACACGCCATAGGCGGTGATGGTAAAGGGGCCGTATTGGGCCAGAATCACAAGCTCGTTCATGCTCAGTCAGCGCTCCCTTCGTCCGGCACGGCAGTCACAAAATACAGGATGTCGCCGATGGCGCGAATTTTGTGGGTGGACAGGGAGTTGATTTTGCGGTTGTCCAGCACCACCGTCGAGGAGGAGCCGCCGTCCAGGTTGTAGGCGTTTTTCGCGCCCAGGTCGAAGAGCAGCTGCGCGAACTCGGCCATGGTCAGGCCGTCGGAGCCTTTGTTTTCGGGGCCTTCCGTGGCGACGATCAGGTAGCTGAGCTTGTCCATCTGCGCGATGGCGATGCGCTGCGTCTCCTTTTGCGGCGCGGAGATTTTCAGCGGGAACTCCGTCGTTTTCACGCCGTCAATCACCAGGCCCGGGCCGAAGGTCAGCGCCTGAATGATGGTGCCCTCGAAGGATTCGACGTCCTCCTTGGTCGCGCTGGGCAGGATGGTGAAGTCGCCCTGATCGTCGATGATCAGCGTATCAAACAGCTTGTTGTAGTTGGTGCGCAGCACCTTGCCGTTGCGGGCGATGAAGCCCTCCTTGCGGTGCATGAAGTAGTCGCCGTTGATGGCGAGCACCGCGTTGACGCGCCGGGCGAGCACGTCCGCCCGGGCGGTTGACTTGGAGGGGTAGGGCTTGCACAGCTCGGCGCGCAGCTGGGTCGGATCGGCAATTTGCACCCAGGTGAGCTGAATGGTCGTGTCATAGGCGCGCATATATTCAATGCGCACGGACAGGGACGGGTCGAGGTAGCCCTCGTCACCGGGCAGATAGCCGCCCTCGTGGGGCAGATAGGGCGTATCCGCCTCCCAGTCGATGGGCTGGACGTTCTCCGCTTCCAGTGTAACCGGGGAATAGAGCGGGTATTCCGTGACTTCCTCCTCGCCGATGGCGACCGGCGTTGCCGACGGCACCAGCACGATCAGCGCGATAATCAGCAGCAAAAGCGCGATGGCGCGCAGCAGCGTTTTCTTCATCAGGCCAAAACCTCCTTCGGACTGTGCCAGGGTCGATGATCTCATCCATTATACTTGTTTTCATGACGCTTGTCAAAATGAAAAGGACGCCCATCGTGATCGGCATGGCCGTACCATCACGGGCGTCCAGTCAAGACCGCAGGGGAGAGGCTTACTCCGCCTCTTCCTCCTCGGGCAGCTCGGCGTTGTGGAACACGTTCTGCACGTCGTCGTTTTCCTCGAGCATCTCCAGGAGCTTCTGAATGCTCTTGAGCGTCTCGGGGTCGTCGACCGCGACGGTGTTCTGCGGAATCTTGTCCACCTCGGCAGAGAGGAAGGTCATGCCCTGCTTCTCCAGGTTCTCGCGGACGGTGGAGAAGTCGTTGGGGGCGGTGTAGATTTCGTAGGCGTCCTCGTCCACCTTCATGTCCTCCGCGCCCGCGTCCAGGGCGAGCATCATCATCTCGTCCTCGTCGCTGCCGGGGGTGCGCTCCACCACCAGCACGCCCTTCTCGTCAAACATGAAGCCGACGGAGCCGGTCGTGCCCAGGTTGCCGCCGTTCTTGGAGAAGCAATGGCGGATGTCGCTGGCGGTGCGGTTGCGGTTGTCGGTGATCGTATCCACAATCAGAGCCACGCCGCCGGGCGCGTAGCCTTCGTAGGTGATCTGCTCATACGTCACGTTCGACAGCTCGCCGGAGGCCTTCTTGATCGAACGCTGAATGTTGTCGTTGGGCATATTGTTTGCCTTGGCCTTGGCGATCACGTCGCGCAGCTTGCCATTGGACTCGGGGTTCGCCCCGCCCTCGCGCACGGCAATGGCAATCTCACGGCCGATCTTGGTGAAGATCGCGCCGCGGGCCGCGTCAGCCTTGCCCTTCTTAGCCTGAATGTTATGCCACTTGGAATGACCGGACATCGTATCCCTCCCAGAACTATCAAAACACCGGAGTCATCATGAACCATACTATTATATCATCAATGTGGGCCTATCGTCAAGGGAGCGGCGCTTTTTTCCCGCGGGTGGGCTGGAAATGCCTTTTCGCGCCCTTGCGCGGCGGGGGAAAGCGTGCTACAATAAGCCATCTTTCGTCGGAAGGGAGCGTTTTCCGCCATGGAATCGTGTACGCTGTGTCCCCGTCGGTGCGGCGCGAAGCGCACCGGGGAGGCTGGTTTCGGCTTCTGCCGTCTGCCGGAGACGATGCGCATCGCGCGGATTGCGCCGCATCTGTGGGAGGAGCCGCCCATCAGCGGCACACGTGGGACTGGCGCGGTGTTCTTCAGCGGCTGTACGCTGCGCTGCGCATACTGTCAGAACGCGGAGATCAGCCATCGCAACGCCGGGAAGCCCTTCACCCCGCGGGAGCTGGCG
Source organism: uncultured Oscillospiraceae bacterium (assembly GCA_964600835.1). Lineage (GTDB taxonomy): Bacteria > Bacillota > Clostridia > Christensenellales > Aristaeellaceae > UBA11524. Next base: position 26,125 of record CAZRLM010000005.1, read on the forward strand.
GACGCGCTGCGCCGCCTGACGGATATGGGAATGCAGAGCATCAGCTTCATTACGGCAACGCCCTATGTGCCGCAAATTCTGGACGCGCTGGACATCTACCGTCCGCCGCTGCCGCTGGTGTGGAATACCTCCGGCTATGAGACGGTCGAGACGCTGCGCCTGCTCGATCAGGTGATCGACGTGTACCTGCCCGACTTGAAGCACCATTCGTCCGCGATGGGCAAGATGTGCGCGCAGGCGCCGGATTATTTTGACGTGGCCAGCGCGGCGATCCGCGAGATGTGCCGTCAGTGCGGCCCGGCGCGTTACAATGCCGACGGCGTCATGGAGCGCGGCGTGCTGATTCGCCACCTGATTCTCCCCGGGCTGACCAGCGAGAGCATCGCTCTGCTGGACTGGGTGCATGACGAGCTGCCTGCCGGCGTGCCCGTCAGCCTGATGCGGCAGTATGTGCCCTGCAACAACGTGCAGATCAAGGGCCTCGACCGCCCCATCACCGCCCGCGAGTACCATCGCGTTCGCGACCATATGCTTGCCCTTGCTCTTCCCGGCTTCCTCCAGGAGCGCTCCTCCGCCTCCGACGCCTTTGTCCCCGCCTTTAACGCCCCCGACAGCTTCGTGTGAGCAGGGGCTTCGCCTGCATCCCGCCAAAGGGGGCGCTGGCAGGGGCTCCGCCAGAGGGAGCGCTGCCCCCTCTGGACTCCCTCGCCAGGAGGGCCGGTTGGCCCTCCTGGACCTCCCAAGCGGGGCGGCCCAGCTTTTTTTCATTTCCGGAGAAGTGCTGTTAGTGAGAGTGCGCCTCCGAAGGAGTGCAGGGGGCGATCGGAAAGCCCCCTGCCCGCATCCGCAGATGCGGAACCCCTGCTGGCGTAAATATGCCACCGTATTGCGCGCCATCCGGCGTGCCAAAGACGGTCTATGCCATTGCATAGCCCCGGTAACATCAATCACAGCGCATTAGCTCCGGCGCTGCCAAGGGCCGCTTGCGACGCCTCAGACGCCGATGCGTAAGCGACCTCTGATGGTCGCCGTTTCGCGCCCAAGTGTCTCATGTGGCGCCTCGTGAAGACTTCGGCCCATCGACTATGGGCGCGACGCGAGGCCGCAGATCCATCTCTCGACGCTGAACGGCCCCCGTCAGCTTTTGGTTTTTTCGCCGAGACGAAAAGAACGTCCTCACATAAAAACATTGTGAAAAAAGGACACCCGCCGGGTGTCCAGACAATCTCGCTGCGTTGCGCCTACAAGGAACCCGCGCCGTTTAGCGCGACCCTTGTACTATTCAACCGAATCGCACACCTGTGCTTCTGATGAGTCCTCAATCCCAATCAAAATAATCCCTTGTTATATTTCTGCTGCACAGCCCAGAGGCAACAAAAGCCCACGGCAAACCCAAGCATCAAAAACAAAATGGCAGGGAGTACCGCGCTTGAAGCGCTGGGATCAGCGAATAATCCCACCAGCCCGCTGATGAAGGGCGCGAGCGCAAAAACGAACAGCGCTTTTCCAAACGCACGGCCATATCCCGCCTTGTCCTTTACCTGCTCCTGATGGTAGCTGTGAATCAGATCGGTTCGGCCCCGATAGATCATCACGCTGAGTACCGTGAACAGCAGAAAGACGGCAAACATCAAAATTGCATAAAGCAGCATCGGCAGCCCTCCCCCAAACCGATCGGCGGCGCAGGCCGCTTTCGTTAATTACGGCCGGATGCCCGCAGGGGTTTCCTTGTCCACCGACGTGGCAATGTTCTCCGCGTGGTCGCCGATACGTTCCAGGTTCGTCAGCATATCCAGATAGATCATGCCGTTCTTGGCGGAGCACTTGCGGTTCTTCAGGCGCTCCACATGGTGCGTGCGCAGGCTCTCCGTCATCTCGTCGATCTCCGCCTCGGCCTCCTCTACCAGCTCCGTGGCGGAACGCTCCTTGCTCTGGTCATGGAACAGCGCCAAAGCACGGTCGACCTGGGCGCTGACCCGATCGGACAGGCCGTCCAGCTCCGCGAGCACCTTCGGCGTGAAGCGCACGCCGTCGCGGTTCTTCAGCTGCGCGGCGTCCAGCACGTTGACCGCGTGGTCGCCGATACGCTCCATATCGTTCACGACGTGGAACAGCGAGCCGACCAGCCGCGCGTCCCGATCGTTCAGGTCAAGGCTCTTCACGTCCACCAGCCGCGCGGTGATCTCTTTGTTCAGGAAGTCCAGCACGTCCTCGTTGCGGGTGATCTCCTGCGCGCGCTCCCCGTCCCACTCGTCAAAGCAGGCCAGCGCACCGGTGAAGTTGCCGCGGGCGATGTCGCCCATGCGCTGCGTTTCCTTGAACAGCTGCGCGACGGCGATAGGCGGCGTGGTGAGCAGCCGCTCGTCAAAGTAGGCAAGGCGCATCTCCTCGCCGCCCTGATGCTGGTCGCGCACGAGCAGGCAGGCGGCCCGCTCCAGCAGCGGCGCGGCGGGCAGCAGCAGCGCCGTCGTCACCACGTTGAAGAAAACGTGCGTCAGCGCGATTTGCAGCCGCAGGTTGCCCGGCGCAAGCGCCTCGATCCATTCCGCAAAGGGGAGCAGCAACACAATGATCACAAACAGCGCCGCGCCGATCACGTTGAACAGCAGGTGCACCACCGCGGCGCGCTTGGCCGTGGAGCCGGTGCCCGAGCAGGCGATCAACGCCGTGACGCAGGTGCCGATGTTCTGGCCGAACAGGATGAACATCGCGCCCTGAAGCGGAATCAATCCCTCGCCCGCCAGTGCCTGCAAAATGCCGACGCTCGCCGAGGAGGACTGGAGCACGGCGGTGATGCCCGCGCCGATCAGCACGCCGATTACCGGATTGCTGATGCCCATCATCGCGGTGCGGAAAACCGGCCAGTCCCGCAGGGGGGCCATGGAGGCGCTCATGGTGTTCATGCCGACAAACAGGATGCCCAGCCCCATCGTGACCTGTCCAAACTCGCTTGCAATCCGGAAGCGCTTGGGCAGGTGCATCAGCGCCAGGCCAAGACAGGCGAAGATGGCCGCAAAATCCAGCTTGATGGACAGCATCAGCGACGTGACCGTGGTACCCACGTTCGCGCCCATGATGACGCCCACCGCCTGCGTCAGGGAGATCAGCCCCGCGTTGACGAAGCCGACGACCATCACCGTCGTCGCCGAGGACGACTGGATGACCGCTGTGATCACGATGCCGGCCAGCATGGCCAGCAGACGGTTGTGCGTCACGATTTCCAGCAGTCGCTTGAGTCGGCTGCCGGCGGCTTTTTCCAGGCCGTCGCCCATGGCCTTCATGCCATAGAGGAACAGCCCCAACCCGCCCAGCAGCGAAACGACATTCATCACCGACATGGGTTCACCCTCCGTACGCCGCGCGCTCTTTCTCCAACCCTTTTCAAACGTTTTTACTATATCATACATCCGGGAGAAAGGCAAGGCGAAACAGACGGTTTTCCGGTTTCCGCAAGCTCAGGAAAGCTCGCTGACGTGTCCTGCGGCGATCCGGATCTGCCGATCGGCGCGGGCGGCGACGGCGGGATCATGCGTGATGAGCAGCAGCGTCCGACCGCTGCGGTGCAGCCCCTCTAAAATGGCAAGTACCTCGCGGGTCGCGTCCCCGTCCAGGTTACCGGTCGGCTCGTCCGCCAGAAGCACCGGCGGATTGCGTACCAGCGCCCGGGCGATGGCGACCCGCTGCTGCTGTCCGCCGGACAGCTGGCTGGGCCGGTGGCGAATCCGCGCGCCCGCTGCAGCCGCTGCCGCCGGTTCACGCCGGACAGAAGCAGCGGCAGCGCGACATTCTCCACCGCCGTCAGCTGGGGCAGCAGTTGGAAGCCCTGGAACACGAAGCCGATTTCCTCGCCCCGCACATGGGCCAGCTCCTCGGCGGAGAGCGTCGATACGTCCCGGCCATGGAGGCGATACGTTCCGCTGGTGGGGCGATCCAGACAGCCGAGGATGTGCATCAGCGTGCTCTTGCCGGAGCCGCTCGGGCCGATGATCGCCGCGTATTCCCCCGCGCCCACCGTCAGGCTCACGCGATCCAGCGCGGTCACCGTCTCCCGTCCCAACGGGTAGGCCTTCGTCACGTTTTCCAGCTCGATCATCGCGCGCCTCCGCATAAAAAAGTTCGGCCATAGTATGGCCGAACTCAGGCGCAAAAATCAGCGGCGCGTCAGGCGATTCGCCGGAAATAGGCCCGCAGGTTCTCGCCCGCGATTCTGGCAATCGCGTCCTCGCCGTAGCCCAGGCCGCGCAGCGCGTCCATCAAATGCGGCACCTCGCCCGCGTGGCGCAGGTCGCTGGGCGTGCATTCAATGCCGTCGAAATCGGAGCCGAAGCCCACGTTCGCCGCGCCGCCCAGCTGGCAGATGTGGTCGATGTGCCGCGCGATCAGCGCCGCATCCGCCTGGCCGTCCGCCGAGAGGAAGCAGGGATAGAAATTCACGCCGATGAAGCCGCCCTCGCGGATCATCAGCTTCAGCTGGTCGTCCGTCAGGTTGCGGAAGTGGTCGCACAGCGCCCGGCAGCAGCTGTGGGAAGCCATCGGCGGCTTGCCGCCCTTGGCGAAAATATCATAGAAGCCGGCCTCGTTCAGGTGGCTCACGTCCACCGCCATCCCGACGCGCTCCATCTCCCGCACCACCTCGACGCCGTAGGGCTTCAGGCCGCGCGTTTCTCCGGACTTGGCCGAGTAGCCTAGCGCGTTTTCATTGTTCCACAAAAGCGCGGCGATGCGCACGCCCTTCTCCCGCCATGCGGCGACGGCGGACAGGCCCTTCTCAAACGGCTCGCCGCCCTCGATGGAGAGCATGAAGCAATGCTCGCCGTCCTTCACCTCGTCCGGGTCGTCCACCTGACGAAGCCCGGCGGCGGCAAGCACCGGTACCTGCGACAGCTCCGCCGCGGTGATGCCGTCCACGTCGCCCTGGTTCCCCTTGGGGCCGGTCCAGAGCGCGAAGGTTTGCAGCGTCACGCCGCCCTCCCGCAGCCTTTCCGGCGTGATCATCAGCCGCGACTTGTCCGCGTGCATAACGCCCATCGCGAACAGGGTATCCGAATGCGTATCAGCAATCAGCATAGGCGTGTCCTCCTTACAGTTCCTCGCCCTTCTCGATGGCGGTCAGCATATCCACGCGGCGCTGATGGCGGCCGCCTTCAAACTCGGCGGTCAGCCAGTGGGTCGCGATCATCTTCGCCAGATCGACGCCCACCACCCGCGCGCCCATGGTCAGGATGTTGCTGTTGTTGTGCCGCTTGGACAGCTCCGCGCTGTACACGTCCGAGCAGGTGCAGACGCGAATGCCCTTCACCTTGCTGGCCGCGATGCCTATGCCGATGCCCGTACCGCAAATCAGGATGCCGCGGTCGCACTCGCCGCTCGCCACCGCCTTGGCGGCCCGGTAGCCGTACACCGGATAATCGCAGGACACCGGCTCGTTGGTGCCGAAGTCCTTGTAGGACAGGTTCATTTCATCCAGAAGCTTCTTGATTTCGTTTTTCAGCTCGATCCCGGTATGGTCGCACGCCAGCGCAATCATGACGATTCCTCCTCATCTCAATAGCCCCTTCTGTATGATACGCGAAAAAAAGGCCGATTCCTGCAAATTCGACGGCGCTTGTTTCCTTTTTTCCGGTCAGGTGGTATAATGAGCCATCCGGGATTGGTAAGGAGGCTCCTTCATGGCGGAACACCATTGCGCGCTTTGTCATATTGAGCTGCGGAACGTCTCCGTCCAGCGGGGCGGGCAGACGCTTTTGCGGGACGTGTCGATGCATATTCACTGCGGGCAGCTGACGGTGCTCATCGGGCAGAATGGCGCGGGCAAAACGACGCTGATCCGCGCGCTGCTGGGCGAGCTGCCCCACGGCGGTACGATTGCCCATGTGGACGACCACGGGCGGGACGTGCCCCGCCTTCGCACGGGCTATGTGCCCCAGCACCTGATTTTTGACCGGGAGATGCCCGTCACCGTGCAGGACTTTATGGCCGCGGCCTTTGCGCGCCGCCCGGTCTGGACGGGCGTGAGCAAGCGCACGCGGCAGGAGGTTCGGGAGGCGCTGAGTACGGTGGAGGCCGCCGAGCTGGCGGATCGGCCCCTGGGGCGCTGCTCGGGCGGCGAATTGCAGCGGGTGCTGCTGGCGCTGGCGCTCCACCCCGCGCCCGACCTGCTCGTGCTGGACGAGCCTGTTTCCGGCGTGGATCAGAACGGCCTGGCGCTGTTCCTGGACACGCTGATCCGGCTGAAGGAAACGCATCACCTGGCGATTCTGCTGGTGAGCCATGATCTGCGGTTTGTGCGGGAGTACGCCGATCATGTGGTGCTGCTGGACAAGACCGTGCTGACGCAGGGCGCGCCGGATGCGGTGTTCGCGTCGCCGGAGTTCGGCGAGGTGTTCGGTCAGGGAAAGGAGGACGCGTGATGGAAGCGATCTACGCGGTCATGGACGCGCTGCTGCCCCTTGAGGCGCTGCAGTTCACGTTCATGAAAAACGCGCTGCTGGCGATTCTGCTGCTTACGCCGCTGCTGGGGCTGCTGGGCACCATGGCGGTGAACCAGCAGATGGCGTTCTTCTCCGACGCGCTGGGTCACAGCGCGCTGACAGGCGTGGGCCTCGGCATTCTGCTGGGCGTGGGCAGCGACTTGGTGAGTATGCTGGTGTTCGGCGTGATCTGGGCGGTGCTGATCTGCCGCATCAAGCAGACGGGCGCCGCGTCCACCGATACGGTGATCAGCGTGTTTTCCTCCACCTCTGTCGCGGCGGGCCTGCTGATTCTCTCCCGCGGCGGCAGCTTCGCAAAGTATTCCTCGCTGCTCATCGGCGACGTGCTGGCGGTTACGCCGCTTGACCTTTTGTGGCTGCTGCTGGCGCTGGTGATCGGCGTGGCGCTGTGGATGGCGATGTACAACAGCCTGCTGCTGTCCAGCGTCAACGCGCCGCTGGCCCGCTCGCGCGGCGTGATGACGCGGCTGACCGAGTGCGCCTTTGTGGTGCTGGTCGCCGTCGCGGTGATGCTGGCGATCCGCTGGGTGGGCGTGATGCTCATCAATGCGCTGCTGATTCTGGCCGCCGCCGCAGGGCGCAACCTGGCCCGCACCAGCCGTCAGCACGCCGCCTGGAGCGTGGCGATCGCGCTGGTCAGCGGCGTGGCGGGGCTGCTGTCCGCCTATGCGTGGGATACCTCCGCAGGCGCGGCCATCGTGCTTTACGCGGCGGCGTGCTATGCGCTCTCGCTTTTAGCGCGCACGCTGCGGCGCGGATAATCGGGGAAAAGGGAGGATTTTCGATGTACATGACAGCCGAGGGGCAGCGCCTGATTCTTCACGAGGGCCGCGGCCAGGTGTGGATTGAGCCATGGGGCGCGAACGCCCTGCGCGTGCGCATGACGGCGCGTCCGGAGATGGACGCGCGGGACTGGGCGCTGACCGAGCCAGTCGCGCCCACCGACGCGACAGTGACCTTTCAGACCGTTGATACGACCGATCCCTGGTATCGCGGCGAGGCCTATGCGAAGTACCATCAAACGGGCGTCGAGGCGACGCTGGTCAACGGCAAAATCACCGCCCGCGTGTCGGCGGAGGGGTGGATCAGCTTCTACAATCAGCGGGGCGAGCTGCTCACGGAGGAATACTGGCGCAACCGCGACCGCATCAACCGCTACTGCGTGCCGCTGCGGGTGGGCGCGCGGGACTTGAAGCCCGTGCCCGGCTGCGACGACTATTCCCTGACGGCCCGCTTCGAGGCCTTTGACGGCGAGAAAATCTTCGGCATGGGGCAGTATCAGGACGGACGGCTGGACAAGAAGGGCTGCACATTGGAGCTGGCGCACCGCAACAGCCAGGCGAGCGTGCCGTTCTTTGTGTCCAGCCGGGGCTATGGCTTTCTGTGGAACAATCCGGCCGTCGGCACGGCGACCTTTGCCGCCAACGTGACCGAATGGACGGCGCGCCGCACCGCGAAGCTGGACTACTACATCACCGCCGGGGACACGCCTGCGGAAATCGAGGCGCAGTATACCCTGGCGACAGGTCGCACGCCGATGATGCCCGAGTACGGCCTGGGCTACTGGCAGTGCAAGCTGCGCTACCGCACGCAGGAGGAGCTGCTGAAGGTGGCGCGGGAGCACAAGCGCCGGGGATTGCCGCTGGACGCGATTGTCATCGACTTCTTCCACTGGACGATGCAGGGAGATTTCCGCTTTGAGCCGCGGGACTGGCCGGATCCCGAGGCGATGGTGCGAGAGCTGCGGGAAATGGGCGTGGAGCCGGTCGTCTCCGTCTGGCCGACGATCGACGAGCGGAGCCGCAACTTTGGCCCGATGAGCGAGCGTGGCTATCTGGTCACTGCCGACCGGGGGATGGGCTGCCATATGACCTGGATGGGCAACACCGTGTTTTTTGACGCGACCAATCCCGGCGCGCAGCGCTATGTGTGGGAGCAGTGTCGGCAGAACTACTACGACAAGGGAATCCGCTGCTTCTGGCTGGACGAGGCGGAGCCGGAGTACGGCCCCTACGATTTCGACAACTACCGTTACTGGGCCGGCCCGGCGCAGAGCTGCTCCAACGTCTACCCGGTGGGCTACGCCAAGGGCTTTTACGACGGGCTGACTGCCGCGGGCGAAACGGACGTGATGAGCCTGGTGCGCTGCGCCTGGGCAGGGAGCCAAAAGTATGCCGTGCTGACCTGGTCGGGCGACATTCATTCGTCCTTCCGCGCCATGCGGGAACAGCTGACCGCGGGGCTGAGCATGGGCATGGCGGGAATTCCCTGGTGGACGAGCGACATCGGCGGCTTCCTCGGCGGACAGATCGACGATCCGGCGTTCCGCGAGCTGCTGGTTCGGTGGTTTGCGTGGGGCTGCTTCTGCCCGGTTTTTCGGATGCACGGCGAGCGCAGCCCCTGGTACGAGCGCGAGGAGGAGTTCATCGACGGCGTGCGTCAGCTGACCAGCGGTCAGGACAACGAGGTCTGGAGCTTTGGCGAGGAGGTTTACGCGATCCTGACGAAGTACCTCTTCCTGCGCGAAAAGCTGCGGCCCTATGTGCGCGAGCTGATGCGGGCCGCGCACACCGAGGGCGCGCCGGTGATGCGTCCGCTGCTGTACGATTTCCCGCAGGACAAGCGCGCCTGGACGGTGGAGGACTCGTATATGTTCGGCCCGGATCTGCTGGTTTCGCCGGTGATGACCCCGGGCGCGAGGGAGCGCGCGGTGTATCTGCCCGCAGGCGCGCGCTGGGTGGACGCGTACACCGGCAAGGCCTACGAGGGCGGGCAGGAAGTGATCGTGCCCGCGCCGCTGGAGATCATCCCGGTCATGCTTCGCGACGGAAAGCACGGAGATTTATACAGCGAATGACAGAACATGCCGGAGAGCGGGGGTGCTCTCCGGTTCAGACCATCAACAAACTCTCGCAATGGGTGGGAGTTTCAGACTGTTGAAAAAGACCGCAACCGCAGAAAGTCCAGCCGAGGGGCTGGACTTTCTGCTTTCTGCGTCAGCTGCACTTGCACACGGCGGTCATTTACATCTGTGAGAACTCCCTTGTGTGCAGGCTTGCTTTCTTAGTCTTGCAGCCTTTTTGAACGGTCTGCATCCCATCGACTTTGTCAACGGTCTGGGCGACTATCAGAGGTTGCCTACGCATCGGCGTTTGGGAGGCGGTAGCAGGCTGCGTCTACGCTGAACGATGTGATCAGTGCTGCCGGAACCTTGCGATGGCGTCGGCTGTCTTTTTGTGCGCCGGAATGCGCGCAATACGGAGAATTCGGTCATATACAGGGATTCCGTGCCTGCTGGCACGGGTTGGGGACGAAGATCGCCTGCCGGGCTTTCCGATCGCCCCCAGCACTCCTTCGGAGGCGCACTCTCACTAACAGCACTTCTCTGGAAATGAAAAAAAAGCTGGGCAGCCCAGCTTGGGAGGTCCAGGAGGGCCGACTGGCCCTCCTGGCGAGGGAGTCCAGAGGGGGCAGCGCCCCCTCTGGTTCAGGGGCGGAGCCCCTGATCGGTGTTTAGCTTCTCGAAAGCGGGGGAGGGGATGGAGGATTCGGGGACTTCTTCCCAGGAGATGACGCCGCGGAGGGCGTTGTAGGATAGGCGGAGCCAGGCGCCGTCGCGCAGGGGGCGGGCGGTGGAGAAGGTGATCTCCTTCCGCTTGCCGTCAGCGTTGCGGGCGGGCAGGGTGTAGGCGTAGCTCATGCCGCCGCGGGGCGTGATCTCCACCAGCTTGTCCGCGTCCAGCAGGACGTAGTAATCCTCCGTGCGCTGGAAGGCGGAGGAGGCCGCTGCGACCAGGCACGTCAGTCCCAGCGCGGCCAGCACGAAACACAGGACGATCTTCTTTGCGTTCATTGTTTTTCGCCTCCCTCAAACCGGACAAGTTTGTAGTAGGACTTCGCGGTGCGCCGGTAGAACAGCAGGTACACCAGCGCTACCACGACCGCCGCGCCCAGGCTGCACAGGGAAATGAACGGCACGTCTATCAGGCCGAACACTTGCAGCATCAGCGCGATCATCTTCAGCGAGCCGGCGACGTGGCACAGCGCCACCGTCAGCGGCAGGAAAAACACCAGCAGCACCTGCCTGCGAACCGCCGAACGAACCTCGCTCTGACTCATGCCAACCTTTTGCAGGATGATATACCGGTCGTGATCCTGATAGCCTTCGCTGATCTGCTTGAAATAGATGATCAGCGCCATGCCGGTCATGAACACCAGCCCCAGGAACACGCCCACGAACAGGAACGAGCCGTAGAAGCTGTACCAGTCGGCGGAAACGTCCCCCTTGTCGGAAAAAGAGTAGGAAATCGGCCCATCCGGATTCAGGCTGTACAGCGTGTCCGTCAAAATCTGATTCGCCTGGCTGCCGTAGGCCAGGCGCGCGTCCTGATCGCCGGTCAGGTTGTAGTTGATGACGTACCGCGGGACGACCGGCGCTTCCCGTTCCAGATTGAGGCTGTACGTCCGCGAAACGGCTGCCGCCGTCTCCCAGTCCCGGACGACCAGCACGGCATTGACATACCCGACGTTGTTGCTGTCCGTGAGCGGGACGGTGGGTCGGGACAGCTGCTGCACCTTCCACACCTGATCCAGCATCGTCAGCTCCGACAGCGTCTCGTCGCCGAACCAGGCGATTTCCCGGTCGCCCAGGGACACGGAGGTGCCTTGCAGGGCGTTGTACTCCTCCTGCGTCATGATGGACACGCTGCGCAGCAGGTTGTAGTAGTCCCAGGTGAGATCCTCGTCCCGCTGCGCGGCGGACAGCATCTCGCCGTCCCGCACAAGGAGCACCTCCGACAGCTTGCGGAACAGGTGGCGATTCACCGGCTGCGCCTCCGTCGTTTCCTCCAACTCGGTCAGGGCGTTCAGCACCGCGGCGGCCTCCTGCTCGCTCTGCACGCGGATGTAAATATCCGACGGGTACGACGAGTTCAGCATTCGGGTGCTGCCCAGATAGAGCGCGGCGGTGGTGCCGATGGTCACCATCGCCATCGTGCAGAGAATGGTGATGCTGGCCAGTCCGGCGGCGTTCTGCTTCATGCGGTAGAGCATTCCGCTGACGGATACGAAGTGCTTGGACGTATAGTAGTACCGCTTGCGGCCCTTGAGCGCCTTAAGCAGCGCGATGCTGCCGGTCAGGAAGGTCAGGTAGGTACCGGCGATGACAAGCAGCACCGCGATAAAGAACAGCGTGACGGCGTTGATCGGATTGTCGACCCGGAGCGCGATGACGTATCCGGCGATCAGGCAGACAAAACCGAGCAGCGCCAGCAGCCAGCGGGCCTGCGGCTCCTTTTCGCCCTGCTGCTGGCTGTGGAGCATATCAATCGGCTTCACCAGCCGCACCTGCAACGCGTTGTAGACAAACAGCAGCAGGAACAACCCGCCCATGAGCAGCGCGGTCAGCCGGAGCGCGGTGGGGTTGACGCCGCCTGTGAGGGGAATGTCCAGCCGGGTCAGCGCCCGGAGAATCAGGAACAGCAGCCGGGCCAGCAGCATCCCCAGCCCCAGACCGATGAGCATCGTGATCAGGTAGCTCAGCGCCAGCTCGAAGAAGAGCACGCCGATCACATGGCGGCGTTCCAGCCCCAGTATGCCGTACATTCCCAGCTCCTTCTTGCGGCGCTTGATCAGAAAGCTGTTGGCGTAAAACAGGAACAGCGCCGTGAAGATGCCGATGACGATCAGCCCAAAATTCAGGATGATCAGAAAGCCGTTGGCAAAGGCGACCTGCGAAATACCGGGGTTGAAGGGAAAGAGCATGAACGCGTAGAGCGCGAAGGTCAGCAGCGAGGACGCGAGCAGAAACGGGCCGTAGGTCTGGTAGTTTCGGCGCAGGTTCTGCGCGGCCAGGCGCAGGGCGAGCAGGCTCCTCATGCGTCCTCACCCCCGTCGGAGAGCACCGCCAGCGTGGCAATGATCTTCTGGTAGAACGCGTCGCGGGCCGCGTCGCCCCGGTAAAGCTGGTTGTACACCGTGCCGTCCTTGATGAACAGCACCCGGCTGGCGTAGCTGGCGGCCTGCGCGGAGTGCGTCACCATCAGGATGGTCTGCCCCGCGTCGTGAATGCGGCTGAACTGGTGCATCAGGTTGGTGGCGGCCTTGCTGTCCAGCGCGCCGGTCGGTTCGTCGGCCAGGAGCAGGCGCGGCTTTGTGATCAGCGCCCGGGCGACGGCGGTGCGCTGTTTCTGTCCGCCGGACACCTCCCACGGGTACTTCCGCTCCAGGCCGGTCAAGCCCAGACGCTCAATCAGCGGACGGAGGCGCTCCTCCATCTCCCGCACCGGGCGGTTTTGCAGCACCAGCGGCAGAAGAATGTTGTCCCGGACGGAGAAGGTGTCCAGCAGGTTGAAGTCCTGAAAGACAAACCCGAGGTGATCCCGGCGGAACGCGGCGCGCTCCCTGTCCGGAATGGCGGCAAAGTCCCGACCCTCCAGCAGCACCTGACCGGAGGTGGGCGTATCCAGCGCCGCGAGGATGTTCAGCAGCGTCGTTTTGCCGCTGCCGCTCTCGCCCATAATGGCGACAAACTCCCCGGCCTCGACCGTAAAGCTCACTCCGGACAGCGCGCGAACCTTCTGCGCGCCCAGACGGGTGGTATATACCTTCGTGATTCCGTTCACATCAAGCAGCGACATGGCGCATCATCCTTTCTTTGTTCCGTGAACAAGTCCAGCATACCACCCCGCGCGGCGCGATGCCTTAACTTAACCTTACATTTTCCGCCCGGAACCTTACATTTTTGTCACGTTTGACACGAAAAGCCCCGCCTCCTCCTTTTTCATGGAGCAGGCGGGGCAGATTTTTTTGGCGGCTCAGCCGTTGTCCGCGGTGGGAACCGAATCGAGATGATCCTCCAAATGGAACAGGCTGACCGTGTCGGTGAGGATTTTCACGCCCATCACCCGCGCGTCGGCGGGATCCAGGTACACGGTCATCAGCTTGCCTGTGGGCAGCAGCGCGCGCAGGACGACACAGTTCCAGCTGTTGAGGGCGCACTCGCCCCGGTCGTGCCAGGAAAGGGTCGCGTCGGGCATGAGCGCCCGGGCGTAGGCGTCGGCGGCCTCGGCATACTGCGCGGCGGTCAGCGCCCGCGCGTGATTGACGAAGAAGCCTTCCGACGCGGTTCCGCCGGTGGACAGCGCGGCGGCCAGCGGAGAAGCGCCGTAGCTGTAGTGCCAGGCATTCTCCGTGATCTCCTGCGTCTGCGTGTCCAGGAAAAGCTGATAATGCACGGTCGCACCGTCCTCCGCCTGGACGGAGGCGCTGACGCAGGTCATGTCCCGGCCCGGGTCGGCGAAGCGTGTCTCGCCGGTTTCGTCAAAGGCGACGGGCAGATAGGCGCCGGCGGAGGGCGAATCAAACGTCATTGCCAGCGGCGCGTTCCAGACCGTCCAGGCGGCGACTGCGCGCCGCTCCAGCGCGGACAGATCGACGCCGGAGGCCGTTGCGCCCTGTCGGAACAGGCCTGCCGCCAGCTCCTTGTCCGTCAGGAGACGGTAGGGATGGAGCGCAAAAACGTCCATGCCCGCGTAATAGCGTGGGTCGAGGCGAATCATTTGCTCCGCGGCGACGTCGCCCGGATCGATCAGGTCGCTTGTCAGCACGCCACGCTCAATCTGCCGGGCAATGATGGCGCACCGCTCCCGCTCCGCTGCGGTCAGGAAGCGGCTTGCCTCAATGCCGCCGCCCCGGGCGCAGTTGCGGTAGTTCAGCCCGGCGGGGTCGAAGGTCTGCCCCAGCTGATGGAACGCGTCAATCACGTTGAGCAGCTGCTCGTCCGTCAGGCATACGGCGGGCAGCAGGGTGTAGACCCCTTCGCCGTCAAAGTCCTCCGGGTTGAGGGCGTACACGCCGACCACCACGTCGGTGACGGCGCTGAGCACCTGCGCGCCGTCGCCGGTTTTTTCGCCCTGCTGATAAGCGGCGAGCAGCGCTTCGGCGCGGGCTTGCTCGCCCGGGGTCAGGCCGGGCGTTTGCACCTCCGGCTTAAAGAGGCCGTCGCCGCCCTCCGTCGGCGGGACATAGGACGCGCTGTCGGCCCAGTCCGGCTGCCAGCCCGCATAGCCCGCGTAGACGCTTGCGTCCGGCAGATAGGACGCGGGGGAGGCGGATTCGATGGGCAGGTTCAGGTCAATATCGGGCGCTTCCTGTACCGTGCCCTCGCCGAGGGCGGTGGCGGGCAGGGCCAGCAGGGCGACCAGTGCAAAGGCAATCCATCGTTTCATTCAAACTCACTCCTTTTTGTGATTTCGGGGCGCTCCGGCGGCCGTCCGTCCCGCCCCGCATGATCAGGATAGCACGGAGCGGGTATCGAAGTCCTCACGGAGAGATCAACGGTGGATCAATTGTGCGCTGGCGATAGGCGACGGTGGTGCCCCGGCCGACGGCGCTGTCGATGGTCAGCGTGCCGCCGTGGAGCGACGCGATGCGCTGGCAGAGCGTCAGCCCCAGCCCCGCGCCGCCCGCGGCCCGCGAGCGGGAGGAGTCGGCCTTGTAGAACGGCTCGAAGGCCCGCGCCGCCTCCTCGGCGGTCATGCCCCGCCCTTTGTCGGTCACGGTGAAGCCGTCCGGGCGCAGCGCGACCCGCACCGGCACGCTGCCGCCTGCCCGCTGCGCGTTGACGACCAGATTGCGCATCAGCTCGATCATCAGCTCCCGGTCGCCCGTGAGCGTCCCGCCCCGCGCCGCGTCCAGCTCGACGTTCCCGAACACCGCCAGCGCTTCCCGCGCCATGTCTGCCAGCGCGTAGGGCGCGGCGGCGAGCGGCTCCGTGCGCAGGCGGGTCAGGGTCAGCAGCCGCTCGTCCATGTCCGCCAGGCGCTGCGCCTCCCGCACCAGGGTGGTCAGCAGCGCGTCCTGCTTTTCCGGCGTCAGCGTGGCCCGCTGCAAAAGCCGCCCGCCCGCGACGATGGCCGTCAGCGGCGTGCGCATTTCGTGGGCCATGGCGTCAATGAGCAGCTGTTGACGTTCACCATGCTCGCGCAGCGCCTCCTCCCGCTGCCGGACGGCCTGCGCCATCGCGCCGAAGGAACGCGTCAGCGCGCCGATTTCGTCCCGCCCCGCCGGGGGCAGCGACGCGCCGTAGTCCCCGCCGGAGAGCGCGTCCGCCGCGCGGGCGAGGGTTCGCACCGGGCGCATGGCAACGCCGCTGAGTCCCCACGCCGCCGCCCCGGCCAGCGTCAGGCCTGCCGCGCACAACGCCGCCGCGCCGATGATCAGCTGTCGGCGCAGCGCGTATACCGGCGACACGTCCGAGGACAGCAGCAGCGTCACCGAGTCCGTCAGGCGGTGGGCGAGAAAGAGACGGCGCGTGTCGCCGTCCAGCAGCGTGGCGCGCTTCAGATCGCTGCGGAGCAGCGGCTCGGCCGCCGGGGGCAGCGACGCGCCGGCCATGGGCGCGCCGAAGTAGGTCAGCGCGACGGTCAGCGACGCGGAGCCGTATCGCCGCTGGGCGTTTTGCGCCGTTTGCAGGAGCGTCGCGTAGTCGCCGCCGCCGATCTCCAGCGCGATGGCCCGGGCGATGGCGGCCTCCTCGCTCAGGGCGCGTTCCCGCTCCCGCGCCATGGCCAAGGTAAAGCTGCGCTGCGCCATCAGCAGCATCCCCGCGGGCAGCACTGCCAGCACCACCGCCATCACGGCGGCGGCAATCCGCTTTCTCATGCGTCTCCCTCCTCGGCGCGGAATCGGTAGCCGTACTTGAACACCGTTTCGATGTACGCCGGGCCGAGCTTGCTGCGCAGGCGCTGGATGTGCACGTCCACCGTGTGGCTTTCGCCGGTGTAGACGTACCCCCACACCTGCCGAAGCAGCTCCTCCCGGCTCAGGGCGACGCCGCGGCTGCGGGCCAGCGCGGCCAGCAGGTCGAACTCCATGGCGGTCAGCGGCACCTCCGTCCCGCGCAGCGTGACCCGCCGCGCCTCCAGGTCGATCAAAAGCTCGCCCGCGGCGATCGTTTTGTCCGCCTTGTGGACGCGGCGGAGGATGTTCTCCACCCGGGCGAGCAGCTCCGCCGGCTCAAAAGGCTTGAGGATGTAGTCCTCAGCGCCCATGCGCAGCCCCCGTACCCGGTCGGCCACGGCGGTTTTCGCGGTCAGAAACAGCACCGGCACGCCCAGGCCGATCAGATGCTCGCCCAGGGAGAAGCCGTCCTCGCCGGGGAGCATCACGTCCAGCAGCGCCAGGTCGGGCAGCCCGGCGGAGAGCATTGTCCGCGCCCGGGCCGCGTCCTCAGCGGCGTCGCAGACGTGCCCTACCAGCGACAGGTGGAGCGTCAGCAGCTCGCGGATGGCCTCGTCGTCCTCGACGATCAAAAGATGCGCCATCGCCATGCCTCCTTTTGATAAAAAATACGCGCCTTCATGATACCATGGAGGGCGCGAGGTGATATTCAAATTGTTGTAAATTTCGCGCGTCACCCGTTCTGCGCGGTCTGCCGTTCGTACACCATGCGCACCCGGATGTCCTGCGCGTAGTTGCCGAAGCTGCGCCCGTAGAGCGTCAGTCCGCCGGGATTGCGCGCCTCCAGCGGAGAAGCGATGCGCAGCGTGAGCGGCGTGTCCGGGGCGATGTTCAGCTGGGAGAGCGTTCGGTCGGAGGTGCGGGTGCCGTCGATGTAGCAGCCCGTTTCGTTGACGGTGAGCAGCTTGAACTGCCCGTGCTGGTTCCAGTTTCTGTCCCACCAGGCGGGGATGTAGATACCCCGCGTCGCGCCGAAGTCCCCGGGGCACGTCCAGGAGCACAGGGTTACGCCGTTGAGGGAGAAGGTGATGTCGCTGGGCCAGTTTTCGCAGTAGCCCGGCGCCTCGCTGGAAATTTCCATGGAGATTTGCAGCTCGGTGGCGCGCTCGTTGGGCTTCAAATAGTTGGGAATCATGTACTCGACGTAGCCGTGACCAAGCCAGAGAATATTGCAGTCCACCCGCTCGGGCGAAGCGAAATACCGCGGGTCGTCGACCTCGCCGATCAGCTTTTCCGGCGTGGCCAGCCCGCAGGTGGGGTACACCTCGTAGCCGGTGTACTGCCCGACGCTGATCTCCGCCTCGTAGGCGGGGGCGGGGAGCGGCGCGCGCTGGGGGTCGATCAGGAAGCAGGTGTCGCCCAGGCTGCAATCCCGCTGCACGCCGTGCTTGCCCGCTGAAAAGGCGACGTGAATCAGCCCGCATTCGGCCAGGAGCTTCATGTGCGGCGACAGCGTGCCGCCGGTCACGCCCAGCGCCTCCGCGATGTCGGTCATGCGCATGGTGCCGTTTTTCTCCAGCAGCTCGAGGATGGCCAGTCTCGTCTCGGAGCTGAGGCACCGGAACAGCGGCAGCGCCGACCGGAGATCATGTATCTGCTTCAAGCGTTTCACCTCGCGACCAGTATACACTTTTGTTTGGACTTTGGCAAATGAAATTTTCGGCCACTTTTCCCCCTTGACAAAACAAATGGAAGCGATTATAGTAGTATTAGTTCCTAAGCAGACTAATTACTTCGCAAAAACACAAACAAAAACCCGGGCGACGCCCGGTCAATGAGAAAGGATGGTTTCCCATGAAAAACGTCAGCATGATCGTGGATCGGGACTATGCGATCGGAACGGTTGACAAGCGGATCTACGGCTCGTTCATCGAGCATTTGGGCCGCGCAGTGTATGGCGGCATCTACGAGCCGGGGCATCCCCTGGCCGACGAGCAGGGCTTCCGCAAGGACGTCATTGACCTGGTGCGCAAGCTGGACGTGCCGATCGTGCGCTATCCCGGCGGCAACTTCGTCAGCGGCTTCAACTGGGAGGACAGCGTCGGTCCCGTCAGCGAGCGGCCCCATCGCCTCGACCTGGCCTGGTTCACCACCGAGACGAACGAAGTTGGTCTGCATGAGTTCGCGTCCTGGGCCAAGAAGGCGAATACCGACGTGATGTACGCGGTCAACATGGGTACCCGCGGCGCGGACGCGGCGCGCAACGTGGTCGAGTACGCCAACCACAAGGGCGGCAGCTACTGGAGCGATATGCGCATCCGCAACGGCGCGAAGGATCCCTTCGGCATCAAGCTGTGGTGCATCGGCAACGAGATGGAC
>CAZRLM010000006.1:0-44211 GCA_964600835.1 uncultured Oscillospiraceae bacterium
CATTGCCGCGGCGAAGCTCGCCAACGCGGACGGCTTCATCCGCCGCTTGCCGGATGGCTACCACACGCTGCTGACCGGCGACGGCGCAAACCTTTCCCAGGGCCAGCGGCAGCTGCTTGCTATCGCCCGCGCCGCCGTGGCCGACCCGCCCGCTCTCATCCTGGATGAGGCGACCTCCTCCATCGACACCCGCACCGAGCGCCTCGTCCAGCAGGGCATGGACGCGCTCATGAAGGGCAGGACCACCTTTGTCATCGCCCACCGGCTCTCCACCGTCCGCAATTCGGACTGCATCATGGTGCTGGAAAACGGGCGCATCATCGAGCGCGGCACCCACGATCAGCTCATCGAGCAGAAGGGGCGCTATTATCAGCTCTACACGGGCAACGCGATTTCCGCGTAACGGCCCGGCTGCTTCGGAATCCCCCGGCTGTGGAATGATTCATTCCACGGCCTTTTTTCGTTTCGTCCCACATACCATCAGGGAAAAGGAGGGAGGATACGATGCAATCGCTTGAAGGCCGCATCGGCAACACGCCGCTTTTTCCCCTGACCCGCTTCGCCCGCGCGCTGGGCCTGTCCGCCCTATTGCTGGGCAAGGCGGAATGGTTCAATCCCGGCGGAAGCGTCAAGGATCGAGCGGCGCTTTTCATCCTGCGGGACGCGGAGCGCCGCGGCCTGCTCCGCCCCGGCGGCACAATCATTGAGGCGACCAGCGGCAGCATGGGCATCTCGTTGGCGATGCTGGGCGCGTCGCGCGGCTACCGGGTGGCGCTGACCATGCCGGATACCATGAGCGTCGAGCGCCGGGCGCTGCTGCGCGCCTACGGAGCGCAGCTTCACTTGACGGACGGCGCGCTGGGCATGGCGG
Source organism: uncultured Oscillospiraceae bacterium (assembly GCA_964600835.1). GTDB lineage: Bacteria > Bacillota > Clostridia > Christensenellales > Aristaeellaceae > UBA11524. The sequence continues at coordinate 872 of CAZRLM010000006.1, forward strand.
GCGCGGTCGCGCTGGCGCGTCATCTGGCGGCGGAAACCCCGCAATGCTTCGTGCCGAATCAGTTCTCCAATCCTGCCAATCCCGACGCGCACCGGCAGACCACCGGCCCGGAGCTGTGGCGCGATACCGGCGGCGCGATAGGCGTGCTCGTGGCCGGGGTCGGCTCCGGCGGCACGCTCACCGGCACGGCAGCATATGTGAAGCAGCGCAATCCGGCTCTGCGGGTCGTCGCGGTGGAGCCTGCCGCGTCCCCCGTGCTGTCCGGCGGGCAGCCCGGCGCACACGGCCTGATGGGCATCGGCGCGGGTTTCGTCCCGGACACGCTGAACGCGGCGCTGATTGATGAGGTCATCGCCGTCAGCGAGCCGGACGCGTATGCCGCCGCCCGGCTGCTGGCCCGGGAGGAAGGCCTGCTGGCTGGCGTCTCCGCCGGCGCGGCGCTCCACGCGGCGACGGTGATCGCCCGACGACTCGAATATCGCGACCAGGTGATCGCCGTCATTCTGCCGGACGGCGGCGAGCGGTATTTCTCCACGCCGCTGTGGCGCGCGGCCTCCAAAGACGCGCATTGATTTTTTGCCGCTTTTCGCGTATAATGATGCCATCTTATTTTCAGAGGAGGGGAACCGGCTGTGTTTCGGAAGAAGGGCGGAACGCTTCTGCAGCAGACCATCCGCCCGGAGCGCATCCTGGCCGCCGGTTTTCTGGCGCTGATCGTGCTGGGTACGCTGCTGCTGATGCTGCCCGCCGCGTCGACCACCGGCCAATCCCTGGGACTGATGGATTCGCTCTTCACCGCTACCTCCGCCGTGTGCGTCACCGGGCTGGTTGCGGTGGACACAGGCACGGCGCTGACGCTCTTTGGGCAGCTGGTGCTGCTGGCGCTGATCCAGCTGGGCGGGCTTGGCTTCATGATCTTCGCCACGCTGATGATGGTCGCCCTCGGGCGGCGCATTTCCCTCAGGAGCCGGATGCTGATCCGCGAGTCCATGAACACCGCAACGCTCTCCGGCCTCGTCCGCCTGACGCGCTACTATGGCCTGATCGCCCTGACGATCGAGCTGTCCGGCGCGATGCTGCTCGCCATTCGCTTCGTGCCGCGCTTCGGCCCGGGCCGCGGGCTGTATTTCGCCCTGTTTCACGCCGTCAGCGCCTTCTGCAATGCGGGTTTTGACCTGTTCGGCCACTTTTCCAGCCTGACCGCCTTTCGCGACGATCCGCTTGTGCTGCTGACCGTCAGCGCGCTGATCATCCTGGGCGGGCTGGGCTTCTCGGTCATTCTGGAGACGCTGAATCACCGCTTCCGCTGGAAAACGCTGTCCCTGCACGCCAAGCTGGTGCTGCTGATGACCGGCAGCCTGCTGATGCTGGGCACGGTTTTCTACGCGCTGGTGGAGTGGCAGAATCCGGGAACCCTTGCCGTAGACGGCGCAGGAGGTGGCTCGCGGCTGCTGAACGCCTTTTTCCAGTCCGTCACCATGCGCACCGCGGGCTTCAACTCCGTCGATCTATCGAAGCTGACCGAAGCGTCGAAGCTCTTCAGCGTGTGCCTGATGTTCGTCGGCGCGTCGCCCGCCTCCACCGGCGGCGGCGTCAAGACCACCACCATCAGCGTGCTGGCGCTGATCGTGCTCAGCGTCGCGCGGAGCCAGAACGACGTGTGCGTGCTGGGCCGCCGCCTGCCGTCGGGGCTGCTCCGCCGGGCGCTCTCGATCCTGTTCATCACGCTGATTATCCTGCTCGCCGGCACCATGGTGCTGACCCTTGCCGAACGGGACGGAATGCCCTTTATCGACCTGCTGTTTGAGTCCGCCAGCGCCATCGCGACGGTGGGCGTGTCCGCCGTCGGCACGCCGAACCTGTCCCTGATCAGCCGGATTACCCTGATTCCGATGATGTTCTTCGGCCGCGTCGGGCCGCTGACCATGGCTCTGGCGCTGGCCAACAAGCAGAGCGCGACGCAAAACCACCTGCGCTACCCGGAGGAAAACATCGTCATCGGTTGACGCTCCAAGGAGGAACCCATGAAAAACGCCAAGAAACAGTTTCTCGTCCTGGGCCTGGGCCGCTTCGGCAGCAGCCTGGCAAAGAGCCTGTCGCATCTGGGCCACGAGGTGCTGGCCGTCGACCGGAACGATGCGCTCGTCCAGGAGATGGCCCCTTTTGTCACGCAGGCGGTGCAGGCCGACGCGACCGACGAGGCCGCGCTGGACGCCATCGGCGTGCACAATTTTGACGCGGCCATCGTTTCCATCGGCACCAACGTCAGCAACTCGATCCTCGTCTCCGTGCTGTGCAAGGAAAAGGGCGTGCCCTATGTGGTCGCCAAGGCGACCGACGAGCTGCACGCCAAAGTGCTGCGCAAGGTGGGTGTGGATCGGGTCGTTTTCCCCGAGCGGGACATGGGCCAGCGGGTCGCCCGTTCCCTCGTCGCGCCCAATATTCTTGACCTGATGGAGCTGGCCGACGATTATCAGATTGCCGAGCTGACCCTGCCGGAGAAGTGGCAGCACCGCACCATTGTCGACGTGAACGTCCGGCGCAATTACGGGCTGAGCGTCATCGCCATTCACCGGGGCGCGCAGTTCATCGCCTCCCCCGGCGCGGAAACGACCTTTGCCCCGGGCGATGTGCTCATCGTGCTGGGCAAGCAGCAGGACATCGACGCGATCAATCGCTCGTAAGCCGCCTGAGAAGGAGGACACCGCATGGATACACGGCCTGTCGTTGACTTTTCCGCCCCCGAATGCCAGCCCTTTGATCTGCATGGCGACCGTCACGGCGTGCTGCTGCTGCACGGTTTCACCGGCTCCGCGGGCCATATGCGCCCGCTGGGCGACGATTTGAACCGGCAGGGCTTCACCGTCGTGGGGATCAACCTGCCCGGCCACGCCACCTCCATGGAGGACATGGGCCGCTACGGCTGGAAGGACTGGCTGCAAGCGTCCAAGGAGGCCGTCATTCGTCTGAAGGATCGGTGCGAGTTCGTCAGCGTCGCGGGGCTGAGCATGGGCGGCGACCTGACGCTGCTCCTGGCCGAGCAGATGGAGCTGACCGCCGCCGCGCCGATTTCCGCGCCGATGGCGGTGCAGAACCGCCTGATGCCCTTCGCCCGCCCCGCGTCGCTTTTCGTCAAGCGCGTCATGTGGCGGAGCGACGGCGACCGCGCCAAACAGCTGGACAGCCGGTATGACTGCGGCTACGCCGGTTTCCCCACCCGATGCGCCGCCGACCTGTCGCGGCTGATTCGCATGGCCCGGCAGAATCTGCACGCCGTCACCTGTCCGATTCTTGCCGTCCAGTCCCGCGCGGACGAGACCATTTCCCCTGACAGCGCGGACGTGATCATGGGCGGCGTAAGCAGCCATGAAAAGGGTGTGCTCTGGCTGGAGAATGTTCCCCACGTCTGCACGATTTCCCGCGAGCAGGGGCGCATCGCCCGGGAGCTGGGGCAGCTCTTCCGCCGCGCCGAATCCGCCTGCTGACCGCCTGCATGACTGGTCTTTGTCCGGGAAACACTACCGAAAATATCCGCGAAAAGGAGCATCCGTTATGCGCTTTACCAAGATGCAGGGCATCGGAAACGACTACATTTACGTCAACTGCTTTGAGGAAACCGTCCGCAATCCGGCCGCGTTGGCGGTGCGGATGAGCCGCGCCCACTTCGGCGTGGGCAGCGACGGGCTGGTGCTGATCGAGCCGTCGGAGGTGGCGGACTTCGGAATGCGCATCTTCAACAGTGACGGCAGCGAAAGCGAAATGTGCGGCAACGCCGCGCGCTGCATCGGCAAGTACGTTTACGAACGGGGGCTGACGGACAAAACGTCCCTGACGCTGATGACGATCTCGGGCCTGAAGCTGCTGACGCTGCGCGCCCGGGGCGGACGTGTGCACGCCGTCCGGGTGGACATGGGCTCCCCGGAGCTGACCCCGCGCAACATCCCCGTCGACCTGCCCGGCGAGGTGGTGCTGGGCCACCGGCTGGACGTGTTGGGCGAGATGTACGCCATTCACTGCGTTTCGATGGGCAACCCGCATTGCGTCATTTTCGTCCGCGACCCCGACCAGGTCGCCCTGGAGGAGCTTGGCCCGGTGATCGAGCACCATCGCATTTTCCCGCACCGGACGAACGTCGAGTTCGTCTCGGTGATCGACAGGCGGCACCTGCGGATGCGCGTATGGGAGCGTGGCGCGGGTGAAACGCTCGCCTGCGGCACCGGAGCCTGCGCGACGCTTGTCGCGGCGGTGCTGACCGGACGCGCCGACCGGGACGCGGAGATTGAGCTGAACGGCGGCCGCTTGCAGGTTTCCTGGTCGCCGGACGACAACCATGTGTACCAGGAGGGCGACGCGGAATTTGTTTTCGACGGCGACTGGCCCGACGCGGCATACTGAAAAGACCCTTGACGAATCACGACGACGAAAGGCGGAATCACCATGTTTCATGTGAACGACTGCTACCAGCGCCTCCCCGGTTCCTATCTGTTCGCCGAGATCGCCCGCCGCGTGAAGGCCTACTGCGCCGAGCATCCGGACGCGGACGTGATCAGCCTGGGCATCGGCGACGTCACCAAGCCGCTGGTGCCCGCGGTCATCGACGCGCTGCACCAGGCAGTGGAGGAAATGGGCCATGAGGAAACCTTCCGCGGCTATGGCCCAGACTTTGGCTACGATTTCCTGATCAACGCCATTCGCGAGGGCGACTATGCCAGCCGCGGCGTGGAGATCGCTTATGACGAGGTATTCATTTCCGACGGCGCGAAGAGCGACGTGGGCAACATTCAGGAGCTGTTCAGCCCGGACGCAGTGATCGCCGTCACCGACCCGGTCTATCCCGTGTATGTGGACAGCAACGCCATGGCGGGCCGCGCCGGCAACTACACCAAAGACCGTTGGGATCGCCTGTGCTACCTGCCCTGCCACGCGGGCAACGGCTTTGTGCCGCCCCTGCCCGACCGCCCGGTGGACGTGATTTACCTGTGCTACCCCAACAATCCCACCGGCACCGTGCTGACCCGTGCGCAATTGAAGCCCTTTGTGGACTGGGCGCGGGACAACGGCGCGATCATTATCTACGACGCGGCCTACCGCGCCTTCGTCTCCACGCCGGATGTGCCGCTATCCATTTACGAGGTGGAGGGCGCGCGGGAGGTTGCCATCGAGTGCAACTCCTTCAGCAAGACCGCCGGCTTCACCGGCACCCGCTGCGCGTACACCGTCATCCCCCACGAGGTCTGCGGCCTGGACGCAAGCGGCAACCGCGTCTCGCTCAACGCGATGTGGAAACGCCGCATGGCCACGAAGTTCAACGGCGTCAGCTATCCCATCCAGCGCGCCGCGGCGGCGGTGTACACGCCCGAGGGACAAAAGCAGATCAGGCAGGTCATCGCCGCTTATATGGAGAACGCGCGGATCATCCGCGAGGGCCTGACCGCGGCCGGCTTCACCGTCTTTGGCGGCGTGGACGCGCCCTACATCTGGCTGAAGGTGCCCGAGGGCATGACGAGCTGGGCATTCTTCGACCGGCTGCTGGACGAGTGCCACCTGGTCGGCACGCCCGGCAGCGGCTTCGGCCCCAGCGGCGAGGGCTATTTCCGCCTGACCGCCTTCAACAGCCTGGAAAACACCCAGCGTGCCGTCGAGCGGATTGGCAAGCTGCGCATCTGACCGCATCTCAAGCGCGGCGGAGGGAATCGTTCCCTGCCGCCGCTTTTTCCTGCGCTTTTTACATTGTTCCCTCATTGTGCAACCGAAGAAATTCGTGTATAATAGAGGCTGGAATTTATCGCGCGCCGGAAAGGAGCCACCATGCGAGAGCAACTGTCAAAGCAGGATCGCCGCCGGGCCTGGTTGTGGGCCGCCGCCATCGTGGCCGGACTGATCGTCCTGGCGGCGGGCGTCGTGCTGCTGCCCCGCGTGCTGCCTGGCGGCAACGCCACGCTGCCGGAGGAGAGCGCCGAGCTGCTCGCAACCGCCGACGGGCTGGACGAGATCACCGTCGAGGCAACCTTCGATCCGTCGCGCAAGCTGCTGACCGCCGTGCAGACGCTTACGCTCCGCAACCGGACGGGGCAGACGCAAAGCGCCGCGGTACTGCGGAGCTTTTCCGGCGCGTACCTGAGCGAGTCCACCTCCCCCGCCGCCTCCGACGAGCTGTACAGCGCCTGCTATGGCGAGCGCTTCTCCACCGGCGGGCTGATTCTGGACGGCGCGGAGGTAAACGGCGCGTCCGTCCGCTATGACTGGCTTGACGAGGCAAGAACCGTGCTGTCCCTTCCCGCTGAGAACTGGGCGGCGGACGGCAGCGTCACCGTGCGCCTGACCTATCATGTGAACGTGCCGGACTGCCGCAGCCGCTTCGGCACGGACGGCGATATTTACGCGCTGGGCAACGTGTTCCCCACCCCTGCGGTGTGGGAGGACAGCGCGTGGCGCACCGACGCGTACATCGCCGTGGGCGACCCGTTCCTGTCCGAGTGCGCCAACTGGACGGTTCGGCTGACCGTCCCCGACGGCTGGCGCGTCGCGGCGACCGGCGCGGGAAGTGCCGTCAATACGGACGACGGCGTGCTGCACACCCTGACCGCCCACGCCGTGCGGGACTTTGCGCTCGTCCTCTCCAACCGTCTGCAATCGGCGCAGGCCCTTGAGGCCGGCGTGCTCGTGACGGCCTACGCCCGTTCCGCCGCTTCCGCCCGGCGGATGCTCGACGCGGCGCGTCAGGCGCTGCGCTGCTTCGCGGCTCAGTGGGGCGCATACGCCTATCCGACGTTCACCGTCGTCGAGGTCAGCTTCCCCTACGGCGGCATGGAATATCCCCGGCTGGCCATGATCGGCGCGGACGTGATCGCGTCCGGCGGCGACACGCTGTCCTACACCGTCGCCCATGAAACGGCCCACCAGTGGTGGTACGCCATGGTCGGCTCGGACAGCGTCAACCAGCCCTGGCAGGACGAAAGCCTCGCCGAGTACGCGCTGCTCGCCTACATTGGCAGCGTTTCCGGCGAAGCGGCCCGGGAAAGCGCCGCCTTTGAGCGCATCGAAACCGCCATGCGCGTCACCGTGTCGGGAAACGTCACTCCCGGCAGCCCGATCGACTACTTCGCCGATCTGGACGAGTACAGCCTGGTGGTCTATCGTCGGGGCGCGGCGATGTGGCTCGCGCTGGAAAAGCTGATGGGCCGCGAATCGCTGGGCGACGCTTTGCGGGACTATCAGGCGCAGTACCGGTTCCGCATCGCGACCCGGCAATCGCTGACCGACGTTTTATCCGCCCACGCGGGCTTTGACCTGTCCGCCCTGATGACGGACTATCTGGATACGCGGCTCAACTGACCGCGCATCCCATACGAAAGGACTGTGATCCCATGATTTCCGATCCCACGCAGGCCGTCATCCTGATTCCCTCGCTGGAGCCGGACGACCGCCTGATCGCCTATACGCAGGCGCTGCTTGCCCGCGGCTTCCGCCATGTCGTCATCGTGGACGACGGCTCCAGCGAGTCGTTTCAGCCCGTTTTCCGCGAGCTGGACAGGCTGGACGGCTGCACGGTGCTGCATCACGACGTGAACCACGGCAAGGGCGTGGCGCTCAAAACGGGCTATGCCTACATCGAGGAGCACCTGCCGGACATCGTCGGCGTGATCACCGCCGACGCGGACGGTCAGCATGCCGTGGAGGACTGCTGGCGGCTGGCTGAAAAGCTCTGCGAGGGCAAGCGGGCGCTATACCTGGGCAGCCGGGACTTCAGCCTGCCCCACGTTCCGAAAAAGAGCCGCTACGGCAACCGGACGACCAGCTGGGTGTTCCGCCTGTTCTATGGTCAGTGGCTGCCGGATACGCAGACCGGCCTGCGGGCCTTCCGCCGGGAGGAGCTGCCCTTCATGCGCGAGGTGGAGGGCGAGCGCTACGAGTACGAGATGAAGGTGCTCATCGCCTGCGCGCGGGCGAACATCCCGATGATCCCGCTGACCATCGAGACGATCTACGAGAACAACAACGAAGGCTCCCATTTCCACCCGCTGCGGGACAGCTACCGCATTTACAAGGTGATTCTGGGCAGCTTCATCAAGTTCATCGGGAGCAGCCTGTTCTGCGTGCTGATTGATCAGGGGCTGGCCTGGCTTTTCCGGGACGTGCTGCTGCTCAACCTGGGGATTGACCACACCGGCATCATCTGGCTGAGCGGGCTGGCCGCTCGGGTGATCTCCTCGGTGTGCAACTTCCTGCTGAACCGCTCCTTTGTCTTCAAGCTCAAGGGGAACTCCCGCGCCGCCGTGTGGCGGTACGCGCTGCTGTGCGTCGCCGTCATCTGCCTGAGCAATCTGGGCGTAGTGCTGTTGGGCGCGCTGGGCCTGGGCGACGGCCTGGCAAAGGCGCTGTGCGACACGGTGCTCGCGCTGCTGAATTATCAGGTGCAGGAGCGCTGGGTATTCCGCAGCGCGCCGAAAAAGGAGGCCAACGCATGAAAACGCGCGTAACGAACGTTCTTTTGAGCGTACTGACCCTCGCGATGCTTCTGGGCGCGGCGGTCGCCGTCCCCCAGGGCAGCCTGACGGAGGAGGCGCAGCGCGCCTACCTCGACGAAGCCCCCGCCACGGACGACGAGTACGCCTTCCTGTTTGACGACTGACGCAACCCACAAAGGAGGAATGATTCCCGATGCGCAGACTGCTTGCCTTTCTCCTGCTGTTGACGCTTGCGTGCGCCTCCGCCGCGGCGGAGAGCGTCGCGGCGCTGCCGTTTGACTTCACCCCCGGCCATGTGGCCGACCCCGCCAACTTTACCGAATCCACCTATGAGGACGAAAGCCTGACCGTTTCCATGGAGCGCATTTGGGTGGACGACGCGTGCTTCAACGTCGCACGGGTCAGGATTGCCGATCCCTCCCAGCTGCGCACCGCGCTGGCGGCGCCCTTCGGCAAGAAAAAGACGAACCGGATCTCCACCATCGCCCGGGACAACAACGCGGTGGTCGCCATCGGCGGCGATTACTACGGCAACGAGGAGGGCGGCTATGTCGTCCGGATGGGCGAGGTCTACCGGAAAAAGCCGATGAAGAGCCGCGATATGCTGATCATTGACGAGCTGGGCGACTTCCACATCCTGAAAAACTCCGACGCGGAACAGCTCAAGGCCCTGATGGAAAGCGAGCGCCAGCTGATGAACGTGTTCAACTTCGGCCCCGCGCTGGTCATCGGCGGCGAGCGGCAGGAGATGCCCGAGAGCTACAAGTACAACATCAACGGCAAGGAGCCGCGCTGCGCCATCGGGCAGACCGGCCCGCTGGAATATCTGCTTGTGGTGGTGGACGGCGGCGCGGGCCGCGAGATCACCGTCACCCTGGAGGACGACAGCAAGAAGAAATCCGGCGGCTGCACCGTCGACACGCTGGCGCAGTTCATGGCCGATCAGGGCTGTCTGGAGGCCTACAATCTGGACGGCGGCAACAGCGCCCTGATGGTGTTCGGCGACGAAAACTACTCCCACAAATCCAGGAAGGCGGAGCGCTCGGTGACGGACATCATTTATTTCGCCACCGCCGTGGACGCGGGCCTGGACGGCACGGAGGCGGACTGACGCATGGACGCACCGATGACGCTTTTCGGCCAGCCCGTCACCGCCTTTGGCGTCGGCACGGCGCTGGCGATTCTCCTGGGACTGATTGCCGCCGGGCTGCGGCTGCGCGGGCGCGCAGGCTACGGCACGTTTATCCGGCAGGCGACGCTGACCGTGCCGCTGGCGCTGCTTTTTTCCCGCCTTTTGTATGTGCTGGCCAACTGCACCTATTACCTGATCACCCTGAGCAATCCCGCGCTGGCGCTGCGCTTTTGGGACGGCGGCTACTCCGTCAGCGGCGCGGTGTTGGGCGCGCTCGTCGCCGCGGTGTTGGCTGCGCGCTGGACGCGCGTCCGCGCGGGCGTTTTGATGGACGCGGCGTCCATCGGTCTGCTGCCCGCCATCTTCGTGGAGCGGCTGTTTGAGGGCGGCACGGGCATGGGCTTTGGACGGCCCGTCGGCATGGACGCGCTGCTGTGGCTGGGCGTGGACGACGGCATGGGCGACCTGGTTTATCCGGTCTATCTGTTTGAGGCGATTGCCGCCGCGCTCATTCTGCTGATCGTGCTGATCTGGCGCGCGCGCTGTTCGCACCCCGATGGCGACCTGTGCGTGACCGTTCTGACGCTGCTGAGCGCGTCGCAGGTCATTCTGGAAAGCCTGCGGAACGACCAGCACATGGTGGTGCATTTCGTGCGCATCCAGCAGGTTGTTTTCCTGCTGATCGGCGTAGCGGCGTTCGCCTGGTGTCTGCGCCGCGCCGCGCGCGCCGGGGTGTTTCCCGCCAAGAAAAAAAGCCAGCGCGCGCTGTGCTGGCTGATCGTCCTGATCTGTGTTGGTCTGGGGATTTGGATGGAGTTCCGCGTCGACCGCGGCGCGCTGAAGGCGCTGTACTATTCGGTCATGACGCTGTGCATGGGCGCAATCGCCGCCCTGACGCTGCTGTTACGCCGCCGGAGCGAGCCGGCCTGACGTTCGCGCGTCAGCCCTCGCTCTCCGCCGCGCGGCGGTTCGGGCAGTCCCGCTTGCAGGTTTCGCAGGTGTCCAGGCAAAGCTCATCCCCGCGCAGCCCCATGCGCAGGAAGTCGTTCTCCGGCTCGCCCTCCGGCTTGAAGCCCAGGCGCGCAAAGAAGGCCGCCGTCCCGGTCGGCGTGACAAGCCACATCAGGCGCGCGGCGTGGCTCTGCGCCTTGAACAGCAGCAGCCGGAGCGTCAGATCACCCAGCCGCTTTCCGCGGGCTTCCGGCACCACAGCCACATCCCCCAGGAAGAACGCGCCGTCCCGCCACCAGAGGCGGCCCGTCGCCACCGGAGCGCCGTCCAGATACACGACCACGTTCCAGCTTTCCTGATCCAGCGCATCCTGTCCGCGGCCAAACACCGCGCCGCGGATCGCCGCCGCCTCGGGGATTTCCGCCCCCGGGGCAAACCATTTTCCTTCGATCATGCGATCTCCCCCACGAAACCTGTCATACAAAGGAGGTGTTCCGATGGAACACAAGAAGATTGAACGAATCAACGAGCTGGCCCGCAAAAGCCGCACCGTCGGCCTGACGCAGGCCGAGGCAGCCGAGCAGGCCGCGCTGCGCCGGGAATACCTGGACGGCTTCCGGCAGAATATGCAGCAGGTGTTGGACAACACCCTCATCAAGCGCCCGGACGGCACCGTCGTTCCGCTCACAAAAAAACGCCCTAACTAATAGTATACAGGAAGTCCCTGCGAAAGTCAAAAGAAAAACTTTGGTCAAAACTCTTGCCAAATTCCCTATCCTCGTGTATAATAAAGGCGAACCAAGGGAAAGATGAGAGCGAAGCCAATAACCGCCGCTCCGGCAGCCATCGACTTCCAGCGAGTGAAAACCGCCCGACCGATGGACTTTCCCTTAGCCCAGGCAGTGCCTGTTGATATACAAGCATCCCGGGCTGCCGGAGACTGAGCGACGAAGAAAGAGGTGTTTCCATTGTACGAAGACGACGAAGAGCAAGATATCATCGAGATGACGGATGATGAGGGCAATACCATTCTGATGCAGGTGGTTGATTACTTCTTCTACAATGGCGATGAATACGTCATCCTGACAGACTCGATTGATGACCAGGAGTGCGATTGTGACGATTGCCACAGCGCGGATGAGCATGACGGAACGTGCGCCTGCGGGTGCGATGAATGCGAAGAGGCCGAAGAGATTACCTGTTACATTATGAAGGTGATCACCCGCACCGAGGACGGTGAAGAGGTCGAAGAATTTGTCCCCGTGGAAGACCAGGCACTGGAGGCCAAACTGATCGAGATTGCCACCACGCAGCTCAACGCGGACGACGAACCGGACGAGGAGTAATTCTTCCCTGGAACCCCACAACCGAATATCGACCGACAGGCACGGACAAGGCATCTTGTCCGTGCTTTTGCGTGCTCCCGCATTTCCTCCGCTGCCCCGTCATAGCACGCGGATCGGACACGGCCTCATGGCAGCCTATCAACCGGCAAACGGCCCGGACAAGACGTCTTGTCCGGGCCGTTTTGTGCTCCTACGCTTCTGTTTTGCAGGAGACTTTGGTCTTTTCTTTCCTCGTTTCCTTCACAGCTCCTGTGGATAACCTGTTAGTAATGTGGATAACTTTCGGTTCCTGTTCAAAAAGCCTGTGGATAACTCTTCCGTTTTTCACTGTTCATTCCCGGTCATCCGCCAATTCCCATTGATTTTCCTGCGTTTTCATTTCAGACTTTGGTCTGTTCTAATTTTCCACACTTTGTGAGTGACAATCCACAGGCTTCGGTCGGCTGTGGAGAAGAATTCCACAGGCTGTCAGGCGTTTTCTTCCCTCGTCACCGTTGCCAGCTCCTTGGGCACATAGCCGCTGAACGCCGTATGCGTCGCGTCGCTGACCAGCTCGATGTCGCCGCCCCGATCGTTCAGCGTCTTTTTGACGATGTACAGCCCCATGCCGTGCCCGGTGGCCTTGGTGGTCACGCCGGGCTGGAAGATGTCCTGCTGACTTTTGAGCGGGATCATCGGGCCGTTGTTTTCCACACAGAAGCGGAAGCACTTCAGATCCTCGGTCAGCGTCAGCGTCAGCAGCCGCTCCCCGTCCACCTCGCCCAGCGCGTCGATGGCGTTGTCGATCAGGTTGGAGAGCACCTTGCACATCTCCCAGCCGGGCATGGTCAGGTTTTTCCAGGCGGACTGGATGTTCAGCGTCGCCTGTACGCCGGCCTTTTCGCAGGCGGCCAGCTTGACCTGCAACAGCGCGTTGATCGCCGGGTTCGCCGTTTTGAGCGATCGACTGACGGCGGTAATCGCGCCATAAATCTTTTCAATGTACGCGTCGGCTTCCTGATACTCCTGCATTTCCATCAGGCTGTACACGACTTGCAGATGGTTCAGAAAGTCGTGCCGCTGGGCGCGGAGGGTGTTGTTCAGCTTCTCCATCGCGTCGATGGTGTCGTCCATTGCCTCCAATTGCACAAGCAGCTTTCTGGACGACAGCGCCTCCCGGATGTCCACCACGCCGCCCCACACGACCACCGCCGCCGCCACCGCGACGATATATGGGCCGATTTTCGTATCGGTAAAGGAGGCGGGAGAAACCAGGATGTACAGCACAATCCCGACGATCAGCGCAATCTGCAACCCGTTGATGACCACGGCATATACCGCGTTCTTCCGCACGTCCACCTGACGCTCGCGCTTCTTCATGGCTTCCTCCCCTCCCTCACCTGATGATTTTTCTGGATGGTCAGCTCGTGCCCCATCTCGGAAGGACAATAGTACCGCTTGCCCGTCAAGTCCGGCGGCATATACGCCTGACGCACATAGTGCCCCGGGAAATCATGGGGATACAAATACCCCTGCCCGCTGCCGATCCGCTCATGGCCCGCGTAATGTGTGTCCCGCAGGTGCACCGGCACCGGGCCGAAGCCGCCCTTTTCCGCGTCCGCCATGGCTGCGTCCACCGCGGCGCTCACGCTGTTGGACTTGGGGCTTTCGCATACGGCAATGATCGCCTGGGCGATGGGCAGCCTGGCCTCCGGCATTCCCACAAACTCCAGCGCCTGAGCCGCTGCGGACGCCTGGAGCATCGCGATGGGGTTCGCCAGCCCGACGTCCTCGCTGGCATGGGCGATGATTCGGCGCACGATCAGCCGCGGATCGACTCCGGCGTAGATCAGCCGCGCGAACCAGGCCAGCGCCGCGTCGCTGTCCGAACCGCGGAGCGACTTGCAGAACGCGCTCAGCATATCGTAATACAGGCTCTCGTCGCAGCGCAGCATCGGCTTTTGAATGCTCTCCTCCGCCACATCCAGCGTCAGGTGAATCACCCCGTCCACCTCGGCGGGGGTGGTCAGTACCGCCAGCTCAATCGCGCCCAGCGCGGAGCGGGTATCGCCGCCCGCCACGCGGGCGATGTGCACAAGCGCGTCGTCGTCCGCCTGGACGCGCAGCGCGCCGTAGCCCCGCTCCGGGTCGGCCAGGGCGCGGCGCATGGCCAGCAGCACATCCGCCTCGGTCAGCGGCTCAAACTGAAAGACGCGGCAGCGACTGACGATGGCCGGGGTCATGGCGACCATCGGATTTTCCGTCGTCGAACCGATAAATCGGATGATTCCCTGTTCGATGGCCGGAAGGATCGAGTCGCTCTGCGCCTTGCTCCAGCGATGGCACTCATCCAGCAGCAGATAGGTCGCCCGGCCGTAGAGCGTGCGCTGTTCCCTGGCTTCCTTCAGCACCTCCCGCACGTCGGCGATGCCGCTCGTCACCGCGTTCAGCTGCACGAAGTTCGCCTTCGTCGCCCGGGCGATGATGGAGGCCAGCGTCGTTTTTCCGCACCCGGGCGGCCCGAAGAAGATCGACGAGGTCAGCCGGTCGGCCTCGATTGCCCGCCTGAGCAGCCGTCCGGGGCCGACAAGCTGGCGCTGGCCGATGAACTCCTCCAGCGTTCTGGGACGCATCCGGTCGGCCAGCGGCGCGTCCGAGGATGAAAACAGATCGGTCATGGGGCCCTCCTCCGGTCAGTTGCCTCGCGGATGGATCATCCGCTCGTTGGGCTGCGCCGCGCCCGGCGTCAACGTCGGCAGACGGCGGCGCATCCCGCCCACGCGCGGCAGGGGTTGATAGCGCGTGCGCGCCTGCCGACGGGGCGGCGCTGCCCGGCGGCGATTGTACAGCCCGCTGACGGCGCGGACGTCCTCCCCGCGCGTCACGCCGGCCACCAGCAGCTGCGGCGGTCGGCTCGCCTGCCAGATCGCGGGGACAAGCGCTTCCACCCCGTGAAGCGTGATGTACACATAGGGCGACGCCTCCGCGCCGTCCCTGGCCGTCATGCTGTGGGGCGGATTGGTCAGCTGGGTCAGCGTGTCGGAGAACGCCTTGATGCCCATATCGTCCACCAGCGCCTGCAAGAGCGTCTGAATCTCCGCCACGCGGGCGGGTTCCACACGCTCGCCGGTGATGGAGAGATACGCCGCGGACAGGTGGCGGGCAATATAGCGCAGCAGCGCGTCCGCCCGCGTGTCCGCCGCGGCAACCAGCCGCCTGATCGGCAGCTTCGTCTCCACCAGCCCAAGGCCGGCAATGATTTCCTCCGGGTCGTGCTCCCGCAGCACGTTCAGGTAGGCGATCACCGCCTCAATGCTGCTGGGCGTATCCCGCATCCAGGCCACGGCGCGGCTGACCAGCGCCCGGCGGCGGA
The DNA here is from genome assembly GCA_964600835.1 of uncultured Oscillospiraceae bacterium. Classification (GTDB taxonomy): domain Bacteria; phylum Bacillota; class Clostridia; order Christensenellales; family Aristaeellaceae; genus UBA11524. Next base: position 16,121 of record CAZRLM010000006.1, read on the forward strand.
CGCTCTCCGCGTCCATCGGCCAGGCGTAGCAGCGCTTGCGCAGCGTTTCCGTCGACTGATAGACCAGCAGCGCGCCCAGGTGCATCTGTCCGCCCATCCGGGGTACCACGTCGTCGCTGTTGACCACATGGTAGAGCGGGAACGCCGCCGGGTCGAGGATCGTCGCCCCGTCCAGCACGGAAGGCGACGCAAAGCCGTAGCCCACCATGTTTGTCATCAGCACGCCGTCCAGGTGGATCTTTCGCATGGCGTAGACCTGCATCAGCGCGCCGCCCTGGCTGTGCCCGGTCAGCCAGAGCGCAAAGCGGCTGGTGGGGCTTTTCATTTCCTCCAGAATATGGCGCAGCGTCAGCCGCTCAACGCCCAGCGCCCGCGCCGTCTCCGGAAAGTCGATCTCCGTTTCGTTCCGCTCAAACTGCTCGGTCAGCTGCAAAAAGCCCTTGTGGATGCCGTTCTCCGCCACCATGCGGAAGTTGGAGAACCAATCGTAAAACCGGCCGCCCGTGCCCATAAAGCTGACGGCCACCACATAGCGGCCGTCCGGCGCGGGGTGGAGCATCACCAGCACCTTGCCTGTGTCGCTGCGCTCGATCTGCCGCAGCGCGCCGAACACCTGCCCCACCGGATTGCGCTGGCGAATCTTCGCGCGGACGCGGTGCAGCCGCCACTGATCCGTCAGCCAACCGATGGCGCGCCGCTCCCGGCGCTCCGTCTCCGAAATCGCCGTCAGGTCGCCGTCGACCTGGATGGTCACGTCCTGCCAGCCGGCGCGCATCCAGCGATCCACCGCCATGCCATAGGTCGCGCCCGCCAGCTCGGCGGACAGGCGCATCGCCTCCACCGATACCGGCGGCCTCAGACGGCCCCAGGGGTCGGACACCCAGGGCAGCAGCAGCGGCGTGACGTTATCCAGCGCGACCTGCGTCGCCTCGCCGCGCACCGTTTTTTTCATGCCGTTTCTCCTTCTTGCTTCGTCAATCCTGTCCCTCGTCGCCCCGACGGTAATCGGCGGACAGCAGCCGATCCCACGGCAGGCTGACCGCTCGCCGCGGACGCAGCGTCGTGATGTCCACGCCGTCCGCCCGGATCGCCGTCACTGTGGCCGTCGCCTGACGCATCCGCCCGTCTATCTCCTGATAAATCAGCCGGATCGGTCGGCCATGGCTCAGGGAATATCGCAGAAAACGCTCCATTGCTCATCCCTCCGGCACCTGGTACACAGTTCCCTCGCCGTTCTGGAACACGACCGGGTACAGGCGGCGGAGCGTCTCCTCGTCCACCGCGTAGCTCGATCGCTCATAGCTGGTCACCAGAATATAATCCACGTCATATTTCGCCAGAATGGCCGCGTTTTCCTCCGGTTCCTCGAAGAAGGCTGCGATATCCGCTTTCCGCTCCGACGTGTTGAAGCCGTGGTAGTACAGCCACAGATCCGGCCCGCACACAATCCGTCGACCCGCGATGGCGCTCACGGGGTTCAGGTGCTGTGTGCCGGACAGGAACATGGCGTGCTCCTCCGTGTTGTCCCGCACATACTCACCGATCTCCACCGACGAGGCCGAGAACGCGCGGTAGTCGCTCACCGCCTCCCGCGCCAGCGTCAGCCCGGCGGACAGGAACACCGCCACCGCCGTCGCCGCCGCGATCACCGGCCGCGCGCGCAGATCGGACAGGCGGCGCCATACCATCGCGCACCAGTCCGCGACGATCATCGCGCAAAGCAGCCAGGCCAGATACAGCAGCTTGTTGTTATCATACTCATTGGGCTGGAAGCGGATCAGCTCCGCCGCCAGGATGATCGGCAACGCGCCGGCGAAAAGCCGTCGGCTGTGGGCGTTGCGCTCGCACAGCGCCAGTAGCAGCGCAATGAAGGGCAGCCCGATGTTCTTGACGTAGAACCAGAGGTAGAAGTCCCGCATTCCCTGCCCGCCGGGGTTGTTCACCCAGTTGAACTGGAAGGTCAGGAAGTGATTGCCTGCGCCCTCCGCACCCGCCTCCTGAAAGGTTTGGGTGAAGGTGAAGGCGATCAGCTGCGGCAGCGCCAGACAGGCGGCAATCGCGCCGTAGCGCAGGTAGCGGCGCAGCAGCGTCCAGCGCTCCGGGTCATGAATCAGGTCGTAGATCATCATGCCCACAGAGCACAGCGCCAGCGCCAGGAAGGAGTGGGTGTGAATCAGCGGCAGCAGCCCGGCCCAGACGCCGAGCAGCACCTCCGCCCGCGCATTGCCCCCACGCGCCCGCTTGCCGGGGTCGAAGCAGCCATAGAGCAGGAAGAAGCAGGGCAGCGCCATGCACCAGCCGCCCAGCAGCGTCCGCTGGGGCAGCATCAGGTCGACAATGACGTTCGACCAGCGCAGGTTGTTGGGATCGGGCTGGTTGGTCGGCGTCTTATAATAGCCGGTCATGATGGCGTTCAGCCGATCGAGCACGGTCAGCGAGCCGTCGCGCTCGAACCCCGCCGCCTGATCAAAGTCGTACAGGAAGCCCAGCCCGCCGTTGAGGAAGAACAGCAGCGCCGCCAGCACGACGGTCTTGCGGCCCAGCGTCATCTCCCGGGCCAGTATCATCACGCCAACGTAGCACAGCGCCATCATCAGCACCGCCGGAAGGATCGTCGCCGCCTGCAAACTCCACCCCATCAGGTAGAAGCTGGTAGACAGGCTGTCCGTCAGGAAGGGATAGGACAGCCGGTGTCCCGGCTAGAAGGAATACTCCGGCGGGAAGTCCGCGTTCTTCAGCGAGGTGATGAAGGACAGGTGCATGGGCAGGTCGCCATAGGTAGACTGCCCCACGTTCCAGTTGCCCCATTCGTCCACCCGCATCACATGGGTGTATTGCAGGTAGGCGGAAAAGATCGTCAACGGCAGGGCGATGAAAAGCAGCTGCCGGAGCAGGCGCGTCTCCGCCGCATCCCAGCGCGCCGCGGCCCGACGATCCCGCAGCGCGTAAACGCCGCCCGTCAAAAGCGCCAGCGGAATCAGCGCCACCCCGTGCGCCATGCCGGTAAAGCCCAGGCCAAAGGCGCACAGCGCCGGCAGCCACATCATCAAAAGCAGCCCCAGCGACAGGCCCAGCCATCCCCGCGTCAGCGGCGAAAGCCGTGGCAGCAGCCATCGCGCCATCACGAGCCCCGCCGCCAGATAAACCGCCAGATAGAGTCCTCCGATCACGTCCGACCTCCTGAATATCCGAAAATGCGCGGCGCGGAGAAAGGATCGCTCCCTCCTCCGCGCCGCCCGCAATCCTATAAATCCTGAATTTTTCCGAGCAATGGGTTACTTCTTCAGCCAGGCCAGCAGCAGCTTCAGGCCCGCTTCCATGTCGCGCAGGTCGATCGTTTCGCAGGCGGAGTGAATGTACCGGCAGGGAATCGAGAGCGTGCACACCGGAATGCCGCCGCGGCTGGTCTGCATCGCGCCCGCGTCCGTGCCGCCGAAGGGCAGCACCTCGCGTTGGGTCTTGACACCGGCCTTTTCGCCCGCGGCCAGCAGCTCATCCCGCAGCATCGGGTTGGAGATGCTCGCCCGATCCATCACCTTGACCGCGATGCCCTCGCCCAGATGCACGTCGGGCTGCGTGGTCTCCGGGATGTCGCCGGTGGCGGTCACGTCCAGCGCAATGCCAATGTCCGGCTCCATCGCGAAGGAAGCGACCTTCGCGCCGCGGCAGCCGACCTCCTCCTGCACGGAGAACACCGCGATCAGCGTATCCTCGCACTCGCCGACGGTCTGCATCAGCTTGATCAGCAGCGCGCAGGCGCTGCGGTCGTCCATGGCGGGGCTGACCGCCCGATGCTTGCCCATGCGGAAGCAGTCCGGCGCGTACACGGCCACGTCGCCCAGCTTGATCATGGACTCAGCTTCCTCCTTGTCCTTCGCGCCGATGTCCACAAAGACCTTCTTCATGTCGGTATTGCCAATGGTTTCGCTGGTCACCACGCCCGCAACGCCGTTTTGGAACACCACATGACGGTTCATGCCGGCCAGCGCGCTGATGCCGCCCACGTTCGTCACCCGGAGGAAGCCCTCCTTCTCGATGCCGGTGACGATGTAGCCGATGTGATCCATGTGCGCGGAGAACATAATCTTGCGCGGATGCGCGCCTATGCCCTGCTTGACGCAGATCAGGTTGCCCATCGCGTCGTTCTCCATGGTATCCACGCAGCCCTCCAGCTCCCGGCGGATCACGTCGCTGACGGGGGATTCGAGGCCGCTGGGGCCGATCGGCTTCAGCACCTTTTTCAACATATCATACATGGCCTTCGCTCTCCTTTATCAATTGTCAGATTTCTGATTCTTCAGCAGCGCCCGCGCCAGAAGGAACTGGCTCTCCACGTCGCTGAGCTTAATCACAGAGGAGGGGCTGTGGATGTAGCGGCAGGGCACGGACAGCACCACCGTCGGGACGCCCTGACGCGCCCGCTGGATCACGCCGCCCTCGTTGCCGCCGGTGACGGAGCGCTTCACCTGATGGGGAATTTCGCCCGTCTCGGCCACCGTCAGCGCCTCCTGGAACAGCGCCCGGTTGGCGATGGACGCGCCGTCCATAAACGAAACGCACACGCCCGCGCCCGCGTTGCACACTTGCAGCGCCTCCGGCACCTTGCCCAGGTCGTTGCAGGTCGTACCCTCCAGCACGATGCCCAGATCCGGCTCGTTGGCGAAGGCCGCGCCCTTCGCGCCGCGGCAGCCGACCTCCTCTTCGGAGGCGAACACCGCCACCACGTCGCAGGGATAATCTTCCTTCAGGATGCGCAGCAGGTTGTAAATGCCGACCCGGTCGTCCAGCGCCTTGGCGCAGGCGCATCCGTCGCCAAACTCGACGTAGGGCGTTTCAAAGGCGATGTAGGTGCCCTTGGGCGCCTTGCTCTCCGCTTCCGCCTTGTCCTTCGCGCCAATGTCCACATAAATATCGGAATAGCCCAGCACGCGGTTGCGATCCTCCGCGGTTTGCAGATGAATCGCCATCGCGCCGATCACGCCGTGGAGGTTGTCGTCCCCCACCAGGACGCGCTTGGAAATAATGACCCGCGGGTCCACGCCACCCACCGGCGCGACGCGCAGGAAGCCCTCCTCCGTCGCGGAGGCGACGATCAGCCCCACCTCGTCCATGTGCGCGGAGAGCATCACGCGCTTTCTGTTTTCGCCGCTCCCCTGCTTGACCGCCACCACATTGCCCATGCGGTCGATGGACGTTTCCACGCCCAGGCAGTCCTTCAATTCCGCCAGCAGCGCGCGGCGGAGCGCCTGCTCATGGCCGCTGGGCGCGTTCAGCTCCGTCAGTTGCTTCAAATCCATAGGTCATCCTCCCATCCCGCGTCCAGCTCGCTCAGGAAGTGGGCGATCATCCGCCCGCCTTCGGTCAGCGCGTTCCGGTCAAGGGTTTCCACGGTGGTATGCATATACTTCAGCGGCAGCGACAGCAGCACCGACGGCACGCCCGCGCGGGCCAGCCCCACCTCGTCGGCGTCGGTATAGGTCGCGCGCTCGGCGACGGTCATTTGCAGCTTCACATGATGCTTTTCCGCGCAGTCCGTCAGCCGCTTGAGCAGCTTCGGTTGGATGAACGGCCCGATCGACGCGGCGAGGCTGTCCAGCGCCACGGTCGTATCCGGACGGCTGCCGGGGATGGTGGCATGATCCACGTCCAGGGCGATGGCCAGGTCGGGGTCAATCCGGAAGGCGGCGGTTTCCGCGCCGCGGGAGCCGACCTCCTCCTCCGTCGAGCCGACGAACCACACGTCCGCGTCGCAGGCCATGCGCTGAAGCCGCTCCGCCGCGTTCAACAAAATCGCCACGCAGGCGCGGTCGTCCATCGTCTTGCTGGCAAACTGGCCGTTGAGCAGCTCGGTGGCGGGCGTGTTGAAGGTCACCAGGTCGCCCACACGCACCTTTTCCCGCACCTGCTCCACCGGCAGGCCCACGTCCACATACAGGTTTTTGAACTCATAATTCTTCTTGCGATCCTCCGCCGTCAGCAGGTGCGGCGGCAGCGCGCCGATGGTGCCGAACAGCTTCTCCTTGCCATGCACCCACACCCGGCACGCCGGCAGAATGCGCGGATCAACGCCGCCCACCTTGCCCAGGCGCAGGCAGCCGTCCTCCTCAATGCCGACCACCATCAGGGCGATCTCGTCCATGTGCGCGCAGAGCATCACCCGCGGCCCCGTTCCCTTTTTGTGGGCGATTACGTTGAACATACTGTCCACCGTCACCTCGTCCACCAAGGGGCGGAACTGCTCGGCAAAATACTCGGCAATGCGCATTTCCTGCCCGCTCGGCCCCAAAATGGACGCGGCCTCGGACAGTACCTTTTCCAGCTCCATGCACATTCCTCCTTTGCAAAAGCGTGGGTTCATTATAACACATTTCCCCCCTGTCGGAAAGGGGCAAACGCCGCCTCCGCGCCGCGCGCCCGGGAAAAATCGGCCTTCGGCGCGTTTTTTTGCTGTTTTTCTCTTGACGAACGCCGTGCAAGCTCTTATACTAAATCGTCCATTTTTTCAACTGCATCGGTCGGAAGGGGTTTGCTTGAGCATGAGTACAAAGTTCATCTTCGTCACCGGCGGCGTGGTTTCCTCGCTGGGCAAGGGCATCACCGCCGCTTCCCTGGGGCGGCTGCTCAAATGCCGCGGCCTGCGCGTGTCCATCCAGAAGTTCGACCCTTACATCAACGTCGACCCCGGCACGATGAACCCCTACCAGCACGGCGAGGTCTTTGTCACCGACGACGGCGCGGAGACTGACCTTGACCTGGGCCACTACGAGCGCTTCATTGACGAAAGCCTCACCCAGTCCGCCAACGTCACCTCCGGCCGCGTGTACAAGACGGTGATCGACCGCGAGCGCCGCGGCGAATACCTGGGCGCGACCATTCAGGTCATCCCCCACATCACCAACGAGATCAAGCGGAACATTCTCCTGGTTTCCCGCCAGCAGAACGCGCCGGACGTGGTCATCACCGAGATCGGCGGCACGGTGGGCGACATCGAATCCCTGCCGTTCCTGGAGGCCATCCGGCAAATGCGCGCGGAGGTCGGCTTTGAAAACAGCCTGTACATTCACGTCACGCTGATTCCCTACCTGGCCGCCGCGGGCGAGTTGAAAACGAAGCCCACCCAGCACTCCGTGAAGGAGCTGGGCGGCATCGGCATCAGCCCGGACATTCTGGTCTGCCGCTGCGAGCACGAGGTGCCCGCCGAGCTGCGCGCGAAGATCGGCCTGTTCTGCAACCTGCCGGCGGATCGCGTGTTTCAAAACGTCAACGCCCGTTCCATTTATGAGGTGCCGCTGCTGTTGCATCAGGAAGGGCTGGACGAGAAGGTCTGCCAGCTGCTTGGCTTGGGCGGGATGCCCTGCGACCTGACCGAGTGGCGCACGATGGTCGACCGTCAGCTCCATCCCGTCCGGGAAACCACCATCGCCCTGGTGGGCAAGTATGTCGAGCTGCCGGACGCGTACCTTTCCATCGTCGAGGCGCTGACCCACGGCGGCATCGCCCATCAGGCCAAGGTGAACATCAAGTGGATCCAATCTGCCGATCTGACGCAGGAGAATATCGCCGACGCGCTGGCGGGCTGCCACGGCGTGCTGGTGCCGGGCGGCTTCGGCTCCCGCGGGCTGGAGGGCAAGATGATCGCCGTGCAGTACGCGCGCGAGCATCGCATCCCCTTCCTGGGCATCTGTCTGGGAATGCAGATGGCGGTGATCGAGTTCGCCCGCCATGTGCTGGATCTGCGTGGCGCGAACACCAGCGAGGTCGACCCCAATACCACCTATCCGGTGATCGACCTCATGCCGGATCAAAACCTGGACAACCTGGGCCACACCATGCGCCTGGGCAAGTATCGCTGCGCCCTCGCGCCGGACACCTTCAGCTATCGGGCTTACGGCGTTTCCGAAATCGAGGAGCGCCACCGCCACCGCTACGAGTTCAACAACGAATACCTTTCCCGCTTTGCCGAGGGCGGTATGCGCTTTGCGGGCATCAATCCCGACCGCAACCTGGTCGAAATCATCGAGCTGCCCGATCATCCCTGGTTCGTGGGCGTCCAGTTCCATCCGGAATTGAAGTCCCGCCCCAACCGGCCCCATCCGCTGTTCCGCGACTTTGTCGGCGCGGCGCTCAGGCACGGGGAAAGCGACTGATCTTCCTGCTTCGATTCATCACAAAACAATCCTCTCCCGGCGCTGACGGGGGAGGATTGTTTTTGCGTCCGCGGCCAATGGACTTGTCACAGCCAGTGGTTATAGACGGCCACCGTGCCGATCAGGTTCAGCCCCGCGCCCAGCGCCGCTAACGGCGCGCAGCATAGCGCGAAACGGCGATCCCGCGGGCTCCAGACGGCAATCCCGTAGGCGAGGTACGGGAGCATATCCACAAAGTAGCGGCTGCCAAAGTGCCATCCGCCCAAGGTGCGGTGGCAGAGGAGAATAACGATATACGCCAACGTCAGCAGCGGCAGCGCCGTCAGGGTAAAGCCGTTGCCCCTGCGGTTGCGAAAGACCGCCCAGCCCCAGGCAAGCGCCGCGGCCAGGTACAGCGGATTGACCAGATAGAACGCCGTGCCGTTGGTGACGGGCCAGTCCAGTCCTTCCCGCGTGATGGCGGGCAGCGACAAAGCAATGCGCAGGTTGTCCTTCAGGTAGGTCAGGGAAAACTGCCCCTCCGCCGACCGGGTGAACTCCGGCAGGTAGTTGTGGCCGAACTCAAAAACGCTGCCGAAGCGGAGCGCGTTCAGCGTCATGTAAGACGCGGCCAGCACCGCCGCGCCGAGCAGCCAGTACCAGTGACGCGCCAGCGTTCGCACGGGATGCGACGCGTCCGGCTGCGCCCGGAGCAGCAGATGCAGCAGCACCGGCAGGTACAGCGCAGTCATCGGTCGGCAACCCACCGCGGCGGCCCAGCACGTCAGCGACAGCACGCCGCGCCCGCGCCGGGCGAAGTCCAGCGCGAGGATGGACAGCGTGAAACAGAGGTTCTGCGCGAAGAACCATACCCAGCCGTTGACGCACAGGAACAGCATCCCGCCGCCTGCATACAGGAACAGCGCCCAGAACAGCGCCAGCGCGTCGGAATGCAGGTACGCGCGCAGCAGCCGCACCGCGTACACCAGCCCCACGCAGGCGACGATCAGCGCCAGCGCCGCGTCCGGGGTATGCATCCCGCAGACCACCGCGAAGGGCAGCAGCACATAGGACGGAAACGGCGGAAAGCTGACGAAATACTTTCCATCCTTGATCGCCAGTTCCAGATAGGCGTAGGCCTCGCCGTTGGGAATGTCCAGCCGCCCCTGCAGCCAGGCGCACGCCTGTAAAGTATAGGACACGTAGTTGTTGGTTCGCCAGGGCCACATTCCTGTAAAGGCCATCACGCAAAACAGCGCCGACAGAAAGCAGCCGACGGCTACCGCGTAGATCAGCTTCCCCCGAAGAAAACGTCGCATCGCCGCGCCCTCCTTTTTTCTCTCATAGAACGGGCGACACGCGGAAAATCATCCCAGCGCCGCGCCTTCCAGCGCCAAAAGCTCCCGTTTCCGGTCGACTCCGCCCGCGTAGCCGGTCAGGCTGCCATCCGCGCCGATGACCCGGTGACAGGGTACGATCAGCGACACCGGATTGCGCCCCACCGCGCCGCCGATCGCCCGGGCGGACGTTCGCGTGCCACGCTGTGCCGTCAGGCGGCGCGCCATTTCGCCGTAGGAAACGGTCTGCCCATAGGGAATCCGCCGCAGCAGCGCCCACACTTCCTGCTGAAAGGGCGTGCCCGTCATGTGCAGCGGCGGTTCCTCCTCCGGCTTCCGACCGGAAAAGTAGGTATCCAGCCAGCGGCGCGCCGCGGTCAGCGCGGGCGTTCCCGCGACTGCATCATCCTGATGAGGCGTCGGGCAGTCGCGCTGCCCCTCAAACCACAGTCCCGTCAGGCCTTCCTCGTCCGCCGTGAGCAGGATCGTGCCCAGCGGAGAATCGTATCGCGCGTAGAGCATCTTGTCCTCCTTGTTATTCGTCCTCCCGGCACAGCGGCGCGAACGTCGCGCCTACACACTGCATCAGGGCGCTCACATCCAGAATCACCTGACAGCCCCGCACGCCCGCGCTCACCGACAGCCGCGGCAGCGCGGCGGCGGACGCGTCCACATACGTTGGGAACTGCTTTTTCATGCCGATGGGGCTGCAGCCGCCCCGCAGATAGCCCGTCAGCGGAAGCAGCTCCTTCTGCGGCAGCATCGCCACCGCCTTGTTGCCGCTCGCCCGGGCGACGGCCTTCATGTCCAGCTCCTTTTCCACCGGCAGCACGCACACCAGATGGCTCCCCTTGTCCCCGCAGAGCACCAGCGTCTTGTACACCATCGCCGGATCCAGCCCGATTTTTTCCGCCACCAGCTTGCCGTCAAAGTTGTCGTCCTCAACGGCGTACTCCCGCGTTTCGTAGGGCAGCCCCAGCGCGTCCAGCCGACGCAGCACGTTTGTCCGAATTGCCTTGCTCATTGTTCATCCCTCCCTGCCAAGCGCTATTATATCGCAGTTTCGCGCCGGAAACAAGGCGCATGGAAGCACAAAAAACGCGCAAGCTACATCCGAAAAAGCTGGGGAAATTGACAGCGCCGGGAAAGCGTTGTACAATAGAAGCCATACCGGACAAGCGAAGGAGGAGCTGGGAAATGGGCATCATCCCTTCACGGAATCTTGACGGACAGCGCCGCGAGGAAAACGGCGTTGTGTACTTTGACCGCGGCACGCTGGAAGGGCGCAATGGCCGCCGTTATGACCGCTATGCGATTCAGACGCACTTTGTCGAGGTGGGCGAGGATCAGGCGGAGCTGGTTCGCAAATATGTGCTGCCGCTCTCCCGTCCCGGCGACGTGCTGGCCTTCGGCGCGAAGGTGATGGCGATGTGCACCCGCAACGTGCGCACCAAGGCGGAGGTCAAACCGGGCTTCTGGGCAAACCTGCTGTGGCGCTTTGCGGGGATCAACCACACCGGCGTGGGAATGCACGAGCCGTACAAGCTGCAATTGGTGATTGATCTATGCGGCGCGCCGCGGGTGGTGCTGGCCGCGCTGGTCTCGGCGGTGACGCGTCCCTTCGGCGTACACGGGCTGTTCTACAAGATCTGCGGCAAGGGCGTGGGCGGCATCGACGGCTTCTATTTCCGTTCGAGCTTTGACCGCTACAAGGAGCTGGCGCTGATCAACCCGCCGAACCCGGTCGAGCTGTGCAACGCGCTGGAGAAGGAGACAGGCATCCCCGTCGTGCTGATGGACGCGAACGACATCGACCAGAATCAGCTGGGCAAGTGCGACGACTTCCCCCTGACGGACGACGAGATCCAGGACGCGCTGAAGGACAACCCCTCCGGCCAGGGCGACGAGCTGACGCCGCTGATCCTGATTCGTCCCCTCAAGTGAGGCTGACGTGCGGCGCTTTGCGGTACTGATGATGACGCTGGTTGCGCTCCTGGCCGTCTCCGGGCGGTGCGAGGAGGAGCGTCCAACCTTGCAGGTGCATCAGGTGATGAACGGGCAGGCGGACGCGTATCTTCTCCGCGTGGGCGATACAGCCGTGATGATTGACGGCGGCAACGCCAACGGCGAGAGCGGCGACGAGCTGATGGATTACCTGGCCCGATCGGGCGTCACGCGCCTGACAGCGTGCATCGTCACCCACTACCACAACGACCATGCCTGCAACCTGAACCGGATTTTGGAATGCTACGGCGACAGCGAGACGCTCGTCTATGGCCCGACGGAGCGCCTGCCGGTGCAGCTGCTCCCGATCACTGCCGGAGAGTACCTGCAAATGTCGGACGGCGATCGGGTCGAGCTGGGGCCGCTGCGCGTCCAATGCGTCGCGCCCGCCCGCCTGACCGACGCGGGGCAGGTCAACGAGGACTCGCTGAATGTCCTGATCACCTACGGCAGGCGGCGCTTTCTGTTCACCGGCGACTGCGTGCCGGACGAGGCGGTGCTTCGCCGCCACCGGACGGAACTGACGGATATCGACGTGCTGAAGTTCCCGCACCACGGTCTGCGCCCCTTCGCCCTCAGCAAGGAGGCGCTCCGGCAGCTGCGCCCGTCGGTGATCCTGATCCCCGGCGATCGCGCGGCGGACGTGCGCCGCTTCGCGCAGGACAACCGCGTTGCCGCCAGCGTATACGACAACGAGGACGGTCATGTGGTCATCCTGACCGACGGCGACACGTTGACCGTGATTCCTCAAGCCAGGCCAGGACAGTTCGCACGGCTGCCGTAATCCAGGCGTCACAAAAGCCGACCCCGGGAGCAATCCCGGGGCCGGCTGTTTTTATGCGTGTTCAACGTGTTTACCGGTTGGCTTCCCGATACTCCTCCCAGGCGTCGCCAGACACCTCGGGCAGCTCAGGCTTCGCGCCGCCGAAGTACCGCGCCATGTCCTCGTCGGACACGTTCAATTCGCTTTGCACGCTGTCGTAAACATACCAGGGACGGCGCACCATCGTCTTGTCCCGCAGGCGATAGAGGCGATACTGCCAGAAGAGCGTCGCTTCCTGCGCATCGGCGGGATAGCCGTACTCGTCGCCCAGCGCCGCGGCGAAGGCCTCCGCCCAGCGGGCCGTATGGGCAGGCAGTGCCGACGCAATCCGGGCGCTCTCCGCATCCGCAGCCGCCTGCATCACCGGCGTGGGCAGCGCCTGATACAGCGCACCCAGCTTGGTCAGGAACGCGTCGCGATACGCGTTCTCCGCCAGCATCCGGCGGGCCAGCGCCAGCGCGTCGCTCGTTTGGGGCTGGGCCGCGTCCTCCGCCACGATCCGACCGACGGCGTTGAGGTCGGCATTGAGCAGCGCGAACGCGAAGTCGCCCGCGGCGCATTTCCACGGGCCGTCGCCCGCCTGGTAGAAGAACACCTCCGCGTACAGATCCGCCGTTCCGAAGTACGCGTTCACCGCCAGCCAGTTCAGCAGGCTTTCCGTGTCGATCAGCCCATTCAGGGCCTGCTGATCCGCCTCGGCAGACAGATCAAGGCCCTCGGCGCGGCGGAACGCCTCCGCCAGACCGGACGCGTCGCCGCAGATCGCGTTTCCATTCGCGTCCGCCACGTTCAGCGCGGCAGCGTCCGGCAGACCCTCAAAGCGGGCGATCGCGTCCTCGATCGTCTCGCGCTTGGTGTATACTCCCCAGTATTCGCCATTCAGGTAGACCTCCACCGGCTCCTGCGCGCGCACGAGCACAGCCACCGGGCCTTGCGCAATCAGGCTCCCGCACACCGCGTCGATCACCCTGGTGTGGATGCCGTCGTTGCCGCCGTTGTACAGGACAAAGCGCTGCGCGTCGCCGTCGATGCGCAGGCTCTGCTGCGGCAGCGTGATTTCCACCTTGTCCTGCGTCTTATCATTGAGCCGCAGAAGCGCGGCAAAGGACGTTTCCTCGCCGGACGATGTCAGCGTGACCTGCGCGTCCACGGCCTGCTCTTGGGAGAGCGTCGCGTCCGCCGCGTAGGTGATGCTGACTGCGAAAAGCCCGTCCGCCTGCGCCAGCGCAGGCAGTGCCATCAGGCAGAGCAGACATCCCACAAGCAAAAACAATGCTGTTTTCTTCATGCAATCTGTCCTCCTTGTTCATCCATGGGTAGGGTGCGATTGCCGTCCGGCAGGCATTACGCCACTGGAATCACCCTCCTGTTCAATACGCTCAGGCACTCGCACAAAAGCTCGTCGCATCGTCGCCAGATTGCTTTCTTTGCAACGCTCCTTTGTACAAAACGTACCGGTAAATCCATTCTGATGCAGATCATCGTCTGTTTTTTTCTTCTGTAAAAGGTCGGTCGGTTATTGCATTCTGTTCTCGATCGGCTGTTCCGTCGGGTCGTTGTGGATTGGCTCACGCACCCTTTTCTGAAAAGTGTTTCCACTTTCTGCACTTTGATTATATTCTTACCCCGCGCCGCCTGTCAATCTCACAAATGTAAATTTTGTGATTCAAGGGAGATGCGAAAAAAAGCCAAAAGGAAAGCGGCGGTTTCTTCTCCGCCGCTTTCCTGCTGATTCGGTTCATGGAGGACGATTCGCCATGATCGCCCTGATCTTGTCCGCGTTGCCCCACGAAACGGGTTCTTACTGGCGGGTCAACGCGACCTGCAGCGCGCCGCCTTCCTGGGGCAGCTCATAGCCCTGAAGCAGATCCGCCTGGTATCCGTCAGGCAGTTCGGTCACAAAGAAACGATAGGTATCCGGCGAACCGGAGAAAGTGATCTGCCCATTGACATCGGAGGTCATGGACTGCGTCCCGGCTGCGCTCATCAGCATGATGGTCACATTGGGCACGGGCTGATTATCCTGATCGACAAAGCCGATGGAATAATCGGTAGAACCGGAGATCCTGCCCATCACCTGAACCTCGCTGATGGCGATATCGTCCGGATACTTGGCGCCGCGATAGATGTCCAGGACAGTCAGCCGAACCATGACCACGCGCTGAGCGTCGGTCAAGTCAAAACGCAGCCAATCGCTATCGGGCAGCGTCTCATCCTTCCAGTGCGGGAGATTAGGAAGCTCAAAGCTCACCGGCTCGGTAAAATCGCTGGCGCCCTCCGTCATCACGGAGATACCCAGCGTTTTGACCCGGCTGTTGCGGAGATACTGATTGAATCCATCGGTGATCCGCCAGAAGCCATTTTTAATCCATACCTGGCTGACGTCGCTCGGCTTTTCCAGCACCAGATCCACATAGACGTCGTTCAGCTTCATGCCATTCCGCACACGCACCTGCCAGCAGGTGTCCGAGTGGCCGTCCACCAAATTTTCAGGCACAAAATTTGCGCCATTATAGGGCTGCGCAATGTAGGAATTGACCGCCACGCGCGTCACATTCAACGGCGCATCCTCTGCGCACGCCGCCGCGCACAATCCCAACGCCAAAAGACACAGCAACAAAAGCGCCCACCTTTTTTCATATGATTCCCTCTCTTTCTCCAAAATGGTAATTTGATTATACAACGGCTCCTTGGCCCTGTCAATCCGCTTTTCCGCCCATCTGGCCTGAACTTTTTGAACGACAACTCATCCCGGAGAGAAAAAAGGGCAACGTTTCCACCGCCCTTCATGTTGTTCCCTCGCCTTATGGATTGCTACGCGCCATGATCGCTTTGATCTTGTCCGCGTTGCCCCACACGCCGGGGCTGTCGTAGGCGCGATCCGGAAACGCGCCGTATTGTAGTTTGATGTCAAAATGATGGTCGGCAATGAAGCGCTCCACGCGCTCGCCCAGCGTCATCGGCTCGCCGGTGCACACGTTGATGATGCCCGTGTACGCCGTTTGCACGCTCGCCGCCACGATCATCTCCGCCAGGTCGTCGACATCGATAAAGTCATACCGGTTCTTGCCGGAGGTGAACGGGAACTCCTTCTTCCCGGCCTCAGCCGCCTGCACGATCTTCGAGAAAATATTGCTGCTGTGCTCGTCGTCGCCGGTGATGTAATACGCACGCAGCCAGTGCAGCGCGCAAGGCGTGTTCGCCGCCGTCAGCATCAGACTTTGACGCAGGGCGTTCTTCGCGATACCGTATTGGGTTTGCGGGTTGCAGGGCGTGTTTTCGTCGATCGCGCCCTCCCAGTAGCCGACCTCGTGCATCGAACCCATCACCGACAGGGACGGCAGCCCGCCCTTGATCATGTTCTGGCAGAAGACCGCATGGCTCGACAGGTCGGCCATATGGTTCGGGGAGTTGTGGACGAACCCGTTCCGCCAGGCCATGTGAATGCACACATCCGGCCTGCCCAGCTCCTCGTAGATCCTCTCATGGCCGGTGAAAATCGGCACATCGCAGAATTGGGCGCGCGGGTCAACGTCCCGGGCGCTCAGGTCTGAAGCGATCACCTCATAACCCCTGTTGAGAAGCGCCGCTACGACATGGCGACCGATATATCCGCCCGCGCCCGTCACCAAAACCTTCTGCATATTCGCTGCCTCCGTCGTGAAGAAATTACTTCGTTGCCCTCCGCGCTTTCTCCAGGTTTCGCCGCGCCTGATGGTTATTGCGTCAGCGCCTGCGCATACTGGTCGCACACCGTCTGCGCGTCGCCCTGTACCGGCTGGTTCATCCGCTCCCCACTGCCTGGGAAATGTATGAAAAACAAAGCGCTATCCACTAATACTCATATTATATTATACATACTTTTCGGCATTTTGCAATCCCTCCATGCCAACAATTATACATCGGAGCATTGCGCGCTTTCGGCTTGACAAGCCGCGGCGGAGGCGCTATACTGACAACATCAAGATGAAGGGGGCGTGTGTTTGAGCTCGGTGCTGTAAAGGGCATGAGGAGCTGATGCGAAGGCGGACGACATGACCGCCTGTTTGCGTGTGCTCCTTCCGCGCCCCGCAGACCGATCTCAGGCCGCGCTTTTTTGCTGCGCGTTTTGACGGCTCCCGGCGCCGTGCCCCGCGATTCCTCATGTCTATGCCTTAATAAGTAAGGAGGAATCCGCCTTGGAGCAGGATCTGTTGACCCTTGATTTTGACCGAATCGTTGAACAATTGCAGTCCCTCGCTGCCTCGGAACCGGCCCGGGAGCGGCTGGCCGCGCTTGCGCCAAGCCTGAACGAGAACGTCTGCCGCCGCCTGATGGACGAGACGACCGCGGCCCGCGCGATGCTGGACAGCGCCGGTTCCCCGCCCCTCGCCGTCATGGAGCGCCTGGCGGAGTCGCTGAGCCAGGCCGCGGCGGGCGGAATGCTGGAGCCGGAGTGGCTGTCCGGCTTCGCGTCCTTTGCCGTCAGCTGCCGCCGAGTGCGCTGCTATCTGGCCCGCGGCGAGGGCGCGCTGAACGCGCTGGGCGCGGAGCTGCCCGACCTGTCCGATTTGCAGGAGGACATCGAGCGCTGCGTCGACGGCGACCGGATCACCGATCAGGCCAGCGCCGAGCTGCGCGTCCTGCGCAGGCAGCGCGACGCGGCGGAGGCGGCGGTGAAGGAACGACTTGCCCGTGTGCTTACCGCGCACAGGCGACTCCTGGCCGACGGCTACGTCACGCAGCGCGGCGGACGCTACGTTGTGCCGGTGCTTCGCCGGTATCAAAGCGCCTTTCCCGGCACGGTGGTGGACGCGTCCGCCAAGGGCACGACGCTGTTCATGGAGCCAAACGCCGTCGCACCGCTGCGGGAGACGGTGGAGCAGCTGGACATGGTCGTGGCCGCCGAGGAACGTCGCGTGCTGTACGCGCTTTCCGACCGGGTTGCTTCGCGGGAGGCGGATTTGTCCCGCGGCATGGCGCTGATGACCGATATCGACGTGCTCTTTGCCCGCGCCAAGCTCAGCGCCGCAATGAACGCCCGCGAGGTCATGCTGACCGCGGGCGGCCCGCTCGTCATCCGCGAGGGCCGTCACCCGCTGCTGCCGCGTGACAGTTGCGTCCCGCTGACGCTCGTCTGCCCGCCGGATGCCGCGGGCATCGTCATCACCGGCCCGAACACCGGCGGCAAGACCGTCGCGATGAAAACCGTCGGCCTGTTCGTCACGATGGCGCAATGCGGCCTACATCTGCCCTGCGCCGAGGGCACTTCCCTTCCCCTGCGCGACGCGGTGCTGTGCGACGTGGGCGACGGACAGAGCATCGCCCAGAGCCTGTCCACCTTTTCCGCGCACATGAAGCAGATCACGCGCATCATCGCCCAGGCCAGCCGTGACAGCCTCGCCCTGCTGGACGAGCCAGGCAGCGGCACCGATCCGCAAGAGGGCATGGGCATCGCCGTCGCCGTGCTGGAAGCGCTCATGTCGCGCGGCTGCTTCTTTCTAGCGACCACCCACGATCCCGCCGTGAAGCGCTGGGCCTCCCGCGCCCCCGGCGTATGCTGCGCCCGGATGGCCTTCGATCCGCAGACCCTCGCGCCGCTGTACCGGCTGGAACTGGGCGCGTCCGGCGAGAGCTGCGGGCTGGCCGTCGCACGTCGCCTCGGTCTGCCGGAGGCAATCCTGTCCCGCGCCGAGCGGGCCGCCCGCGGCCAGACGGAGCCGGAGACGCTTCCTTTGCCCGCGCCTCGCTCCCGCCTGACGCTGGCCGTTCGCCGTGCCGCGCACGCAGCGCAATTCCATCAGGGCGACAGCGTACTGATTCAGCCCGAGGGCGTGGGCGGTATCGTCTACCGGGGCGAGGACGAGCAGGGGCTGGTCATCGTGCAGGCGCAGGGCGAAAAGCGCGCCGTCCGCCACACCCGGCTGACGCTGCGCGTCCCCGCGTCGGCGCTCTACCCGCCGGACTACGATTTTTCCATCCTGTTCGACTCCGTCGCCAACCGAAAGGCGGCCCACGTGCTGTCCAGAAAGCACGACCCGGACGCGGTCATCGTCCACCGGGAAGGTCAGACAGCGCGCTGACGAAAGCGGGAACGTTCCCTTTTTCTTCCTTTCCGTGGCGGATTGTCCGGCTTTTCGGCCCATTTTTTCAGCTTGTATTTCTCCTGTGTTGGAAGAGATGGTCGATTACCGTCCCACAATGCAAAAGTCCTCGACATCGTTCGTTTTTTTTCTGAAAACATCTTCTCAGAATGCGTCGATTGGAGTATAATATCAGGTGGACAAATCCAAGCGGAATGAGGTTGTGGATATGACTGATTTTGTAAACACTTGGAACAATGATTCCTTCCTGACCTACCCCGTCGGCCCATTGGGACTGATTTCCATGCCCGGAACCGAAGAGCTGGGAGAAAAAGTCAACCGCTGGCTGACCCTCTGGCGCGATCATACCGAGGAGACGCTTCCCGGCGATATGCGCACCACCCCCGGCGCGGAACGGCAGGACTTTCTGATCAAGATTGCCTGCCCGCGCTTTGGCAACGGCGAAGGCAAGGGCATGATCAAGGAAAGCGTCCGCGGATATGACATCTACATTCTCTGTGACGTTGGCGCTTACAACGTCACCTACAATATGTACGGGCGCGAGGTACCCATGAGCCCGGACGATCACTACGCCGACCTGAAGCGCATCATTTCCGCCCTGAACGGCAAGGCCAAGCGCATCACCGTCGTCATGCCGATGATTTACGGCGGTCGGCAGCACCGCCGCGTCTCCCGGGAAAGCCTTGACTGCGCCATGGCCCTGCAGGAGCTGCAGCACATGGGCGTGGCCAACATCATCACCTTCGACGCCCACGATCCCCGCGTGCAGAACGCCATCCCCAGCGGCGGCTTCGAGAATGTGATGCCCTCCTACCAGCTGTTCAAGGCGCTGCTCAAGCGGGACAAGAATCTGCAAATTGACAAAGATCATATGATGATCGTCTCCCCCGACGAGGGCGGCATGAACCGCAACATCTTCTACGCCTCCGTCCTCGGGCTGGACATGGGGATGTTCTACAAGCGCCGCGACTACACCCGCGTGGTGAACGGCCGCAACCCCATCGTCGCCCACGAGTACATGGGCAACCCGGTCGAGGGCAAGGACGTGTTTGTCTCCGACGACATTCTCTCCTCCGGCGAGTCCATCATTGATCTGGCCCGCGAGCTGAAGAAGCGCAAAGCGAACCGCATCTTCGCCGCGGCCACCTTCGCCCTGTTCACCGGCGGTTTGGATATGTACAACAAAGCCTATGAGGAAGGGATCATCGACCGGGTGATCTCCACCAACCTCACCTACCGCACGCCCGAGCTGAAGGCCGCGCCCTGGTTCGTCGAGGCGGACATGAGCAAGTATATCTCCTACATCATCGCCACGCTCAACCACGACCGCTCCCTGAGCAAGCTGCTCAACCCCTACGACCGCATCCATAGCCTGCTCAAACGGTACAATCAGGCGCAGACGGACGCCGGGATCCGGCTGGTGTAACGTATCGTTTGGTCAGACAATCAGACACCGGCCATTGCGCACAATGTCCGGCGGACAAGCCGACGCCATGAAAAACGGAGGAACATCCATGAGCAAGCCTTCTCCTTCGATGGATGCCTGGCTGCGCGAGGCCAAGCAGGATCCTTCCGCCCGTCAAATCGGGATGTATCTGACCCACAACGGCATTGTGCGTGAAACGGCCAAGGCGCAGGTTCGGTTCGGCGAGGACGCCGCGCCCGTGAGCGGTATGCGCTTCGGGTATGACGAAGCGAAGGCCGAAGCCGCCATCGCCGAGGCGAAGCGTCTGCCGGGCGTCTACTACGTCCGCGTGTGGCTCAACGAGGGCGAGCTGCGCGTGGGCGACGACATCATGTATGTGCTCATCGGCGGCGACATCCGCCCGCACGTTGTCGACGCGCTGCAATTCCTCGTCGGCAAGCTGAAAACCGAATGCGTCACCGAGCAGGAGCTGTCCTGACAGGCGCTTGATGCGTCATCGCCATACCAGAAACAAGGCAGGAACGCGATTCCCGCCTTATTTTCATTTGCCGGTTGACAGGTCGGCCCGTCGCTGTTATAATGAAGAGCAATGGCACACGCCATACAAGCAGGTAAAGGAGCTGATCCGCGGATGCGCATCTGATCGCTGTCCACCGTTTCCCGCCGGGGAAAAGCAGCCGTTTTCCGTTTTTGACGGAGCGCGCTGTTTGTTGTGGCAGCTGATGCGCAGCGCTGGAAACAGCTCTGTTTTTATGCGCGCCCTTCTCCGGCCGACCGTTTCCGGGAGGCACTATGCAGCTGAATATTCGTGATTTATCCTTTACCTATGACGGCGGATACGAGCCGGTGTTTGATCATGTGTCCTTTTCCGCGGACACGTCCTGGCGCTTGGGGCTGATCGGCCGCAACGGCCGGGGCAAAACGACCCTGATGCGTCTGATGACGGGCGCGTATGTCCATACCGGCGCGATTGATCTGCCGCTGGAGCCGGTGTATTTTCCCTTCGACGTGCCCGACCCTTCCCTGTCCACCGGGGAAGTGATGCAGCAGTGCGCGCCCGAAGCGCAGGAATGGCAGCTGGCGCGGGAGGCCAACGCGCTGCGCATCGACGAGGACGCGCTGTGCCGTCCCTTTTCCACACTGAGCCGCGGCGAGCAGACCAAGGCGCTGCTGGCGGCGCTGTTCGCCCGGGAGGACGTGTATCCGCTGATCGACGAGCCGACCAATCATCTTGACCTGCATGGACGGGAGCTGGTGGCGGACTATCTCCGCCGCAAGGACGGCTTCCTGCTCGTCAGCCATGACCGGGCGTTTTTGAACCGCTGCGTCGACCATGTGCTGGCGATTAACCGCAGCGACATCTGGGTGATGCAGGGCGATTATGACGCCTACGAGGCACGGCTGAACCAGCAGACCGCTTACGAGGAGGCGCGAAATGAAACGCTGCGGCAGGACATCCGCCGCCTGACGGAGAGCGCCCGCCGCGCCGCCGCTTGGGCCGACCGCGCCGAGAAGGGCAAGTTCCACGTCCCGGAGAGCGTATCGGCCGTCGTCGACCGGGGCTACGTCGGCGCAAAAAGCGCCGCGATGATGAAGAAGGCGTCGAACACCCTGCGCCGCCGGGAGCTGGCGATTGAGGAAAAGAGTAGCCTGCTGCACAACGTGGAGCGAGTCGGCGACCTGCGCCTGACCGTGCTGCGCCATCCCAAGGAGGTGCTCGTCAGCGTCTGGGACGGCGCGGTTCGCTACGATGGGCGCACCGTCGCGAAGGGCATCCATTTCGAGCTGCGCCAGGGCGATCGACTGGCGCTGACCGGCCCCAACGGCTGCGGCAAGAGCAGCGTGCTGCGCGCCCTGTGCGGCCGCGGCGGCGCGCTGGACGGCGACGTGCGCGTCGCCAGCGGGCTGATCGTCTCCGTCGTGCCGCAGGAGACGGACTTCCTGCGCGGCGACCTGCGCGCCTTCATACAGGAAAGCGGCGTGGACGAAACGCTGTTCAAGGCCATCCTGCGCAACATGGACTGCCCCCGCTCCCTCTTTGAGCAGCCGATGGAGCGGATGAGCCAGGGGCAGAAGAAGAAGCTCCTGCTGGCGCGCAGCCTGTGCGTCCCGGCGCACCTCTATGTGTGGGACGAGCCGCTGAACTATATCGACGTGTTCAGCCGCCTGCAGGCCGAGGGGCTGATCCTCTCCGCCCAGCCTACGATGCTGCTGGTCGAGCACGACCGGATGTTCCTGGACAGGGTCTGCAACCGCCCGCCGGTCGCCATCGGCCAGGGCGCGGCGATATAAAAGGAACCCCCGCTGAAGTCTCAACCTCAGCGGGGGTTCGTTGATGTACGCCTGGCAGGATTCGAACCTGTGACCTTCAGAGTCGGAGTCTGACACTCTATCCAACTGAGCTACAGGCGCATAGCCGTTTTCACAGCTTTGTTATCATAGCACACTCCGCCTGGAAAGTCAATGCCCGATCCGCCCCGCGCAGCAAATTTTCATTCAGCGCCCCGCCGCGCGGCGCAGCGGTTCCGCCAGGCGCGATGACAGTCCAGCGGCCAGCGCGATTTTCACCGCGTCCCCCGGCAGGAAAGGCAGCACGCACATCGTCAGGCTCGCCCACAGCGCGGCGTGCTTTGTGACCATGAACCACGCCGTACCGAAGGCGTAGCAGGATACCACGCCCAGTACCATCGCGACGCACTGCTTCCAGAAGGAACGGCCCCATTTTTCCATCAGCCAGCCGGACAGCGCCGCGCAGGGCAGATAACCCCAGATGTACCCGCCCGTCACGCCAAACAGCTTGCCCGGGCCGCCCGCCATGCCGGTGAACACCGGCAACCCGACCAGCCCCATCAGCAGGTAAACCAGTGCCGTCAACCCCGCGTACCGCCAGGGCAGCAGCGCCGAGGCCAGCAGCAGCGGCAGCAGCGACAACGTCACCGGCACCGCGCCGATCGGGATCGCAATTTGCGTGCACACCGCCGTCAGCGCGGCGAACAGCGCGCACAAAAGCAGCATCCGCAGCGGAATCCGCTTCATGTTCCCCTTCCTCCTTGCGTAAACCTATTTTTACTTTACGTTTACGCATTATAGTAAAACGCGGACGCGCTGTCAAGAAGGAACCGAAAAAAAGACAGCGAATATTGTAAAAAGTCTTTTGAGGAGGGAGCGCCGGTTTTGAGCACACGTAAGAATGCCCTGTACAACATCGCCTACCGCCTGTTTTCCGTCCTGCTGCCGCTGGTGACGACGCCTTATCTGTCCCGCACCGTCGGACAGGCGGGCGTCGGGCTGTACGAGTACGCCTGGTCAATCAGCTATGTGTTCTGCCTGATCGGGATGCTGGGGCTGGAAAACTACGGCGTTCGCGCCATCGCCCGGGTGCGTGAACGACAGTCGGAGCTGAACCGCGTGTTCTCCGAGCTATGGCGGATGCAGCTGATGGTCGCCGGCGCGGCTCTTACGGGGTATTTGGTCTACGCGCTGCTGATCGCCGGGGAGGAGCGGACGATCGCCCTGCACCTGACGATGATGTCCGTCAGCTGCCTGGTCAACCTCGACTGGTGCCTGATGGGGCTGGATCAGTTCCGGCCCATCGCACTGCGCAACACTTTGGTCAAACTGCTGGCGGCGGCGGCAGTGTTCCTGTTCGTGCGCCGACCGGAGGATCTGTGGGTGTACGCCTTCGTGTGGTCGCTCGCCACGCTGCTGGGCTGCCTGAGCTGCTGGACAAGCCTGCGTAGACGGGTGCGCCTTGTCCGCGTCCCGATGCGGGACGCGCTCCGCCATCTGAAGCCCTGCGCCGTGCTGTCCATCGCCGTCATCGCCGTCAGCATCTATCGGCAGATGGACAAGGTGATGGTCGGCGCCATCAGCGGCATGGCGCAAAACGGCCTGTACGGCAACGCGGAAAAGATCATCTACTGCCTGAGCGGCTTCATCTCCGCCATCGGCACGGTGATGCTGCCCAAGCTGTCCCGCATGATGAAGCAGGGCGACATGGCCCGCGTGCGCGCGCACATCGACCTGTCCATGCAGCTGGTATTGTGCATGGTATCCGCGCTGGCCTTCGGCGTGGCGGCGGTAGCGATCGATTTTGCGCCGCTGTTCTTCGGGCCGGACTTCACCGCCTCCGGGCCGTTGATGATTCCGCTGGCCTTCACGCTGATTTTTATCGGCTTCGCCAACGTCGTCCGCACCCAGTGGATTCTCCCCAACGGGCGGGACAACATTCTGATTTTCAGCGTCTGCGGCGGCGCGGCGGTGAACCTTGCCGCCAACGCGCTGCTCATCCCGCCGCTGGGCGCGATGGGCGCGGTGATCGGCACGCTGTTAGCGGAGCTGACCGTGCCGACGGTGCAGTTCTGCTTTCTGCGCAGCGCGCTGCCCTATCGGCGCTTTCTGCGCCACGTCGCGGTTTACGCGCTGCTGGGCGCGGCAATGCTGGTGGCCGTGCGGCTGATCGCTTCCGCGCTGCCCTTCGGCGGCTGGCCCGCGCTGCTGTTGGAGGCGGCGTGCGGCGCGGCGATTTATTGCGCGCTGTGCCTGCTGGAATGGAAGCGGGAGAAAAACGTCGCTATCCTCCGCCTGCTTCGCCGCCGCGCCTCATAATTTTCCTTCTTCATGGGCAAAACAGTATCGCAATTTGTTTGGCGGAGGTTTTGCGGCATGAAGAAAGCGATGCGAACGATAGCCGTGGCGCTGGCGGCGCTGACGCTCACCGGGTGCGGCCAGTCCAATCAGGCGTATTACGAGCGGGCGCAGCTCTACCTGGGCAGCGGCGATTACTGGATGGCCTCGGAGATGTTCAAGCAGCTGGGCGAGTATGAGGATTCGGCGGAATACGCGCTGTACAGCGCCGGTCTGGCCGCGCTGTCGGACGGAGACGCGGCGCTGGCCCGCGCGAACTTTTCCGAGGTCGACCCCTTCAAGAGCAGCCCGCGCTACCTGCGCTATCTGGACGCGATGGCCCTCGAAGCGGACGACGATCTGTCCGGCGCGCTGGCCCTCTACACGGGCCTTGGCTCCTTCTACCACAGCGAGGAGGAGGCGGCGCGTCTGCGCGCGGAGATTCCCGAGCGGCAGATGGACTACGCGCGAAGCCTGATGTCCGCCGGGCACTACGATCAGGCGCGGGACGTGCTGGACGCGCTGGACGGCTACAATGGCAGTGCGGCGCTGATCGCGGAATGCGATCAGGCCATAACGCAGCGCGCCTATGACCAGGCCCAGCAGCTCTACCGGGACGGCGCTTACAGCGACGCGCTGTCCGCCTTTGAGGCGCTGGGCGACACGTTGGACGCCCGGGCGCGGGTGCTGATGTGCCGCGGCGCGATGTATCAGCAATTGGAGGAAGGCTATCGCGCCGTCACCCTCGAAACGGCGGAGGCGCTGCTGGACGGCTACCGGGAGATGGAGGACTATCTGGACAGCGAGGCGCGGGTGAAATCGCTGGAGGCGCGCTATGCCGTCAACCTGACGCTGCGGGAGCGCGCGGCGGAGCATCCCTACGCGGTGTTCGGCGCATATCCCTACGGCGAAAGCGGAATTGCGATGCCGCTGACCTGGCGCGTGCTGACGGTCAATGACAGCACCGCCACCATGCTGTGCGAGGCGGTGATCGACGCCCACAACGCCGCCACGCCTACCGATTTGTCGCTGGACATCAACGAGGCGGCGGCGGAACCGACGGTTTCCCTGCCCAGTCAGGCAGATTTGGCCGAACTGCCCGAATCCGACGCGACCTGCGCCGCAACCCCCTACGCCGTCGCGCAGGGCGTGCGGCACCACAGCGACGGCCGCGCCTGGTGGTGGCTGGCCGATCCGCTGCCGAGAGGCCGTCAGGCCATCGTCTGGTACACCGGCGAGGTGCTTCCCGGCGGTGTGTCCACCGAGGAAGCCACCGTCGGCGTGCGCCCGCTGCTGACGCTGTCCCTGGATCGTTTCGCCTTCACCGCCGGCGACGGCAGCGCAGAGAATCCATTCCGATAAAATTTCCCTGTAATGCACGCAAAACGTGCGTTTCGCGCGTCTAATCTACGGAAGAACCTACTGAAACGGAGGCTTGCTACCATGCGTCGATTTCTGAGTCTGCTGTGTCTGCTGATGCTGCTCTGCCCTGCCGCGCTTGCGGAAAAAACCGTCGTCATGACCTTCACCGGCGACGTCACGCTGGGCAGCGAGGAGGCCAAGCGCAACAAGGCGTTTTCCTTCGATACCGCCGCCAAGGAGAAGGGCTACGAGTATTTCTTTGCCAACGTGCGCGACTTCTTCGCCGAGGACGACCTGACCGTCGTCAACCTGGAGGGCGTGCTGTCCGATTCCAACCGGCAGGAGAACACGAAAAAAACGTTCCGCTTCCGCGGCCCGACGGATTTTGTGAAGATTCTCACCGGCTCGAACATCGAGGCGGCGAACATCGCCAACAACCATTCGATGGATTTCGGCAAGCAGGGCTACAACGCGACGCTGGAAACCCTGACTGCCGCGCAGCTGGGCGCGTTCGGCAACACGACCGTCTACACCTTCGAGAAGGACGGCGTCAAGATTGCGTTTTTCGGCCTGAACTCGACGGCCTTCAACGGCAAGAAGGTCTGGGCGAAGGAGGAAATCGCCCGGCTGAAGCAGCAGGAGGGCGTGAACGCGGTGGTGTTCGTCATCCACGCGGGTCAGGAGTACGGCAAGCACCGCACCAATGCGCAGGAAAACTACGCCCGCTACGTCATCGACGCGGGCGCGGATCTGGTGATCATGCATCATCCCCATGTGGTGCAGGGCATCGACACCTATCGCGACCGCTATATCTGCTACTCGCTGGGCAACTTCTGCTTTGGCGGCAACAAGACCGTCAAGGCGATGCAGGCCGTCGTCGCCCGGGTCGAAATGACCTTCTCGGACGACGGCGTGTATCAGGGGCAGCGCCTGACGCTGTATCCCGCCCACATTTCCGGCACCGATCCGGACAGCAACTATCAGCCGCTGCTCGTCTCCGGCGTGGAAGCGCAGGAGGTCATGCGGCTGATCCAAATCGACACCGAGTTCGATCTCGCGCCCTATGACGAGGCGCTGGGCTGCGCGCCGCAGCCCTACCTGCCCGCGGCGGCGAATTAATTAGTAAAAAAAGTCAAAAATTGATTGACTCCTTCCCCCATTTTTTGTTATACTATACTTATCTTGACATCATTGGAGGAGGGAGAAATTTTTATGCCACAAAAGCGCTGGTTCAGTCTCTTGACGGCATTCTTGATGCTTTGCTGCGCGGTCGCGCCCACCGGCGTACTCGCAGAGGAGGCGTCCATTGTCCCCGTCGAAACGGCAGAAGTACCGATCATTGAATCGGCCGAAGCGCCAGTCGAGGTGCTGACGGAGGCTCCCACGGAGGCGCAGATGGAAACGCCGACCGAGGAACCCGCAGAAGTACCCACCGAGGCTCCGACCGAAGCGCCCGTCGAAGTGCCGACAGAGGCTCTGACCGAGGAACCCGCAGAAGCACCGACCGAGGTGCCGACCGAAGCGCCAGTCGAAGTGCCGACGGAGGCTCTGACCGAGGAACCCGTGGAAGCACTGACCGAGGCCCCGACCGAAGCGCCCACGGAAGCCCCGGACGTGTTCGTCCCGGGCTACGCGCGGGTGAGTGGCGGAACGAAGCTCTACGACACCCCCGCCTTGCAGGGCGAAGCGTCAAAACTGGACGGCAGCGCCATCGTGTACGCCGCGAAGCGCACCGACGACAAGACCGCCGTCCAGGTGGCCGTGTTTGACGGCGCGTCCGTGATCGAGAAGTGGGTCAAGGCGGAGCGCGTCGCGATGATGTCCGCCGCCGAGGTGCAGCAGCACGAAGCGACCTGCGGCGACAACTGCGCGGCCTATGCGGGCTGCAAGCTGCCCGCCGCGACGATTGCCGCGCCCCAGCCTGCCGTGACCGAAGCGCCTGTCGTGACCGAAGCGCCCGTCGTCACGGAAGCGCCTGTGCAGGCCCCGGACCTCGCGGACGAAATCGAAACCGCCGCGACGAAGCCGCCGGTGGAAGTCAAGAACGCCAACCCGTTGAAGGTGACGGCGCTCACGCCTGATCGCACCTCCTGCACCGCCGGGAGCGGCGAGACGGTCTACTTCACGCCGACGTATGAAGGCGACGGCGAGATGTCGTATTTGGAGTTCTATGTGTTCGACAACACCTGGAACGTCGTGAAAGCCGCGCAATATACGCCGTGGAACTTGGGCACTGACGGTTTCCGCAACGCGAAGCTCCCGTTCAAGGCCGACGACTATCCGAACTGCACCTCGTTCTTCGCC